>BNXH01000278.1 GCA_025999435.1 Bacteroidia bacterium | reverse complement strand
TTTTATTATTCTGTTTAGGAATTAGTGGACAAAATAAAGAAGAACTGTATAAAGAGAAATATAGGCCGCAATTTCATTTTAGCCCCCAAAAAGGGTGGATAGGAGATCCTTGCGGATTTATTTATTACCAGGGGAAATATCAGTTGTTTTGGTGGGGAAAAGTTGTCTCGGACGACTTAGTTCATTACAGAGAAGTATCGGAAAAAGTGATGAAAGGAGAACCTAGAAAGATTGGATATTTTACAGGTTCGGTTTTAGTGGATAAAGATAACACAGCCGGATTTGGAGAAAATGCAATGATTGCCAATTATACAATATTTGATCATGAAACTAAAAACCAATCTCAGGGAATATCTTACAGTCATAATGGTGAAACCTTCCAATATTATGATGAAAATCCGGTAATTGATATAGGCAGTACAGAATTTCGCGACCCTACTGTCATTTGGCATGAACCGACAAAAAAATGGGTAATGGTAGTTGCTTTAGCCTTGGAGAAGAAAATAAGATTTTATTCTTCTTCTGATTTAAAACATTGGACATGGATGAGCGATTTCGGTCCAAAAGGTGATACTGAACGCTCGTGGGAGTGCCCCGACCTATTTCAGCTTTCGATTGATGGCGACCCGAATAATAAAAAATGGGTATTGGTTGTTTCCATCAATTGGGCAAGGGAACAATATTTCATTGGAGATTTTGACGGAAATTCCTTTAAACTAATGGACGGACATCCGGAACAACCATTATATGTGGATTATGGCATGGATTATTACGCTTCGCGTGTATTTCAGGATTATAATAATGTTTTGAAAAATGTTACAACAATGGGGTGGGTTGCATATTGGGATTATGCGCCTAAAGTTCCTTCAACATGGGGAAAAGGTTTCTGGTCAATACCACGAAATCTTGAACTTAAATCATTTTCTGAAGGAGTACGGATGATACAAATACCGCATGAAAATTTAAAATCACTGCGAAAAGATGTAGTTGCATATAAGGGTAAG
>BNXH01000277.1 GCA_025999435.1 Bacteroidia bacterium | reverse complement strand
AAAGTTGCTTGTGGGTATTGACTTTTAGTTAAAAGTTACGAGTAGACGAGATACGAGGTACAAGTTGTCGACTGTTGACTGCTAACTAACTACTGACGACTAACTACTGTTTACTGATGACTGTTTATTCCAGTAGGGGTCAAAATTTTGATGCGGTTGCGGAAAAAATGAATGGCTGCTGCTGTGAAACCTGTAAGGATATAGTATCTTTGCCCGACGAGCAGAAAGAATCTTTGCGAAAGGGTATTAAAAACGATGCTATGATATACAAAAACGGGCGATCTGAAAATATTTTGTTCAAAAGCAATATATGATACAAGAAGAAATCTTTCCATTAGTAGATGAAACAGGATATGTTATCGGACAAGCGCCTCGAAGTGTTTGTCACGATGGCTCCAAGCTGCTACACCCAGTGATTCATCTACATATATTCAACAGTAAAGGCGAATTATTCCTTCAAAAACGATCTGCGACAAAGGATGTCCAGCCTAATAGATGGGACTCTTCGGTGGCAGGACACATCAACTTAAACGAGACTCCTGAAGCAGCAGCCATGCGCGAAGCATTAGAAGAACTCAGCCTTGTAGGAATCGAGCCGGAATATATAACACAATATGTTATCGAAACTGACAGGGTACAGTTACTAAACCGTTACCTGTATTTCCCCTGTTCCGGCTTGATAAACGATACCTGAACGTTGTATGTAAACCTTTGACTTGCATACGGTTGTTTATAGAGATCTTGGTTTTGTACAGGTAAAGGTAATAAAAATAATTGTAAAAAGCAGTCAAAAGTTTTGTTAGCGCTGATTAGCCGTATTTTGCGTAGCGGCAGATAACTCAATGGTAAATAATTTTGAAACTTTAATTGAGTTATTGTATGCGAAGTACATTTAAAGTATTGAAGTCGTCTAGACTAATTTAAATTAGTCTAGATCACTTCTATAATAGCTTTTATTTATGAAAATCGCTGATATTTAAATAATTTACAAGTAATCAGATGAAACATT
>BNXH01000276.1 GCA_025999435.1 Bacteroidia bacterium | reverse complement strand
CGAACCAGCCATATAAGTATAATGGCAAGGAACTGGATCCGATGTACGGATTAAATCTGTATGACTACTCAGCAAGGTATATGGATGCAGCAATAGGCAGGTTTACGACTGTAGATCCGCTGGCGGAACAAGGGTATTCGTGGTCGCCGTATGCGTATTGTTTCAATAATCCATTATTATATACCGATCCTAATGGCGAATGGCCTTTTCCTTCATGGGAAAAAATAAAGAGTACAGCAAAAGCAGCAGGCGGTGCAGTCTTGAGTTTTGCAAACGGAGCAGTTAGAGCTGTTACTGATAATGCTGCTTTAGGTACAACAAATTTACGGGAAACAGGTGTGTATTCCAATGCAAAAGCATACAATTTAGGACAGGACGTCGGTGATCTCATCAGTATAAGTATAGGTACTATAGAATCAGTCGTAGGAGGTACAGAGGTTGTTGCAGGTTCGGCAGCAACAGTTGGTTCTGGTGGAACAGCAGCAGTTGTTTCTGTTCCGGCTATTGTAGATGGAGGGGTAAAAGTGATTCATGGCGTAGGTACGGTTACTTCTGGCGCCAACAGTCTTTCATCCCAAAAAGGACGAGTGTCGGAAGCGAATTCTAGTGGAAGTTCTAGTTCATCAAGTGGAAAAGATAAAGGTACATTATCCGGTACAAAAGATGCTGTAAAAGAAGCTCAAGAAAAGGTAGGAGGTTCCCTTCCTAAGGGAGAGTCGGGCAAAATGGGTAGTCCTCAAAGAGGAGATTCAAAAAAGGGTTACAGGCTTGATCCAGGCCATCCGAATAGACCAGCAGGAGATCCTGAAAGTGGTCCACACGTTAATTGGTGGGATTACACAGACGGAAAAAGAGGTTCTGGGGGGAAGTCTGGTGCAATTCCAATTAAATAAAATAGATGTAAATCGTAAATATGGAAGATTATAAAATAAAAATATGGGAAAAGGATAAACTCCATTTTAAATATGATTCATTAAATCATTTGCAAGTTCAACAGATATTATATAAGC
>BNXH01000275.1 GCA_025999435.1 Bacteroidia bacterium | reverse complement strand
CATCGGCAATAGAGGCGTTAGTCCGACAGTATCGCCAAAGTCGTACTCGAATTTACCTCTCGACAGTTTCGGACAACTTGCAGGTTCGGCCGCTATTACGCGAATATCTTTACCGTCAGTTAGTTTGTGGCGAAGGAAAGGGAAGCTGATTCCCGAAAAGTTAGAACCTCCACCGAAACATCCGATCACGATGTCGGGATATTCTCCGGCAATCTCCATTTGCTTTTCACTTTCCAATCCGATAATGCTCTGATGCAGAATAACGTGGTTGAGCACACTGCCCAGCGTATACCTCGTGTTTTTGCCTTTTACGGCTGCTTCCACAGCTTCGGAAATAGCGATACCCAGACTTCCCGAGTTGTCGGGATCTTTGGCTAATATGCTTCTTCCCGAATCGGTTGTGTTGCTTGGCGAAGCGACTACATTGGCACCCCATGTTTGCATCATCATGCGGCGGTAGGGTTTTTGTCCGTAGCTTACTTTTACCATATATACATCCAGTCCGAGACCAAATACGCTGGATGCAAAGCTCAAAGCTGCGCCCCATTGTCCGGCTCCTGTTTCGGTTGTCAGGCGTTCGATGCCTTGCATTTTATTGTAATACGCCTGTGGCAAAGCCGAGTTCAGCTTGTGCGAACCTACAGGGCTTACACTTTCGTTTTTGAAGTAAATATGAGCCGGTGTTCCTAGCGCTTTTTCCAATCCGGTAGCCCTTACAAGCGGGGTTGGCCGCCATATTTTGTAGAGCTCCCTTACCTCGTCGGGTATTTCGATCCATCTCTCTTGCGAAAGTTCCTGTTTGATAAGCTCTTTGGCAAATACAGGCTCCAGGTCGGAGGGGTTTAATACTTCTTTTGTCTGAGGATTGAGTGGCGGAAGCGGTTTGTTTTTCATATCCGCTACAATGTTGTACCAATTCTTTGGAATGTCGTTTTCGGTCAGTAAGATTTTTTTGTTCATAATTTTATTTAAAGCTTATAGCTATTAGCTTTTGTTTTGCATTCTTTCTACTT
>BNXH01000274.1 GCA_025999435.1 Bacteroidia bacterium | reverse complement strand
CCTTTATATCCTCCAACGTATTTCCGGCAGCCGCCCTTGCACTAAATTTAGGCGCACCGATATATACGGCGTCGGCGCCATGATTGATGGCCTCGATACCACACTCCAGATTCTTTGCCGGAGCCAACAATTCTATTTTTCGGACTTTAAGCAAGGTGTTTGATTGAAATGATTACAAAATTACAGATTATACAAAAACAAAGCAATAGATTTTTACAAATCAAAATAATAAGCTCATGCAACTTTTTTACATCTTTTCGCATCATATATATATAGCCATTAAAAACCTGATAAGATGAAAAAAGTGTTAGCTGTCTTCTGTACTATGATGTTATTATTTTCTTGTTCATCTGACGACAAGGGTATTCCTCTCGATTTAATCGGTACATGGAAATTACAAGAAATAAATAATGATCCGGGAGATGGAAGCGGTACTTTCCAAAAGGTCGAAAGCAACAAGACGTTGATATTTAAGAAGAACCTCGAGATCACGTCAAACGGCTCCCTTTCTGAAAACACGATTGATTCAAATTCTTCTAGTCACGGAGTATATAGAATTACCGAAAATTCAGAGGCATCAGGAATTATTACGCCGTCCAAAAGCAAACATTTATCTGTTGAGATTCATTTCGAAATTAAAAATTCGGTCTTGTATGTATACTATCCTTGTATTGAAGGCTGTGTTGCGAAGTATACTAAAAAATAAATAGAGAACTGACTAGTCCTAAATAAACCTGTAACGCTTATTTAGGACTAGCCTTCCGCTCGCGCAGACGTCCCTTCTGTGTGTTGCGTAGCAAACCTTTTGCTCTATTGAGCAAGACACGGACTAGAAGTCCGCGCCAGCAGGGGGCCCTTACAGGGCGCAGTTCCTTCGGTTGTCATCTCACCGGGGTGTTACCCCGGGCTGGAATATATCAGGCTTTCAGCCTGTTTATTTCCTTGATGCCCTGAAGGGGCTACATAATATAGCCCAATGGCAACGCCTTGGGTGGGAAAACGAAATCCCCTGAAA
>BNXH01000273.1 GCA_025999435.1 Bacteroidia bacterium | reverse complement strand
TATGTGTTTGGATTTGTACATGGATTCTCTCCCCAGAATGAGCAGGGCCTGCAATATAGTTCTTTTCCGACGGCATTTTCTTCTTTCTGGTTAGCCGGGTAAAATTTTTGGGAAAGATAGGTGTGAGGCCATAAGTTGCTTCTGTAAAGAGGCCGAATTTTCTATTAAAGCTATGTTCGAATCCCATAGAGAGGCCGAAATCAAAGGATCTCAAGTCTTTTCCAAAATCGAAAATAGCAATATCTTTTTCCCCAATGTTTATCAATTCACTATTAATAATGTCTTTATCCTCTGTTTTTCTCAAATAACCATCCCAAACAGTCCCTGAAAATTCAGAGCTGTAGCGATATGACGCATAAGCACCAAGTTTCAGGCTCCAGGTGTCATTTAAGTGATAAGAAAGACGTATTGGAATGGTTGCATATGTAATTTTTACTTCAGTTTCGTTACGTCCGGTAAAATAACCTTTAATATTGTTCCCATCCATATTCACGTCGGTATACATATACTTAACTTTGTCCCGTACTCCCATACCTTTAAGATCTAATGCGATACCGCTCTCTACCGACCACCTTTCTGTAAAACGATACGAAACATTATATCCTAATTGAGGTGTAAACTGAGGCCAATAAGCATCGATGGAGCGTACCTCCCTGGGTAAGTTGTTTGGTAATGTAGCTCCAATGTTGTATCCTACTATTATCTTGTGCGAAAAAGATCCTATATCGGTTTGGGCTTTTATTCCTGTTGTAGAGATACATAGAACAACGCTCCATGCTATTTTTTTATATAATTGCATAATCTGTCTGTATTACTTTTTAGTTAATGGGCTCGGTGACTATTTCTATTTCGTCAACAACAAGAAGGCTTCCTATAGCCCCTTCATAAAATGCTCCCCGTTTGCTGGAGGATAGGACGATCGCTAATTTATAATCGAACCGGGAATAATCTATTTCTTCGGTATAAATAAACGGTAGATCAAATCTTGTCCAATCATTCTTTTCTTTTCTGTCTGATAT
>BNXH01000272.1 GCA_025999435.1 Bacteroidia bacterium | reverse complement strand
TCCCTTTTTTATAAACCTCTTTCAGAATCGGTTTTTCTTGCGGGTAACAATGTGCTATAAACTTTTGTCCGTCAAATTCCTGTTTTACAAATTGGGAGAAAGATTGCATTTCATCCAATCGGGGGAGGTACGCTTTCTGCGATTGCTTCATTGCCGACACAAGTATTTTCTCAATGCGCTGAAGTTTTATTTCTTTTCTTTCAGAGTGTTGACAGAGAATAGGAGAGAAACAGTCTATTCCTATTTCTGTCGCTTTTTCGGCGAACCATTCTACACGATCCATATTTTTGGTCGGAGCAAATGCTATCTGTAAATTGAAATTCCGGTTTTTCTTCTGAGGAATTGATTTTACAATATTGACAATGCAATGCTTCGGGTTTGCCTGTATAATCTCCGCGTCATAGAAATTACCTTTCCCATCTGCCAAAAGGATTTCATCACCTTCCTTTTTTCTCAATACTTTTATACAATGCCGGGCTTCTTCAAAGGGCAATTCCGGATCAGTAAGTATATCAGGGGTATAAAAGATCGTTTTCTCCATACTTATCTCAGCCAATTATCTATTTCTTCAGAAGTTAATTCTTCCTCTATTTCTATACTTGCTCTCAGGTTTTTAAAGGTTCGTTGAACAGTAAAGCTACGACTATTCATAAAGAAGTTCACATCCTCTTTACTTGCATCCGCCAAATGTTTAAAACATCCTTGTAAAAGAGAATTCACTTCTTCATTTGAAGACAATGGAGACGACATGGCCTCGATAAAATCATCCGTCGCTTGTTGTAAGTTTTCCATTCAAATATATCTTTTGTAAAGAAATTTGACCAAAGTTATTAATATTTTGCCGATCTTTCCTGCTTGAGATCACTATAATTTCAGTTTGAAGAACTGCATAAGGCCATCAGATGAATATATCTGAAGTTTTTTTTAGCGTTGGATAAAAATCTGAGAATTTAGAAAGGAAAAGTATAAAACAATTTTACTACATTTGAATTCACAAAACTCTTAAACATGATCCACAAA
>BNXH01000271.1 GCA_025999435.1 Bacteroidia bacterium | reverse complement strand
CACATAGTAACTGTGGACAAAATAGACAAATTCTCTTTCCATAGAGTTATCAAACATTCGGCTCTTCACGTCAGTGATAGAATTCCAACCCATATGAGGTACTTTGTCCTCATGTTTTTGCGGAACAAAACGTTTTACTTCCGCATCAAATATTTCCAGGCAATCGACATCACCTTCTTCGGAATGTGCACACATCAGCTGCATGCCGAGACAAATACCTAAAACAGGTTGTTTTAATGATGGAATTAAAGCATCTAATCCCAACCGGTGCATATGCCGCATTGTAGTACTTGCCTCTCCCACCCCCGGAAAAACAACTTTATCGGCTTTCCTTATTATCTCCAAATCCGCCGAAACGACAGCATCTATACCCAATCTTTTGAATGCCGACTCTACAGAAAAGATATTTCCCGCATTATATTTGATGATAACAATACTCATTGAGCCTCTAATAACGAATTTATTACTTTCACCATTTCATTAAACTCTTCTACATCGTAAAGTCTTGTCAGCATCACTATCTTACCAGCCTTATCTACAATGACATTACGTGTAATACCGGCCTTCTTATCGGCATACAAGCCAAATATATCTCCATCGGGATCGAGCCCGATAGGGTATGTCACGCCTGTCGACTCTGTAAACTTAAGAACTGTTTCAGCCGGCTCGTCTCTATCGACACCGAATAGTGCAAAATCCGGATTATTTTGGTGTTTCAACCAGATTTCACTTTCTATATGTGGCATTTCCTTTCTGCATACTCCGCACCAACTGGCAGTGAATTGCAGCATAACTACCTTGCCTCTGAGCGAAGACAACTTCACTTTTTGACCATTTGGTAAGCTCATTTCAAAATCGGGAGCAGTATCCCCAACTTTAACTTTATACTGATGTTTGTATTCTTCCTGTGAGAAAAGACTTGCAGCAAAAGACAAAGTAAGCAAGACAAGTAATATTTTTTTCATAACTCTTCTTCTAGTTGTTTATTTAATAGATAACGTCTGAACCATAATGAAAACGGCAA
>BNXH01000270.1 GCA_025999435.1 Bacteroidia bacterium | reverse complement strand
TATGGAATTATAATAGTATTGATAAGATTGAAACATATATTCTACAAGATTATTGGGATTATATTTGGTATGGAATTTCAGATGAAATATGTTTACTCTATTTTTCTGATATTGAGTTACTGGTTATGATAGCTGATTACGGAACCATACAAAGTAATTCTATTCATGCAAAAGGAAATAGATGATGAAAAAATATACATTTATTGCAGAATATAGAGGCGGGACTTATATAAGCCAATATGTAGAGGAAAATTTACTTAATTCATTAAAAAAATGGGGCGAATATTTGGACTCTTCAATATATCTAAAGGAAGACATTATGCAATTAAGACAAGAAATAAAAATGGATGAATATGCTCCTGCTCCTGTAAAAACAATTGAGAATGTTTGGTGTTGTTCCTTTTTATCTGGAGAATCATTTCTACTTCTAAATATTATAGAAACGGTTTGAAGGAGAGATAATATATCCCTCCGTTCGGCGTAGCGTTTTGCCACGTCGGAGCTAAAACAAGGCTCCGCCTTGAGTAAGGATAAACAAATAGCCCTGCGGTTGTCATTAATTTGCAGGGCTATTTATCTTATATATGGTTAGTTTGACAGGAAAAGTGATAAAAGAAAGAATGAAAAAGTTGTTACTTCTGTTACTTTTTAGTTAAAATTCCTACGACAAGCACGGCAATATCAAAACCTTGCAACGTTACGGCAAGAAAGATGCAGGAAACGGCAGTACCTCCTACGGCTTGGTGGATAACCTGACCATGGATCATATCGGCAACCAGTTGACGTGGACAGGCGATGCAGGGGTGAATGTCGGTATTGCCGAATCGGCAGATTTTAAGGATAAGCCCACAACGAGAGGGACAATAGAATATACCTACAACAAAAACGGGGCATTATATTCGGATTTGAATAAAGGGATAACCGAAATCCAATATAATTCCTTAAATTTACCGAGACAAATGGTGATCAACAGTTCATCGGTAAAGGCCAAGAACTATTACACCTATTCGGCTTCAGGCGTGAAGC
>BNXH01000269.1 GCA_025999435.1 Bacteroidia bacterium | reverse complement strand
TCTACCTCCAGCTCATCATAAGCATTGAGAGTATCGGTAACATTTTTCAAAACTTCTGCGACTGTACAGTCTGCTATCCATTCGCGGCTTTCAAATAATGTTTTGGATATAGCAACAGCTATTCCTTTTTGCTTTTGAGTTAAACGTTCGTTCCGGCTACTCAGGGCTAAACCGCTTTCTTCCCGAACGATGGGCATCGGAACGATTTGCACAGGCAATTCCAACTGTTTCACCATAGCCCGGATAACAGCCAACTGCTGAAAGTCCTTTTCTCCGAAGTAGGCTCTATCCGGCTTTACTATATCGAACAAACGACTTACAACCTGCGCCACTCCGTTAAAATGTCCCGGACGGTGAACACCTTCCATCACTTTATCTATCAGCCCAAAATCGAACTGACGAGTATCCGGCTCAGGATATATCTCTTCTTCGGAGGGTGCAAATATGATATTAACACCTTCTTTTTCTAAGAATTGAGCATCTCTGTCGAGATTTCTCGGATATTTCAGAAGATCCTCCTTGTTATTAAATTGAGTTGGATTGACAAATATACTAACAACGCAAATATCGTTATCAGCGACGCATCTTCTCACCAAAGAAAAATGCCCCTCGTGCAATGCCCCCATAGTGGGAACAAATCCAACCGTTTTGCCCTCCGAATGCAGAGATGAAACCACATCTTGCACTTCTCTCACAGTTCTCAATATATCCATTTATCCTATGCAATAAAAGCGGGTACAAAGCAAGCAAATAATTATGGAATCTCGAAATATTAAGAACTTTTTATGCTATTTTTTAACGGGGATAACATCAAAAATGTTAATGAAACAACCTTGACATTAATCGTAATGAAATTTTGTAATGCAAAGTTTGCAAAAAACAAGATTTTTTTTTATTATCTTTGTAGTCTCAATTCAGAAGAGGAAAATTAAATGGGTACAAAGAAGATTTTATACATTACGCAGGAGATTACTCCTTACTTACCGGATTCGCCAATTGCTACAACTTGCAGATACCTCCCTCAAGCCA
>BNXH01000268.1 GCA_025999435.1 Bacteroidia bacterium | reverse complement strand
CTGTTTTATATTCAGCTATATTTTCAAAGAAATTCCCGATAGCCTGCCTGAATAATTCTTTAGTTCGATAGAAGTGCGTGTTGATTACCTTTTTTCTCAAGAATCTCCAAAATCTTTCTATCAGATTCAAATTCGGCGAATAGGGTGGTAAGAATAGCCGCACTATTTTAGTTCCTTCTATCCATTTGGTCAGTTCTTTATTCTTGTAATAGCGAGCGTTATCGGAAATGATATAGATTTTCTCGGCTTGAGGATGTCTTTCCAATGCCTTTTGATAGAGTTCTTTAGTCGACTCGGCATTTACACTCTGACAGTCTATGGCTATCATATCAGTTACATCTTTGGCATTGATGATCCCGTTGATATTGACTCTGTCACGACCGCTGACTGTTGGTTGCTCCAATTCTTGGCCTTTCTCTATCCAGGCATATGTGGAGCGGGAGTTATGGGTAGGGTGTACTCCGTCCGCGTAATAAACAACACT
This sequence comes from Bacteroidia bacterium, assembly GCA_025999435.1. Lineage (GTDB taxonomy): Bacteria > Bacteroidota > Bacteroidia > Bacteroidales > Dysgonomonadaceae > Dysgonomonas. Next base: position 547 of record BNXH01000268.1, on the reverse strand, counting down.
CTTTTCATCCAGGTTCTCAAATAGTTCCGAAAGCTCTGAGGCAAAGGATTCCTGTTTGTCCGCATCACATTCGCAGGGTACTTCTTTGGTCTTCTTGTAGGTAAAACCAATCCGGTTAAGTAAGTCTACAACACCCTCAGAGGTATATGTGACTCCAAACTGGCTCTGAATCCACAATGCTACTGATTTGGAATCGGTATAGATATGGAATTTGAGCTCGGTCTGTAACTGGCTCAATTGTGTACTGGATAGCATACCCCAATAGCCTTTATGACGGTTTTCTAAAAAAGTGTCCAAACCAACATCTGTGTAAAGAGACCAATAACGGTAGACCGTAGAGGTATCAATACCCAAACATTCAGAGACACTCTCTGGTGAATAACCTTTTGCGAGCATCAGAATGCTGGTCACTTTGATATACTCCTTACCTCTAACATTACGTTGGTAACGGTGCAATGTCTCTATATCTGTTGGGGACAATTCGTATCTCATACGGCAAAGTTCGGTTTTTATTGGAAATCTCGCAAATTAATTACTTTTGAGTATA
>BNXH01000267.1 GCA_025999435.1 Bacteroidia bacterium | reverse complement strand
GTTGAAAAAGTTTCTAAATAAAGAGAATCATTTTCGATGCCACTCGGAGGATAATAAACAACGTTATCTGTGTATACATATAAACATGCATAATTATTTCGTGTAACTTCTAAACAGAAATTGGGAACATTGTCACTTTTTTCTTTTTGCTTACAACAAAAAATGAATACGAAGAGAAACAGAAACAAATATTTCATCATTTTTTCGCCTTTTTATCTTTTATTTGCCAAATATATACGTCTAATTTTGCATTTGTATTCCAGAAGATTCCTGGATCAGAATTCCAATTGAGATATGTTGACAAAGATTCACCAGACCCATAAACCCTTGCTTCTTGTCCTCCAAAAAATTTATTCTTATTGAAAATCAAATCAACATGCCCCATTGCTTCAAATGTCTTGGAATCATTAGCCTTCATGTAAATAAAGCCCTTAAAGTCTTCGATAGCCTCGATTTTCTTAACGAATTCTTTATAATTATCTTGAGTAACACCAATTAACTTATAATCAGCGGTTCCTAATTTGGCTTTCAAATAATCCCCCATTTCCTCAGAACCTAAAATATAATTATATGAGGTACCATTTCTATCTTTAGAGCCAGCTTGCGTATCTCTTTTTTGGGTTGCTAATTTTTTTGGTATAATATATCCTGACTCATTTAAAGCATAGGATAACTTAATGGCACATGTATTCTGGCCTTTTAAAAAAGCCATTTTCTTTCCTTCCTCTTTTACTATTTTCTGACCATCTTTCTCGTAATTTGTTTTAATCTTATTCCAATCAATGGTTGTCTTTGTAAAATTGCTTTGTTTCCCATTTGGGTCAATATAAATTATAGGATTCTGATAACAATATCCGTAAGCATTGTGATTGAAAGAATTATATACCCCACCGTTATGTTCTCCATCAATATAGGTGTTTATGGGGATAAAACAGTTAATGGTAAAACTGTTGTAAACTATGAAGATAAAGGAAATTGGGTTGTCTTAGAAAATGGAAAAAAAATAAAAACAATACCAGGTGACCAAATGCCAAC
>BNXH01000266.1 GCA_025999435.1 Bacteroidia bacterium | reverse complement strand
GTATGTGTGTGTTTCATTTTGCCACTAGTGAAAATAAATACAGATGAAGTGTCACCTGTACAGGCTCCGTTTGTACAAATAGAGGAAACGCTATCGTATTCTTCATCCTATTTTCCGGCCAGACAAGAAATTTCAGTTGAAAAGCCGGCTCCCGAATTTGCAGGGGAGGCAGGGAAAAGCACATCTCTGGATTGGGTAACAATCTTCGTTCTCGTGTATGCAACCGGATTCGTTATCAACTTAGGAATTTTGCTCCGGTCTGTTTTTTCTATGCTGAAAATTATAGTGAAGGGACAGAAAATCCGTTTCGACGGCTATATACTCAGTATCGTAGACGGCAATATTTGTCCGTTTAGCTGGAGAAAATATATTGTAATAACGCGCTCCGATTACAAAAATAATCCGGACGAAATCGTCACCCACGAATTGGCTCACATCCGCCACAGGCACTCCTGGGACGTCCTGTTTATGGAAGCGGTCTTGCTCTTTCAGTGGTTCAATCCTGCGGCGTGGCTGCTCAAACGCGATTTAGAAGACATACATGAATATCAAGCTGATATAAGTGTATTAAGGTCAGGCATCGATGCAACAAAATATCAACTGTTATTAGTGAAAAAAGCCGTTGGCGCAAGCTCCTACACTCTAGCCAACAGCTTCAATCACAGTAAAATTAAAAAGAGAATTACTATGATGTTAAAAAATGAATCAAAGAAATGGGCGCGACTGAAGCTGCTATTGGCACTTCCGCTGGCTACACTCGCCGTGTATGCCTTTGCCCGCCCCGCAATGAATCCGTTATTGGATGTGCCTGCGAACAAAAGTACGGAAATTTTACCGGAAATAAAAAGTGTCCAGAGTAAATTGGATGTAAAACAAGACAATCCGGCTACCAAACAAGACAAACGTGAACTAGTGGTGATGAGCATGATAGGTGATGGCGGAAAAATCCAATACGCCCTCCCTGTATCATACGACATCAGCATAAAAAACAGGGATGGCATAAAGACTTATATTGTAAATGACAAGTCTTATACTTT
>BNXH01000265.1 GCA_025999435.1 Bacteroidia bacterium | reverse complement strand
AAAACGATATAAAATGATTTACAAATGGAATTACGAAGACCTAACAACCCAGCAAAAAGAGCAAAGAGATGAGCTTGCTAAGAAATTAGGCATAAGCCCGGTTCTATGCAAACTCTTGGTACAAAGAAACATTTCATCGATAGAAGATGCCCGTAAATTCTTTCGCCCGAATTTGAAAGATTTACACGACCCTTTCCTGTTGCCCGATATGGATAAAGCTATCAAGAGAATAGAAAAAGCACTGGGACAAAAACAGCGTATCCTGATATATGGCGATTACGATGTAGACGGAACGACTGCTGTTGCACTTGTTTACAAATTTCTACGGAAATTTACAACAAACCTGGACTACTATATCCCTGACCGTTACGACGAGGGATACGGTATATCCGAACAAGGTATCGACTACGCCGAAGAAACGGGCGTAAAGCTTATTATAGCGCTTGATTGTGGGATAAAAGCCGTTGAAAAGGTGGCATATGCAAAAAGTAAAGGAATCGACTTTATTATAGGCGATCATCATATGCCGGATGAGGTCTTACCCGATGCTATAGCCGTTATAGATGCAAAACGTATCGACTCGACATATCCATACGAACATCTTTCGGGGTGTGGAGTAGGATTCAAGCTGGTTCAGGCTTTGGCGCAAAACAACAAAATAGACTTTTCTGAAATACAGGATCTCCTGGATTTGGTGGCGGTTAGTGTTGCATCGGACATTGTTCCCATAACAGGCGAAAACAGGATACTCACCTACTATGGACTTAAGCAGCTAAATTCGAACCCTAGCCTGGGTTTGAAGGGAATTATCGATATCTGCGGACTCACTTACAAAAGTATAACCGTAAACGACATCATATTCAAAATAGGACCACGAATCAACGCTTCAGGCCGGATGATGAAAGGCAAAGAGGCCGTCGATCTGCTATTGGCTAACAGTATAGAAGATGCCCGCGAGAAAAGCGCGAACATTGACCATTACAATGACGACCGCCGCGAACTGGACAAACGTATCACCGACGAGGCGATTCTTTTCATAG
>BNXH01000264.1 GCA_025999435.1 Bacteroidia bacterium | reverse complement strand
ACCTGTATTTGAAGGATTTTACTATGTTAATAAAGTTTAAAGAGATGAATTGTGATTAATCTTTTTGGTGAAAATCATATCAAAGGTACAAAGAGATGAAAATAAAAAGTATTCACCTTCTTAAAACGCAGCATTATGAAAAAGTTTATCGTTGCATTTGCATTATTAATAGGAATAGCATCTTTTAATAATCCGGTAGAAGCTCAAAATATAAGCATCAACATCAATATAGGCCGTCAGCCTGCATGGGGTCCGGTAGGGTATGACTATGTGAACTATTACTACCTTCCTGATATTGACTGCTACTACGATGTAAATATGTCGTTGTTCTACTATTTCGATCGTGGACACTGGATCTCAGCCCGTTATCTTCCATATGCGTATCGTCACTACGATTTGTACGGAATGTATAAAGTAGTGTTGAATATGAATGATCCTTGGAGATATCACCATAGCCATTACAGAGATTATGCCCGTTACAGAGGATACCGCAATCAGGTAGTTATACGCGACAGCCGCGACAACCGCTACCATGACAGTCGCCGCAATAAGGTAGTATGGTTCTCAAAGAGCAAATCGCAACGCGATTATAGATACGATTATAAGAATTACAATTATGACCGCAGGGATAACCAGTATAAGGGTAACAGCGTTCGCCCGAACCGCGACTATAACTACGGAAACAACAATCCGGACAGGAATAGAGGCAATGATAAGAAGTACGATAACAACAGGAAGGACAATAACCGTCCGGATTACGGAAACAATAATAGCCGTCCGGACAGAAGCAAAGAAGGCAGCCGTCCTTCGGTAAGATCAAACAATAAGGATACTAAATCGACACGTTCATCGTCTAACAGTAGCTATCGTTTAGCATCAAGTGAAAGAAACAGAAGATAAATAATTTGGGTGAATAGGTTTTGAGGTTTTTCAATAGTACGAGGAAAAAAGCGGGTGTAGTCTTCTAATAACACCCGCTTTCTTTTATTTATTCCTTGCTTATTTTTACTCCCAGCTTCTCTATTCCTATCAGAGATTCGT
>BNXH01000263.1 GCA_025999435.1 Bacteroidia bacterium | reverse complement strand
TCTGCCGAACGTTGTTTCTGAGGCACGAAGGATCTTGTTCCTTAAAAGCGGAACTGACAAGAGATGCTTCCTATCGTCAGCATGACAAAAACGAAAATTATGTTGTAATAAATACTTTCCATTACTTGTTACTTTCCCACAAGCTTTAATAATAATTCCGGTTCATCTGTTGTAATATAGTCCAATCCCATATTGATGTAGGTTTTCATGTCTTCTTCCTTATTTACAGTCCAGACGTTTGTTTTTAGATTCAGGGCGTTTGCCTTTTTAACAAGCTCAGGGTCTTTTTCGAAGTGAGAAAAATGATAATCTATTCCCGATATCTTTGCTGCCTTTAATTCTTCAAGGCTTTTATCCGCTTCCAGGTACAGTATATTTGCGGTAGGATCTAATTCGCGCATGCGTATCGCGGCATCAAAATTGAATGTTATATAGTCTACCCATGCCTGTGCTTCCAGCTTATGTACTAATTGCACAGACGAATCAGCGACAGCTTCGCAACGTTCTTTCCCTTTTTGAGAAGCTTTTACTTCCAACACTAAGCGGGTCTTATTCTGGCCTTTTATGTGAAGTAGATATTGTTCGAGGCTGGGAACAAAGTCTCCGTCTTCAAGGGGTATCTTAACCAATTCTTCTGCGGTGGTTTCTTCTATATTCTTTTCTCCTATTGATGGGTCATGAGACAAAACCGGAATATTATCAGATGATAGCCATACGTCAAATTCTGCTGCTTCACAGCCTAGTTCAATAGCTTTCTTCAAGGATTTTATTGAATTTTGGCTTGCGTCTTGATTCTTCCAAGCTCCGCGATGGGCGATAACCTTATTGCGTATAAAATTGTCTTTTACCAATGCTAAAGTTTTCTTTTCTCCTTTATTGTTTTGTAATGTTATTTGATAACATTCCGGCGACTTTTCGGTTATAGATACATTCTTCTTGAGAGTTATATAACCTTCTTTATTGACTGTGAATATATTGGACGGATCTTTGAGTGTTGCTTTTTCTCCCGGACGGGTGATGATTTTGCCTATGACTGCCCCTTT
>BNXH01000262.1 GCA_025999435.1 Bacteroidia bacterium | reverse complement strand
AGCTACCCTTTTATCAAGATTTTTATATTCTATTAAAAATAAACTTGTAGATTTGTATTTTAAAACCATATACTTATGGCTCAAATAGACAAGATTAAAGAAATTGGGCAAAGGATCAAAATTCCTACTCCTGTATTCTTTATCCTTACTATTATAATTATAATGTTTTTTTTGCCACGTGAAGGCAAATACAGGTATTCGTATGCGGAAAACAGACCTTGGCAATATGGACTGCTAACAGCGCCTTTCAAATTTCACATACATAAATCTGAAGCACAGATACAGCAGGAAAAAGACAGCATTATGCATACATACCTGCCTTACTACAAAACAAATGTTGCCACTTCGAGAAAATCCTCGACACAATTTCAGTCGGATGCTAAAGCGAAAAGTGTTCCGGATCAATACATAAGCTATATTACAAGAAAGCTTAACGAAGTCTATAAGGCCGGAATAATATCCCCTGGAGATTACGAGAAAATACAACAGTTGCCCAAAAAACAACTACTCCTTAGCGAAAACAACAGTAACATTGTAAATTCGAGATATCTGGCCTCATTTTATACTCCAAAACAAGCATATGAGAAAATTATAGATGACGCGCCTCCTTATATAGATATAAAACATCTTCAATCGATAAACTTAAATGACTATCTGGAAGTTAATATCAACTACGATGAAGATAGATCGTCCAACGATAAAAAAGACAGGCTCCAACAAATCCCTTTGTATGAAGGAGAAGTACAATATGGTGAAAAAATTGTAGACAAAGGGGAAATTATCGATGCCCGTCTAAAAAATATACTTGACTCCTATACCAGCGAAGCCGCGGATAAAGTGGGAACAAAAGCTAAACCGGGATGGCTCATGTTCGGAGAATTAGTTATGATAACTGTTCTCATAATGGCCTTAATGGTTTATCTGATGTTTTACCGGATAGAAGAATATCGAAATAGAAGAAACGTAATATTCATACTGCTCATAGTATGTATATTTTCGGTCATAACAGGGCTTATGGCTGACACCAAAATGTTCATGCTAATATATCTCGTGC
>BNXH01000261.1 GCA_025999435.1 Bacteroidia bacterium | reverse complement strand
TTTTCAACGTTAGGTTATAGTCCTGAAATTCTTTCAGAAGAGCGGTCATGAAATCTATATCTTTTGCGGGGTCGGTACCAGACATTGAAAGTATAAGGACAGATGAAGCTTCTGATTTGAGAGCTGAGCCAACTCTGCCGTTGTACATGCCAAGTAGTTGGTCGTTTGTTAGAAACCTTACACTAAATGGGAGGAAATCGGGTTTGAAACTGTTTGTTTTTCTTAGTTTGATTTTAAACAGCTTGTTGTTAATTTCCTGATCGAAAAAAGCATTGAAAGAGACTTCTTCATCACTTTCCGGATTTTCTTTATAGGAGATGCGACATTGGTTTTCATCAACATACGTAATATTGTATACGTAGTTGTATGCTTCAGGTTTCAAGTCGGTTTGCAGGCTGTCTATTACTACCTCTATTGGTTTATCTGTATATTGGCTTATTGTTTTAAATCTGGTTTGGATAAAATAATCAACATGTATCTTTTGGGGGAGTTTCTCCACTGTCCGTTGTACCAATCCATATGATTGCAATAAGATTTGTTGGTTCTCGGTATTGCGCAAAATACTTCCGAGCGGTACCGATCCGGATAATACACTGGATGTACCTCTGCTTTCCAGTATTATCATAGATTGTATGCCATATACAGGTACCCACGACTTATTCTTAATATAAGCATAAGCCATGAAAATAATGCATCCTGAAGAATACAAGATAATCCCGGGAGACCAGTTGCTAATTGTAGTCTATACATTAGATAAAGAAACCGCTGAGCTTTTCTCCAGCTATATGCCTCGATTCTCGGGACAAAACATAAGTGACCGCACATCCGGCGATGTATATCAACAGGCGCGTGGATTGGACGATGCCGGCGGAGTCAGCCCTATCTCGGTTTATGCAGACGGCACCATTACATTCCCTTATATAGGAAGCATATATGTGCAAGGACAAACTTTATTGGAAGTACGTAAAACCATTTCTGCCAAATTAGATGCCTTCTCGGATGGTACTGCGGCAGAGGTATCTTTATACAATAGATTTTTCAGCATACTCGGAGAAGC
>BNXH01000260.1 GCA_025999435.1 Bacteroidia bacterium | reverse complement strand
CGCTATTTCGACTAATTCAACGGCTGTAAGCTTTCCGTTTTCACCTATAAAACGTTTTGTATTCAAAGACCAGCGACGTTCACAACCTTCTTTATGAGATGAAGACGTTTTCAAAACAACAGGATACGGCTCAGGCCAAACATCTTCTAACTCTTCAAGGTTCTTTGGTTTTGGCAAAATTTCTATTTGCAAAATATTCGTGGCACCCTGACGGTTAGCTGTTCCTATACAATCCGATCCGGTATCGCCGCCACCGATAACCAATACATTTTTACCTTCTGCGTTGATCAGCTGTTCGGCCGGAACATCTTCTTTTGCAACTAATTTATTCTGCATGGTAAGGTATTCCATCGCATAATAAACACCTTTCAATTCGCGGCCTTCAACAGGAAGATTCCGGGGAACTTGCGAACCTATAGCAATACATATAGCATCATATTCTGCTAATAATTCCTTTGCTTTTATATCTTTTCCTATTTCGGTATTCGTTACAAATTTTACACCTTCTTCGTCCATCAACCTCAAACGGCGATCTATAATATTCTTATTCAGTTTGAAATCAGGAATCCCAAAACGTAACAATCCTCCTATCCGTGAACCTTTTTCATATACAGTCACATCGTGTCCCTTTTGATTCAGTTGATTAGCTACAGCCAAACCTGAAGGACCTGAACCTATAACAGCAACTTTCTTTCCCGTACGATGTTTTGGTACTTTAGGCTGTATGTATCCCTCATTAAAAGCTTGCTCTAATGCCGCGGCTTCATTTTCCCTGATAGTCACAGGTGCACGATGTATAGAGAGCACACATGATTTTTCACACGGAGCAGGACAAATTCTTCCTGTAAATTCAGGAAAGTCATTGGTTTGCATCAGCACCTCAGCTGCCAGTTTCCAGTTTCCTTTATACATATAGTCCTGCCATTCGGGCATTTTATTACCCAACGGACAACCCCAATGACAAAAAGGAATACCACAATCCATACAACGCGAAGCCTGTTCTCGCCTGTCCTCTGTATTTAGAGTTTGTTCGACCTCACCAAAGTCAAGGACACGGTCT
>BNXH01000259.1 GCA_025999435.1 Bacteroidia bacterium | reverse complement strand
CTATATACCCGGAGAGCAGGCTTCTGATTATATCACATCTACATCACTACGTTCCGGAGTCTCAGAATCAGGACAATTATATATAGAAAGCGTATTTATAGGGACGCAAAGACATAATAAATTAAAAGTTTCACTCAAAGACGGAACTTTTACTGAAACACTTCCTGTTACCGATGATGGACTGAATTACCGTTTTTCGAATATGGGGAAAGGATATGAGGTTATTCGTTTTGCCGGAGCAGATGAGAATGGAGTAGGAAAATTCATTTCTTCTAACTCTGATAAATATTTGGCAGCTACCATTGGTGGAGGAGCCGGGAGTTATACGTATACCTTGTCGCAAATAGTTAAATCTGCGATAGCTAAATCATATCAATTATCAGTTATGATGATTCAGCTTGATAGCCTTAAGACCGAAAAGGAAAAAGCTGAATTTCGTATTTACAATTTAGATAATAAAGACAAAAAAACTACAGATCTTTAATACAAGACTTTAATTCTTATGGAAAAGTATAATCCACTTTATGAACCTTCAGGCTCAGATCAGGATAAATATGTACCTGGTGTAACGATTAGTTGTGTTGCATTTTGCTTCGAGGCCGGAAGTCTGAAATTGCTACTGTGTAAGCCTAAGGAAGAAGCTGAATGGATATTACCGGGAGGGCTGATTGCCCATGATGAAGATGCGGATCAGGCTGCCCATAGAATCTTGAAAGATAAAATAGGAGTGAAACGTCCATTTATGAATCAATTTCATTTCTTTGGGGACAAGGATCGCACAGATGTTGTGGGAATGCAAGGTGTGAGTGAATCGGCTTTTCCCAGATTGATAAACCTCGCATATTATTCTTTGGTTAGAAATGAAGAGATCAAAGAACTCAGATCAAATAAGGATGAACTCAGATGGTTTCGGATAGGCGATTGTTTTTGTATAAATTCGGATCATAAAGAAATAATAGATACTTGCATTTTTACTATTCGTAGGCTAGTTGGATTTTTGCCTATTGGTTATGGACTACTTCCCGAAAAATTCACGATGCCTGAGTTACGTGTTATATAT
>BNXH01000258.1 GCA_025999435.1 Bacteroidia bacterium | reverse complement strand
GATCATCAGGTCTCTCATAATCAGAGTCATCTTGACAACAAAGTCCCAATCCTTATCTTTTTGTTGACGGGAACGCTTCAAATGTTCAGGATTATAATCATCACCTTCATTTACAGCACAATTTTTTATAGTCCATTCCAAGCCCTTTTTATACTCGTCTTTGTCATATATTTCGAGTTGTATACGGCGGAGAATCTCCGAAGAGTCTACAAACTCGGAACGCAAGCCTAAATATTCCTGTAAAAATTCAGGATTAACGATAGAACCCGCTATCCCCATAGATACACTTCCGATTGCCAGATAAGACTTGCCGCGCATAATAGCGACAGCCAATCCGGCTTTAGCAAAACGTAATAATTTTTCCTGCACATCTTCCGGAATAGACATATCACCCAAATCCTGCACATCATGTCCGTAAATGCCAAACGTAGGCAAGCCTTTCTGATTATGCGCTGCCAGCGCCGCTGCAAGATAAACAGCACCCGGACGTTCCGTCCCGTTAAATCCCCAGATCGCTTTCGGGATAAGCGGGTCCATATCGATAGTCTCGGAACCATAACACCAGCATGGAGTTACCGACAAAGTCAGCCCTACATTATTCCTTTTGAACTTTTCGGCACAGTTAGCCGCTTCTTTTACACCGCCAATACAGGTATCTGCAATAATACATTCAACCCGGCTTCCATCGGGATAACGAAGATTTTCAGCATAGAATCCGGCTACATTCTTAGCCATATTCATGGTTGTTTCTTCCAACGATTCTCTTATACCTTTCCTGCGTCCGTCAATAATCGGACGTATGCCAATTTTGGGATACTCATTATTCTTCATGATATTATATTTTTTAAAATCCACTAAGCTGAGGATTGTTTTGTCTGTAGAAAGAGGTGTGGCTCTTCTTTCACGAAGAACCATTCCAGTTATATTAAATGCTAATTTATTCGCTTTTTTTCTCACCGAATTCGGTTTGTTGCAATTCAACCTCATTCAGTGTCTTTCGTTTTTCATCTTCCGACATTTGCCGTTTATATGTACCGGAATAAATCGAGCTTTGATTTACCTGC
>BNXH01000257.1 GCA_025999435.1 Bacteroidia bacterium | reverse complement strand
AAAATCTGTCATTGGTAGGGCGATAGCCCGAAGCAATCCATTAACAATGTTCTGGATTGCTTCACTTTGTTCGCAATGACGGGAGTTTTATCTTTTGAGACAGCCCTCTGTTTTTATTCCTTATTTGCTCAGATTGGCAATACTTTCTTTTATTGTTTTTATCTTGCTTTCGGCGTCAGCCTGTTTCTTCCGCTCGTTTTCAACGATTTCAGGTTTGGCATTCGCAACAAACTTTTCATTGCTCAATTTTGCCGCAACCGATTTGAGGAAACCTTCAAGATATTTCAATTCTTCATTTAGTTTCTTCAATTCGGCTTCTACATCGATATTGCTTCCGAGAGGAACGGAAAACTCAGTCGTTCCCACTAAGAATGACGCAGCGGTAGGGTCTTTTTCTGTAACCGATGCGATAGAAGATAAGTTACACATTTTAGATATAACACTATCATATGCTGTATCATAACCACCTACTACTTCGAGTGATAACTCTTCCTTATTCGGAATATTCTTTTGTAGACGAATAGTACGAACTCCTGCGATAGTTTCCTTTATTTTTTCAAAGGTATCAATGAAAGCAGCATCGAAAGCAACTTCTTTTGGCATAGCCGACACCATAATGCTTTCACCTTCCTTACGTTCACTTAACGCCTGCCACAATTCTTCCGTGATAAACGGCATAAACGGGTGAAGAAGACGGAGTAGCGAATCGAAGAACCCTAAAGTAGCCTCATAAGTATTTTTGTCTATCGGCTGCTGGTAGGCCGGCTTCACCATTTCGAGATACCAAGAGGAGAACTCATTCCAGAATAGTTTATAAACAGCCATCAAAGCCTCTGACAAGCGGTATTTACCAAAAGAGTCATCCAATTCGGCTGCGGTTTTAGCCAATATATTTTCAAACCATTGGATAGCGATCTTAGAAGATTCGGGTTGCTCTATACTATCGCTTACCTCCCACCCTTTCACCAGACGGAAAGCATTCCAAATTTTGTTATTAAAATTACGCCCTTGTTCGCACAAACTTTCATCGAATGGCAAATCGTTTCCGGCAGGAGCCGTGAGCAATAAGCCCATAC
>BNXH01000256.1 GCA_025999435.1 Bacteroidia bacterium | reverse complement strand
GTATATTACAGATATATTACAGTTATACAGGACGCAATACGGCAGATACGGCAGATTCTACTCATGTAGGCTTGTTCAGGTTGCCGACAACAGGAGAAGTCATTCAACTAAATCAAGTGCAAAATACTACCCCTGACTATCTATTCCAGAATAGTGATACCCGTGCTTATCTGAAAAGCCCGGCAGGTGTTTGCGCTGAAGTGACCATTCCGTTAAAAGAGATTATGAATAAAGCAAAAAAAGAAGGTATTACTAACAAGCTAAATTCTGCGACATTCAAACTAAAAGGATATACCGAAGAAGAAGATAAAATGACACTGAATAGAAGCTCTAATTTATTGTTCATTAATAAAGATTCTTTGGTTAACTTCTTCTCGAAAAATAACATGGCTGATACCAAAACCAGCTTTATTATGATACGGGACGCGACATCAAACACCTATAATTTTAGCTATTCAAATATTGCATCTTCGATATCGAACAATCTGGCAACTATGGTTAATTATTATGTAAATTACTATAAGGATAAAGAGAATGTGCCTGATCTAAAATTCTTGGTACTACCAATAACAGCTTATAGCCAAAATGTAACATCAGGTTACTCTCAGGTATCAACTTATACGAATGTATATAACCAGATGGTTCCCACATCTGCTATTCTGAGAACAGACAAAGATAATATGAAGATGGCTCTTATATTTAGTAATTATAATTCAGCTAAAACCCAATAAAATAAGTGTCCCAAAATAAAATAAGAAACACAGCGCTAATACTGCTCCTATTATATATAGGCTATTTTGGTTGCGTTTCTTATTTTATACATAGCCATATATACAATGGCGTAATATACGTACATTCACATCCCTACAATAAAAAAACAAAAGATGCGGATGACAAGCGATTGCCATTCGAGACGCATCATCATACATCAGCAGGCTTTTTTACATACAATCAATTATCAAGCCTGACCTCACTAGAGGTAACAGGTAATATAATAGAAGCGATATACAGCCCTCAAATAACCATCTCATACAAAGAGACGGCTATTCAAAATGTTATCCCTCCTGTAATTTGCTACTATA
>BNXH01000255.1 GCA_025999435.1 Bacteroidia bacterium | reverse complement strand
ACCCTTTCACTGCGCCCTTTTTCCATGCATCAGGCAGGGCAGGAAGCAGATGGAGTGCTCCATCATGGCTTTGTAATAACATTTCGGCTACTCCCGCGGTGAATCCGAAATTACCATCTATCTGGAAAGGCGGGTGCGCGTCGAACAGGTTAGGGTATGTACGCCCGTCATTATTCCCCGGCTCTACAAGCGATAGCATATTGGATATAATCTTATATGTATGGTTTCCATCCAGAAGGCGTGCCCAGAAGTTTATCTTCCAGCCTATCGACCACCCCGTAGCCATATCCCCACGGTAAAGCAACGAATTCTTTGCTGCCTGAAACAATGCAGGATGCGAATAAGGAGATATCTGATTGCTTGGATACAGCCCATACAGATGCGACACATGACGATGGTCATTCTTTGGGTCGTCTACGTCGTCGAGCCACTCCTGTAACTGGTTGTATTTCCCTATCTGCATGGGGGCAAGACGCGAAATCATATCTTCCAGCCTTTTTTCATATTCATTATCGGCCAATTGCAAAGCCTTGGATGCGTTCAATGCATCACTCAGCACATCGAATACTATCTGGCTGTCCATCGTAGAACCGGCCGTGATGCTTGTACCCGTTCCCGGAGGGCCTTGTTCGGGCGAAGTGGAAGGAGCCGATACCATCCATTTATATTTCGGATGCTCTATAAGAAAATCCAGAAAGAAATCAGCAGCACCTTTCAGTACGGGATATACATCCCTCAGAAACACCTTATCGCCCGTATAGAGGTAATGCTGCCACATATGACGGCTAAGCCATGCTCCGCCGTTAGGCCACATCCCGTAAAAAGGTCCGTCCACAGGTCCGGTCGTACGCCAGATGTCTGTATTGTGATGCGTAACCCATCCGTTGGCGTTGTACATTACTTTTGCCGTTTCTTTACCTGTTTCGGCTATTTCTTTCACCATTCCGAATAACGGAAAATGTGTTTCGCTCAGATTGGTCACCTCGGCAGGCCAGTAATTCATCTCCGTATTGATATTGATCGTGTACTTACTATCCCAGGGCGGTACGAGCTGATCGTTCCATATACCCTGCAATGTCGAAGGC
>BNXH01000254.1 GCA_025999435.1 Bacteroidia bacterium | reverse complement strand
TCCGGTAGCGATAATTGCGTATGACACAGCTGTCGGACAGGGAAGGCACGGTACGCCGCTGGGCGGTCAGCCCGGCCTTTGCCTTGTCCGTGAGGATGGGAAAGGCACGGTTGTTGATATGCAGCCCGGTAAAGCCGGCATTTCCGCTTTTATTCAGCAGTTCGGGGATATAGAAAGGCACCACAGCCCCGATCGAGTCCCTGGTATAATCCAGGCCGGACAGGTCAGCAGCAGGGGAAGAGGCCGCCTGCCCGCTATAATAAGTATCTGCCGCGGGAACCGAAAAAGCCAACGCCACGTTTTGCAGTTGTACCGAGGAGACGGTACTGGTAGCCGGCAGATCGCTGCCCGGCTCTTTCTTATAGAATACGACATCCACCCTGGCTAAAGACCGTACCAACTCGACTTTAGGTGTCGGTAAGGCCAGGGGTTCGGGGGACGCTTCGGTACCGCCCTGCAATACGCTAATCCCTTTGTAATATGCCGACATCAGGAACCGTCCCGGGGCGGAAGAATTGTCCGGCTTAAAACCCGGATTATAGGTCAACTGACTGAAACGCGGATCACTCTGCAACTGCGACACACTGGTCACTGAGGCCAGCGCCTGGCTGAAGCCCGCATAGGCCGATTCGTTGGCAAAGAAATAAAAATCGTAGATTCCCGGCTTGAACTTTATCCCGTGGCTCCGGCTACCGAAACCGGCGGGAAAATCAGGGAGGCCATTGTAGACGGTATTGCCGCCTGCATCGAAAGCCATCATCCGTACTTCGCTTACCCGGTCTTCCCCTCCCGCGTCTTCATTGATGCTCCCCGAAGAGGCTTTTACAGACAGGTAGATATAAGACTGCCCCGCATCCGGGCTGTGCGAGTCTTCTTCACGGCAGCCCGTTAACAGCAGTAGCAATACGCAAAGCCGGATATACAGAAGCGTCTTGAATTCCATCGTTTTCATAAGTCGGTCGTATAGCTGTGTACCAGCCAGTTATTCACCCAAATCTCCATAATCATAAAGGTTCCGCACTGGCATTGGTCTTTTGCCGTGAAACGGATCGTGAAATCATGGTCGCAGGCCAGGTTCACTTCCGG
>BNXH01000253.1 GCA_025999435.1 Bacteroidia bacterium | reverse complement strand
GGGTAGCACATTGGGTATGGGGCGGAGGCTGGATGCAACAAATGGGTGCAATAGACTTCGCGGGAGGTACAGTTGTTCATATCAATGCCGGGGTATCTGCCCTTGTTATGGCCATTCTCCTCGGTCGTCGCAAGGGTTATCGTACTATAGGTCATCCTATTCCTCCTCACAATATTCCGTTCGTAGTCATAGGAACAGCATTACTCTGGATTGGTTGGTTTGGTTTCAACGCGGGAAGCGGCCTGGCTGCGGATGGTCTGGCCGCTAATGCATTCCTTGTAACACATTTAGCAACAGCAGTAGCAGCTATAACCTGGATGAGTCTGGAATGGATTATAAATAAGAAACCTACAATTATTGGTATATGTACAGGTGCTGTAGCTGGTCTTGTTGCTATTACTCCTGCTGCCGGCACCGTAGATGCAATGGGAGCTTTCTTCATTGGTTTAGTATCGGCAATGGTTTGCTTTACAATGGTAGCTTATGTGAAACCTAAATTAAAATACGACGACTCTCTGGATGCATTCGGAGTACACGGAGCAGGGGGATTTGTCGGCGCAATATTGACCGGTGTTTTTGCTACCCGATTTATAACCGGAGACGGAGGGGTACAAGGCGCGCTTTATGGAGATTGGAATCAGTTGGGAATACAAGCAATTGTAAATATTGCTGCAATTGCATATAGCGCCACATTAACATTCATATTGTTTAAAATTGTTGATAAAGCCATAGGTTTGAAAGTAAGTAAAGAAGAAGAATCTATTGGGCTTGATATATCTCAGCATGGTGAAATCGCTTATAATGAAGATGAATAAACATGCTCGAGTAGAAGAAATAGGAACGGTCTGTTTGACATAATTTATTAAACAATACCGTTCCAATTTTTTACTATGATTGACACAGATAGAAACATCAACCGTGTTTCTCAAGCCCTTGTGGAAAATATGCAAGGGCTTACTTTATCAGTTTAAATACCATACAATATCATATAAAACCCACTTATTTATTAATGTTAATCAGCAGTTGAATTAAGAATCACAGGAACGAAGTATATGTAATTAATTGTTCGATTATTTTCTTCTGCGCGCAATCA
>BNXH01000252.1 GCA_025999435.1 Bacteroidia bacterium | reverse complement strand
TTACAATACGGCTGTTATACAAGCCCAATGCCGCACTGTAAATATTCTGCTTGTCGGGATTGTTACCCACACACAAAATCTTCGGCTCATCGGGATTGTTAATGTCAAGCGTAAAATCATCGCCCGTCATTACCCAGTATAACTGTGGTGAAATCATTCTCGACAAAGGGATTTTAGCGCTTGCTATCTGCCCCTGCAACTGGTCATTGGCCTGTGATTTCCATGCGTCCATAAAGGGGGACAGGTAGTTTTCGAGCTCCGGATACGAGGTCAGGATGGTAAAAATATCGGCGTATGGCTTGTTCAGTAATTCAATGGCGTGCGGAAAGGTACAGTATTTGCCATTTTTATATATTTTGAGTTACAAAATTATTGAGGCTAAAAGGATTATCGGGCTTTCCACAAAGAAGTCCCCCTGCTTCTGAATCCAATTCTTATTGAGGTTAAGCATAATCACATATGAAGCCTCATACGCGTCCGAGATGTCTGTCATAAAATCCGGGTGTATCGGGTTGTAGCGGTGCGACTTGCGGGGATTGTCAAAATTGATAACATAGAATTGCGGCTTTACCTTGTACTTGTCCAGATTGTTCAGCAATGTGTTATAGGCAATTACAGAGAGGTCGTCGAACTTGTAATCGTAGCAGTATAGCGCGAATCCCTTGGAAATCTGCTGCTTGATGTAATTAACGATTACGGCATAGGTTTTCCCGGAGCCGGGCGTTCCCAAAACAATCGTCGCCCGGAATGGATTGACAATGTTTATCCAGCATGTCCAGTATCTGTTGAGGGTTTTGACGGTTGGCGTCGTAGAGGTCGGCTTGCGAATGATTCTTTGCATACGTGGCGGCTAAAGTGGATTTCAGGTAACTGTTTTCGTTGAGGAAAATCTTGTGCCCCAGTCCTGCCGCTCCCATATATTGGCGTGCTTTCTGCTCGATTGGAATGTAGTCGTAGCCGGCCAAGTCATCCGGCAAGTCACTGATAAAACCGTCGGATGTGCCGATGCCCCACAGCGAGAATGTTCCTGCTTTTTTTGTCGGAAGATTGATTTTGAACGACAAGTCCTGATAACGCATATCGGAAACCTTTTC
>BNXH01000251.1 GCA_025999435.1 Bacteroidia bacterium | reverse complement strand
GGAGCCAACTTCGGGAATATCTATTGCGGAACCAAAGCAACGGGAGCCAAAAGGATAAGCCTTCCCGGGGGACATACATGGAAAAGCTACTGCAAGTTCCTGCTGAAAACACTTCCCGAAGAAACCCGCAAGATATATACGACCAAATTCATAAAATTTATCCGTTATTGGAACAGGATCGGCTCTCCCGTCAGCGAGGAAGACATCTTCGAACTGGATCCGGATATGATTGTCAACACCCGGCAGTATAGTAAACGGGGAAAGGGTGGCAAATATGTCGTCCGTTTCAAAACCATACCGGATGTATTGCCCGGCTTGGATAACAAAACGGATTTCCTCTCCTGGAAACGTATGTGTATGGCTATCCTTAAAAATGATATAACGTGCAGGACGCTGTCTTTCTCGATGACAAAGAAGCAGATATTAAGGCAACAGGAATTGATCCGGAAATACGAAGAAATGCTATGAAAGAAGAAAAGGACATCATCGAACAGATAACAAGAAATCTATGCCGGTATATAAAAGACATTAAAGATACGGATGAAAAAATAGACACCCTGAATTATGTCCGGTCGATGCTGCATGAAGTGAGCCCGATGAAACACCATCCGGTAGACTTTGTCGCATGGGAAAGATCGGAAAACATAGAAGGCAACGACTATAACCCGAACAGTGTCGCCCCGCCGGAAATGGCCTTGCTGGTTACGTCCATCGAGGAGGACGGCTATACCATGCCTGTTGTCGGCAGTCCGGAAGAGGATATCATCCGGATCGTGGACGGGTTTCACCGCAGGAAGGCTGAGCGCAAATCACGGAAGATATCCCAAAGTACACAGGGCAGGCTTCCCGTGACTTATATACGTGAGTCCAAGCGGGAATTAAGTGAAAGGATGGCTTCAACCATACGCCATAACCGGGCCAGGGGCACCCATGACATAACCCGGATGTCGGAAATCGTAAAGGAGCTGGTCTCCATAGGAAAATCCGGCACATGGATATCGAAACATATCGGGATGGACATGGATGAAATCCTGCGGTTAAAGCAATTGACCGGTATTGCTGAACTGTTTAAAGACCGTGAGTTTTCGGTAAGGGATATGGA
>BNXH01000250.1 GCA_025999435.1 Bacteroidia bacterium | reverse complement strand
TTATGTATAGCGATTTTAGCATAGCTAAAGATAATCAATTAAACTTTACATTCAATACGACGATTTCCGATACTGTTCCTATTCTGAATTGAGGCCCTGCAAGTCCCAAACCTGAAGACACATATATATGCGTGTTTCCTTTTTCTTTGTATCCATAAGGCAACTCGTACATAAACCTCACTTTGTTATTCTCCGGTATTATTCCCGTATTATAAAGCATCGAAGACAATTTCATAATAACATTGTTCGGAAAAAACTGTCCGTTATGCGTATGCCCGTACAACGCAATATCAGCGCCGGCCTCTACCTCTTCGTGCAATTTGTGAGGTTCATGGTTCATAACGATAACAGGAAGATTCTTGTTCACTCCCTGCATTATATCGGGAAGATTCTTTCTGGTTTTACACATATCATCCTCACGTCCGGCTATATAAAAAGAATTGGCTACCAGTATAGTTGTATCACGCAACATTGTTAATCCTGCTTTTTCGCTAAGCCATAATATTTTTTCATCTTTTGCCTCGCCTAATTCTATATATTCATGATTTCCTGTAGAGGCATATACTCCATAAGGGGCTTTCAGTCGCAGGAATTCCGTTTCCATGCGTTGTTCGTATAACGATTTCACATCATAATCGACAATATCGCCAACAAGCAATATAAGATCCGGCTTTTGTTCCATAATCTTATCTACATACATCGAAACAATATCTTTATCGATGAGATATCCGGCATGAATATCGGTAGCCACGACTATCCGGAGATTCTTTACCGGAGATTCTTTATTCACAGATATATTCATCTCCGTGACGACAGGATTCCAAAACCGATAATTACCGTATGCCATTACAGAGCTGACAAGAAGCAAAGATAAGAGAAAATAGGTTAACCGAATTTTCTTCGTTTTCAAATCAACTCCGGGAAACAGGTTTTTCTTTTTGTTCAAATATTTCACGAGGTCATAAATCAGCAAAATGCCTGTCATGTATATGGTAAACAGCATCCATGTGGTGCCGACCCATGCCAAGTCGTGCAAAGCGTCGAAAGATAAATACTTTGAGGTAAAAAAACCAATGAAATAAATAATGAGTTCTGCAATATAAACCGACGCATA
>BNXH01000249.1 GCA_025999435.1 Bacteroidia bacterium | reverse complement strand
GCCACTGACCTCTGTATTCTTGATCAGCAACTCATACGGTAAATTTAGTGAATTGTATTTGATTCCCAAAATTCCTTTGTGGGAATCTGTCGCCATCGCTCCGTTCAGATTATAGGTATATATGGCATTGCTTCCGCCATAATTCTTAAAATCTGCCGATTCAATATAAACGAAGTTCGGCACCGTATCGGTTACTTTTGTCAACTGGTTGCCGATATGATCCATGGTCAGGTTATCCACCAATCCAAATGAGGTACTGCCGTTTCCTGCATCTTTCTTGCCGTAGCGTTGCAAGGTCTTGATATTGCCGTGCTTGTCGTAGGAATATGATGTTCCGTACTGTTCGCTGCCTATGCCTGTGTAAGCAGCCGTTTTTAAGCGCGAAAGGTTATCGTAGGTGTAGGTATATTTACGGGTTTGGCTGTCCTGTTTCCAGTCCATCCATTTAATATTCCCATTGTAAGTATAATCGAGATTCTCAACGAACAACGGGCTGTTGATGGATTTTGTCCACGAACGCACATTATAGGTGTATTCCACCACCTGCGCGGGGGTTACGGTAAAATTCACCGGGTCAAGCGGTTCAGGGTTATTATTGCCGCCTTCGTCTGTGGAACCGCTTGCCGTCAGGGTAATAGTGGCAGGCACGCCCTTGACACCGGTCCCCACAGGATCGTAAATATTGAAGATGTACGTACCCGCTCCCATATAATACCTGATCTTTGACACCGACGATGTGGACAGGTCTTCTTCATTGGCGAAAGCCATATCGTGACACACCCCGTTGCTGTAGGTAAGGAAAGTCGTTACCGTCAGTCCCAGCGCCGGCAAAAGCGGGTATTCGATGGTTACCCAGCCACTTTGCCGCAAGGTGAATTGCAGGTCGGGAGTAGAAATCCGGTTGGCGTAAAGGAATGTACTGTATGTCAATGTCCCGTTTGCCCCCAGCGAACCCATATACTCAAGGAGTTTCGCGGGCGTTCCCGGATCGTCCGGAACAGGAATATCCGGACTCGGCATCATGGCCATCGGCGCCGCCGCGGACATCTTCATGATTCCCCCTGCCGGCGCAGATTGGCTTTTAGGCGCGGCAGCCTGCTGCCCGATGCCCTGCCT
>BNXH01000248.1 GCA_025999435.1 Bacteroidia bacterium | reverse complement strand
ATGCACAATACAAGTTGTTGCAATCGATGGAAGAAAACTATGGTAAGATGTGTCAAATAGTCAACGACCTTGTGAAAAAATTGCGATAAGGATTTAGTTAAATATTTGAAGTAGCATAGCTATTTTTTTATAGCTATGCTATTTTTATAAGATATTATACTCATAAAATATTTTATCTTTGCACTGGATTTTAGATTCTATTAAATGAGAAAAATATTCTTGGTGTTCCTACTCCTGATGGTTTCTTTATATATTAAACCACAGGGATATACAAAGAATTGTTACTATGGTTTTACCTTTGAAGTAAGCAGAAATTCAAACTGGGGATACGGCGAACTTGTAATAACAAGTGTAGAGCCATACTCTCCTGCCGAAAAAATAGGGATCAAAGTAGGCGACATCATTATGGAAATTAATGGTAAAGCAACCTATTTGCGAGACAATCAAACCATAGCCGACTGGTTATTCAGCGATATGTACACTCCGGAGGTAAAATTTACTATTCGCAATATGAATACTTACTTCAAGGAATATACTTTGGAGAGGAAATGCATAACAGTAAACTCGGTGAGTGAGCGGGAACTATCCAATATATTCTCGTTTTACAGCCTGGAAAATACCAATCAAAGAAGCTTTACCCTGCCTTTATCTGTAGAACCACGCAAAGATGTGGATTTTACAGATTATCATAGTTATGATTTCTATAATCCCGGAGATGAAGTACCTGCCATAGACAAGCAAATCACAGCACTGGTAGAAAAAGAACTACAATCAAAAGGTCTGGTTCGTAACACAGAAGACCCTGACATAGTAGTGCAAATATATTATACTTATGAGCCCAATCCTCGATTTACAGGGTTGAACAATCCCAACTACAGGCCGGGTTCATGGAGGTTTAACACCGAAAAACAACAAATGGCGCTATTGCCGATCTTTGATGCAAAAGACCCGAAAGCCAAAACCGCCGCACAATTTACCGTTGATTTCGGATTCAGCTTCTATGACAGAAAATACATCGACACCGAGAAACTTACTCAAATATGGGATTGTAATATCAAAGACTATCTTTCGGCAAATTATTCTCTCGAAGATTATGTAAAACTACATACCCCACTCATGCTAAAACA
>BNXH01000247.1 GCA_025999435.1 Bacteroidia bacterium | reverse complement strand
CAGTCGGCGGTGTACGCCACCGAGGTCAGCGCCGAGGAATACATGACCTACACGACCGAGGAAACGGAGAAGCTGGAAGTGATGCAAAAAACCGAAGAACTGGGTGGGAATATCGAACTGGCTATTAAACAGATAGCCGAAAGCAAGCGAAATAAAAATTAAGTATTAACCGGGGCTTTACGCCCCATAACCACTAAAAAATCATGTTTGGCAAATTAAGTAAAGAACAGTTGGAAAAGCTGGCGCTCTACACCGCGGGAATCAACAGTATCCTCGTGGAAGCGTTGCTGGCTTCGCCGTCGCCGGAATCGGAAGACGGGGAAGGAGAACGGGATGTTGAGGTAGAAATCTTCATTGTCGAAAAGGACAAGGAGCCGAAATCCCAAAAGTAAGGAGGATGCGCCATGTTCAGGAAAAATAGCAATGTATCAGACCCATGTACCGCGCGGGCGCATTTCCCCCTGCGGGAAATCGCCGGACGGTGGGTAAGCCCCGGCGGGTCGCCGGAAGTGCGTATAGTTTTCACGGGGACGCGCTACCGGCTGGAGTTTTCCTATGACGCCGCCACGGTCTTTACCTGCCCGATCCGCCACCAGTGGGGAGTTACGTTCTTCTACCTGTACGGGCGCATCAGGATAAGTTATGACGCCGAAAGGGAGGCGCTTTTGCTTTCCGACTACGGCGAATATATCCGGGCGGATGAGGAATAGCCCATATGTGGCTATTCCCACGCCGGATAAAAAAATCAGTATTAACAATCAAAAAAAATCAAGTAATGAAAAAGATGTTTTTATGCCTTACGGCAATCACGCTTTGCTTCGGTTATGAAGCAAAAGCGCAATGGGCGGTCATTGACCCGTCGAACCTCGCGCAAAATATCCTGACGGTTTCCAAAACCGCCACCACCGCGACCAATGTAATTAACTCCTTCAAGGAAATGCAGAAGATTTACAGCCAGGGAAAGGAATACTACGACGCCCTCAAATCGGTGCATAACCTGATAAAAGACGCCCGCAAGGTCAGGGAAACGGTGGAACTGGTCAGCGAAATATCGCAGATATATTCCACCAGTTTCAACAGGATGCTGACGGATAAGAACTTCACGCCGGCGGAACTGGAAGCCATCGGGGAAGG
>BNXH01000246.1 GCA_025999435.1 Bacteroidia bacterium | reverse complement strand
ACTTTGCTTACTCCTATCTGCGAGATGAGGCCGCTGCAGAGGATATAGTCATGGATAGTTTCATCTATTATTGGGAAAACAGAGAATCGATAAAGAAAGGCGATAATATTTCAGCCTATATTCTTAAAGTAGTGAAAAATAAATGCCTAAATTACTTGAGAGCACAAAGCATTAGAGAGAAAGCCGAAAAAACAATAGATGAACATAATACCAGGATATTACAGACGCAGATATCGACATTGGAAGCATGTGACCCACAAAATATCTTTTCAGAAGAAGCCCAACAATTAGTAAGAAAAGCCTTGGATTCGATGAAACCTCAGACCCGCGAGATATTTATTCGTAGTCGCGACATGGAGCAAACTTATAAAGAAATTGCAAAAGAGATGAATATTTCGATTAAAGTTGTTGAGTTTCACATTAGTAAGGCTCTGCAAATCTTACGTTTATACCTGAGGGATTATCATCTTCCTCTTCTATTTATTCCTATAATGATTGAGCTGATATAGTATGTGCTCGTAACTTTTAACAAAAAAATAATATTTTATTTTAGGGTATTTAATTTCTTAAGTGCTGTATATATAGTTATGGATAAAAATGCATTGTATCGTTTTTTTTCAAATCAATCTACTCTTGAAGAAGAGAATCAAATTTTAGATTGGTTGGATTTATCTCCGGGGAATAAGAAAATCTTTGTGGAGGAAAGGAATATATTTGACTCTTTTGTTTTAAATAATGAAGGACAAGTTCCTGTAAAAGAAGAAAATCCTTTTATGGAAAAGAAGGGTAGAAAAGCGGTACTATGGGCGAAGGAGCTTCTAAAAGTCGCTGCTATTGCTGCTGTTATCATAGGTATTTGTTTCTACTATATGAATGAACAGAAAAACATTCTTGTATCGTCGATGAATACTGTATCTGTTCCTGCCGGACAACGGATCGATTTCACCTTACCGGATGGAACCAAAGTTTCGATGAATTCAATGTCTGAACTCCAGTATCCGGTAATGTTTGATGATATTCGTAAAGTAAAGCTCAAAGGTGAAGCCTATTTTGAGGTTACACATAACGAGAAAAGCCCCTTTGTTGTTGAAACCAAAGATTATGGAGTAGAGGTTCTGGGCACTACATTCAATATCAAT
>BNXH01000245.1 GCA_025999435.1 Bacteroidia bacterium | reverse complement strand
ATCTCATTTACAGATGCTTTATCTAGTAGGGATATTCCAAGAACCTGTAAGATTTCGTAGATCGGACGCTCTACTTTCAATTTGTTAGCCACAATGGCTACCAAACAGTAGGTGATGAGCGCACAATAGACTTGTATTTTTACAGCATTCATAGTAGTCCCCCAGAATGATTTTATTCGCAAGTGCTGCTTTACCCATTTAAAGAACAGCTCCACCATCCACCTTTTTTTATACAGAAGCGCTACTTCTGTTGCTTCAATGTCGAAGTTGTTTGTCAGGAATACAAAGTCCCGGTTCTGTTCGTAGTCATGGAAAGTGACCTTTCGAATCTTGTCCGGATATTCTTTCAAAGACTTTGGTGTAACCAGTTTGCCAATCTGGTCGTAGAGTACTCCGGTAGACTTATCCACTTTGTTGGAATACATCCTGCGGAACTGTAGATTATCCTTGCTACGTATGACAAACCACGCTTCAGACTGGTCTATGCGATACAAACGGGAGAAGTCAACGTATCCTCTGTCGAATATATAGACGCTTCCACTCTCGTAATGAAGCCAATCCATGGCATTTACATCATGCATCTTGGCAGGGGCAACCAACATGAAACTGGGGACAGATGTCTTCACATCATATAAGGTATGCAATTTGATGCCCCCTTTCTGCTTTCTGAACTCTGCCCACCAGAAGACACTTAAACAAAGGTCAATGGTGGAAGAGTCAAAAGCATACACGTTTCCGTCAATGGCGATCTCGAAATCATTCTTGTAATAGCTCTTACGGGCGTTCTCTATCAATAGATAAGCAAACTCCTCGAAGATCTTACAATTACGATTCCGGTTAGCTTTTCCCAGATTGGTTCGGGTAACGGTTGCTCCAAGTCCAAGGTGATAACATTTGGATTCATGGGCTTCCAGAGCCAACATCAAGTCACGCATACTCTCACGAGCAGTAAGCTGACCGAATACCATGCAGAGCATCTGATTCCAACAAGTGAAACTTCTCACGTACTTGTTGCCGGAGTATTTTTCAACAATGCGGTCGAACTGCCTGCGGGGAAGAAAATCTGTAAGTTGAGCGAAGATATATTTTCCTTGATTCATTTTTTTAACTTTTGGCAAAGCTAAAGACAAGTAAGCCAATTCAAATC
>BNXH01000244.1 GCA_025999435.1 Bacteroidia bacterium | reverse complement strand
TTCCTGGATTATTTGATATATCCGAACGAAGTAGCCAAAATGTTATTGAAAGGGCACGTAGTGGCTGTTATATCTGTGTTGATAATTTTTGTCGCCGCTCTTTATTTTGGGATTAAAAAAGGCAGGAAACTCTTCCTGATTCCGGAGAATCTGTCTAAATATACATTCCGTTTAATTCTTTTTCCTATACTTGGCTTTTTATTGTTTTGGGGAGCAAGAGGCAGTCTTACTGCTAAAAGGCCGTTGAACCCTAGTAGCGCTATATTTTCGAACGACCAGCTGACGAATGTGATGGGGTTGAATTCTCTCTACACCGTTGTTTATGCCGCATATGGAATTAAGAATGAAGCCAATATAGAGAAAATGTATGGTAAGATGGATGAATCGGAGGCTATAGACCGGGTGAAAAAATACATGTGTGTTCCCGACAGTTTATTTACAAATCCGGATATACCATTGTTGCACGAACAAGAGCCCGATACACTTATTCAACGTCCATACAATCTGGTGATATTGCTTCAGGAAAGCTTGGGCGCCGAGTTTATCGGTTGCTTGGGAGGGATGCCTTTGACTCCTGAATTGGATAAGCTTTCGAAAGAGGGTCTGTTGTTTACCCACTTGTATTGTACGGGAACGCGCAGTGTAAGAGGTATCGAAGCTGTCGTTACAGGTTTTATCCCATCTCCGTCAGAGAGTGTTGTTAAATTGAGTGACTCTCAGTCCGGGTTTTTCACTTTAGCTTCCCTGTTGAAAAGGGCAGGATATAATACCAGTTTCATTTATGGAGGTATGGGCAATTTTGATAATATGGCATCTTTCTTTAATGGAAACGGCTTTGATAATATTATTGACGAACCGGTTTTTGGTAAGGATAACAATAAATATGCTTTTAAAGGGACGTGGGGATATTCAGACGAAGACCTGGCGACTAAAGCGAATGAATATTATAAATCCATGGGCGACAAACCTTTCTTTTCTATGATGTTTTCCAGTTCGAATCACGATCCGTTTGAGTTTCCCGATGGCCGCATCGAACTGTACGAACAGCCCAAAAACAGCTTGCATAATGCAATAAAATATGCAGATTTTTCTATTGGTAAGTTTTTTGAATTGGCGAAGAAAGAAGCATATTACAAGAATACTGTTTTTA
>BNXH01000243.1 GCA_025999435.1 Bacteroidia bacterium | reverse complement strand
ACGTGCATCACGATATAATCGTTCGCAAGTATAATCCTTCATAAAGCCCGAACCGCCATGTATCTGGATAGCATCGTATGCATTCTGGTTAGCATATTCTGTTGTCATACCCTTACCCATAGGAGTGAAAGCGTCTGCCAACTTGCTGTATTTTTTCATTTCCTGACGTTCTTCCGGCTCTAATTTGCGTTCGCGGCTAATATCTTCTAAAGCCTTGTACACATCTACAAAACGGGATGTTTCGTATAACATCGAGCGTGAAGCATCGGCTTTGGCTCGCATAAGTGCAAGCATTTCGTATACAGCAGGGAATTCGATGATTGCTTTTCCAAACTGTTTGCGTTCCTGGGCATAAGCATAACCTTCGCGATAAGCAGCTTCGCTGATACCGGTAGCCTGTGCCATGATACCAAGGCGAGCACCGTTCATCAAAGCCATTACATATTTAATAAGCCCTAGTTTGCGATCGCCGCAAAGCTCGGCTTTGGCGTTTTTATATACCAATTCGCAAGTAGGAGAGCCTTTAATACCCATTTTATTCTCTATGCG
Organism: Bacteroidia bacterium; assembly: GCA_025999435.1. Lineage (GTDB taxonomy): Bacteria > Bacteroidota > Bacteroidia > Bacteroidales > Dysgonomonadaceae > Dysgonomonas. Next base: position 606 of record BNXH01000243.1, on the reverse strand, counting down.
GCGAACATCAACACCTCCGTTGCGTTTGTCATAAATAAACATAGAAAGTCCACGGCCGTCTCTTGTCCCTTCTTCCGAACGGGCTAATACCAAGTGGATGTCAGCATCTCCATTAGTGATGAAGCGTTTCACACCGTTTAAGTACCAGCAATCGTCTTTCTCGCTATATGTTGCTTTCAACATAACTGCCTGAAGATCTGAGCCTGCATCAGGTTCGGTCAAGTCCATCGACATGGTTTCTCCGGCAGCGACACGAGGTATATAGCGTGCGTGTTGCTCTTCATTTCCAAACTCATACATTGTTTCTGCACAATCCTGCAAAGCCCATATATTACCGAATCCTGCGTCGGCATCCGATACCATTTCGGCAGCCATCACATATGGAGTGATAGGGAAATTCAAACCGTTGTAGCGACGAGGCATCGTGATGCCCATCAAACCGGCTTTGCGTACAGCATCAAGATTTTCTTGCGTGCCGGATGCATAGGTGACACGCCCTTTGCTGACTGTCGGGCCATCATGGTCAACACCTTCCGCATTCGGAGCGATGGTATTGGCACAGATTTCACCGACTATTTCAAGCACTTTTTCGTAGCTGTCCATAGT
>BNXH01000242.1 GCA_025999435.1 Bacteroidia bacterium | reverse complement strand
ACGCAGCCAGTCCGCTGTTTAACGAGTCTCCGATCGAAAATGGGAATGCGTATGTTGGTTATGAAAAATATGATGCTGCCCGCTGGTCGAGAGCCGCTCAGGCAGCCGAAGATTTTATTAATGACTGGGGTCCTGAGGGGCGCTATGGAGGCTATGGCTTAATGGATAATTTCAAAGAAGTGTTTCTGAATTATTATGGGTCGAATTCCAACGAAGTTATTTTCCATACACAGGGAGCTCTTGACAGAAAAGACGTAGAGACAAACAATGGTCCCGTAGGATTTTCCAGCAATGCCAAAGGTAATGGCGAGACCAGTCCGACCCAGAATCTGGTAGATGCTTTCCCGATGAAGGACGGTAAGCCGATAGGCCAAAGTGCGAAATACACTTATTCGGAGCAATCTATGTATGACAACCGGGATCCGCGGCTCGATTATACCATATTGCATAATGGATCGCAATGGCTGAGTACAACGGTGTACACTTATATTGGCGGGCGAAACAATCCGACTGGATCGACTGATGCTACCACGAAGACCAGTTATTACATGCGTAAGTTTATGGGTAACTATGAAGATAAAACTGAATATACGGGCATTCTCCGTAATTGGGTATTGTTTCGTTATGCTGAAATACTGCTCAACTATGCGGACGCCAAAAACGAATACGACCTCGCTTCTTCGAAGGCGACAGCAGATGCCAAAGTTATCAGTTATATAAGGGAAATAAGGAAAAGAGGCGGTATTGAAGGTGATGACGGTACCTATGGCATAGCCGATAATACGACTTGTTTGGAAATGAGAACCCTTATCCGTAACGAAAGAAGAATCGAAATGGCATTTGAAGAACAACGCTTCTATGATATACGCCGGTGGAAAATCGCTGAGGAGATTTTCAGTCAGCCACTCGAAGGATTAGCTTTGGTGATGAAGACCGGAAATATTCAAATAGAGCATATCTACGTTCTCGACGCGAAATTTGATCCGAAAAGGTATCTCTATCCGATTTCGTATGATGAAGTAAACAAAAACAATAACATGGTTCAAAATCCAGGCTGGTAACAGGCTATGTTTATCAATTCTTAATACATCAATGGATATGAAAAGACTGATTTTATTATTTATAAGCATACAACTCTTTACTTTTGCATTTGACCAACAA
>BNXH01000241.1 GCA_025999435.1 Bacteroidia bacterium | reverse complement strand
AGTTCCCAAGATGTGATTATCAATGAAGAAGACTGTGGTACGCTTCGTGGTCTTGTTTGTACCGAATTGAAAAACAACGAAGAAGTCGTTGCTTCTCTTTACGAACGTATACTCGGACGTGTTTCGGTTCACGATATACAACATCCTCAGACTGGAGAGTTGATCGTTAAGTCGGGAGAGGAAATTACAGAAGAATCTGCTGCTATCATACAAAATTCTCCTATCGAGAGTGTTGAGATCCGTTCGGTTCTTACTTGTGAATCCAAAAAAGGTGTTTGCGGTAAATGTTACGGACGTAACTTGGCTACAGGACGCATGGTTCAGAGAGGAGAAGCTGTCGGTGTAATTGCCGCGCAGTCTATCGGGGAACCGGGTACACAGTTGACACTTCGTACATTCCACGTAGGGGGTATCGCGTCAAACATTGCTGCTGAAAGCAATATAGTAGCGAAATATGATGGTGTTCTTGAAATAGATGACCTTCGTGTAGTTGATTCCTTGGATGAAGTAACGAAGAAAACTCAGATTGTAGTTAGCCGTTTGGTTGAATTACGTTTGGTTGATACGAATACAAAGATAGTTCTCCTTACTCATAATATACCTTATGGTTCTAAGCTTTACTTCAAAGACGGAGCTAAAGTGAAGAAAGATGACCTGATATGTGAATGGGACCCGTTCAACGCTGTAATCATATCTGAGGCTACAGGACGTATCAAGTTTGAGAATGTAATAGAAAATATTACATACAAAGTTGAGTCTGATGAGCAAACAGGATTGAAAGAGAAAATTATCATCGAACCTCGTGACAAAACGAAGGCTCCTGAAGCACACATTTTGGACGAACAGGGTAAAACTATTAAAACATACAGTTTACCTGTAGGTGCTCACATAGTGAAAGATGATAACGATACTATCAAGGCCGGAGATGTTCTTGTTAAGATACCTCGTGCCGTAGGTAAGGCCGGTGACATCACGGGAGGTTTGCCACGCGTTACCGAGTTGTTCGAGGCTCGTAACCCGTCCAATCCTGCGGTTGTTTCTGAAATCGATGGTGAAATCTCATTTGGTAAGATCAAGCGCGGTAACAGGGAAATTATTGTTACTTCTAAATTAGGTGAGGTGAAGAAATATCTTGTTCCTCTATCGAAACAGATATTGGTTCAGGAAAA
>BNXH01000240.1 GCA_025999435.1 Bacteroidia bacterium | reverse complement strand
CAGTACAATTTTATTGATCTCTGCCTGGTGTTCTTTTATTCCCTTATCTATTGCAGGTTCATAATGTTCGTTCTTAATCTTATCGAACGGAGGTGTATCGTATGGCGTCTTATACGCCGAGAAAAACGGATTTTGTGCTTGAATTAAATTCATCGTTAATGCAAAAAATAAAACAAATAGTATTTTCTTTTTCATAAAATAAATAGGCTATATAATTAGTTTTTATCTCCAAACCGTTATATCGTCGACAGAAAACCGGACTGTATCTTTAGCTTTCTCCGCAACCTTACCTATCGATACGAGTAAAACAGGAATATATCGCTTTTCATCGAGTTCCAAAGCCTGAGTCAATTCTTTTCTCATAAAGCCTCCGATCGGATTTGTATCATAACCATACGCTTTAGCCGAAAGCATCAATTGCATTGCTACGAAACCACAATCGAGCAATATAGATTCTCTGAGCCTCTCATCGGTATAGCTATCTCTGTATGAAGAAATAATTTCCAGCATTTGAGTTTTATAATCCTCTGTCATCAAACTGAAATTTACATTTGCTGACAATATTTTTTCTGTTGCAGAATAACTATCCATATCTCCGAAAATAGCAATTACAGCTGATGACGTTTCCCATTGTAATTGATTGAACATCATATATGGTTTTATCAGCTCCTTACTTTCCGGAGTGTCGAAAACGAAAAAGCGCCATGGTTGAAGATTAAAAGAAGAAGGGGCTGTCATAGCATCCTGCAATATATTTCTCATTTCCTCTCTATCGATTTTTACTAAATCGTCATATCTTCTTATCGATGCACGCATCGCTAACAGGCGATTACTTTCATTTACTATATTTTTAATTTGCATAGTCGTTCATTTAAAAGTTCAGTTAGATATAAGCAAAGGTATAAAAACAATTCAATTGTTATATCTTTGCCGATCAATAAAGGAGTACGGTATACAAAAAGTTCACAAACTTGATATACTTTTTTTAATATTTATCCGTTATAAATTAACTAGAAATTACATTCGGACTATGATTGACTATATCAAAGGAGAAATTACAGAATTAACACCAGCTTCTGTGACTATTGAAACTTATGGAATCGGTTATTTCATAAATATCTCATTGAATACTTATACAAATCTTTCGGGACAAAAAAACGCAAGGCATTATATATAC
>BNXH01000239.1 GCA_025999435.1 Bacteroidia bacterium | reverse complement strand
GGCATATCCAATGCGCTGTGTGTCACTCATCGACGCCACTCGACGCCACAAGCTGCCACCACCCGAAAACATGGTGGTTACCTCAAAAAGAAGGCTTTCCTTTGCCGCTGAAAACAGAATTAATGACTTGTATATATGGGTCATTTTTTCACCGGTTAATCAAATAAAGCGGATATAACAGTGGTGTAATGAAAGAGCGGATATACTGAAATAATTCACTGCTGAAAGATGCGGGTTACCGGTTTACTGAAACCGGCAAATCAATATTCGATTGGAATAAGCCAAACAAACCATTATTCAAATCAGCATATCCGCAAGGAATAAAATAAAGAACCGGATGAACTAAATAAACAATGAGTGAAATAGACAAACAAGCAATGAAATGAATAAACAAAGATGCCGGCGGTTTACAGATTTACTGAAAGCCGGCAAAGAATTGAATAAATAATTAATTAATCACTTAAAAACGTACTGAAATGAGTAAAGAACCGATTTATGTGGCATTCTCGACCCAAAAGGGCGGAGCCGGAAAAACAACCCTCACCGTGCTGGCAGCTTCCTGCCTGCACTACGAAATGGGTTACAACGTAGCCATCATTGACTGCGATTTCCCGCAGCACAGTATTCACAGTATGCGAAAGCGGGATTTTAAAATGCTGGAAGACGACGAGTTTTACAAAGGAATGGCTTACGAGCAATTTACCCGGCTGGAAGGCAAGAAAGCCTATCCCATTGTAGAGAGCGACACCAGCAGGGCGATAGCCGATGCCGAACGAATAGTCGAAGATTACGATATGGATTTTGACATTATTTTCTTCGACCTGCCCGGCACGATGAATAACAGGGATTTGATTCTCACATTGGCGTACCGGTTTAGAGGAATTTTCCTTTCTGGCCTCACGTTCGTAAGTAATGGTTTGACGCAACTCTTCAACCAGCGCCTTTTCTTCTTCCGGCAGGCTGTCAACACCCTCGAAGGCCAGGCTCAGCTGGTTGGGATCTTCCTTTACATAGCGTTCAGACGAACGTCCGAACATGGCCCGGCGAAGATAAAGGAGTTCGTCGGTAAGTTTGCTTAGTTTGGATTCCAGGGAAATGTTCCTCGACTCCAACTCCTGTATAACAAGCTTGGATTCGGCTAATAATTCTTCCAGTTCCCGTATCTTTTCCATGTATGA
>BNXH01000238.1 GCA_025999435.1 Bacteroidia bacterium | reverse complement strand
CTTCATCTTTAGGCCATGTACTTCCGGCAACTAAAGTCTGTTCGTTTTCGCTGCTTGCCTTTCGAACAAAATATTCAACTATATTCAATTGCTTCGCTTGCTTCTGAATGTCGCCTACCCTGTCGAACCGGGTGTCGCCACATACAACAGTATTTGTGACTCCTATGCCATTTAGTAGCTTCACTGAGTTTTCATCCTGTACGCAGATCGATTTATATTTTTTCAGTAATCCCCTCATATCTTTTCCGTACCACCTGAAGAATATTTGTGATTCGCGAAATATAGCTGAAACAATATAGACAGGGATGTCTCTCTTATTCAGCTGGTTTACGAAGTTATACCAAAACTCATATTTGATGAAAACAGCTTTTTCAGGTTGTACGAGCTTTAAGAATTTTTTTACATTTCTTTTTTTATCGAAAGGGAGGTAGCAGACAATGTCTGCCATTGGATAATCTTTTCTTATTTCGTAGCCCGAAGGGGAAAAGAAAGTTAGTAATATTTTATACTCAGGATGATTTTGTTTTATCGCTTCAATGATCGGCCGGCCTTGTTCAAACTCACCTAAGGAAGCCGCATGAAACCATATATAACGGGCATTTGGATCTACTTTTTCCCGTAATATGGAATAAGTTTTTTTGTGCCCGGTAATCATTTTTTTTGCCTTTTTGTGAAAAGGCGATATTATGCGTACAATGAACGCATATAGATATATGGCAAAATTATACAATACCATGTTTCTTACAATTTGATGTCTCTAATCGCTTTGTTTAGGCGGCTGATAGTTTCGTCTTTACCGATAGTAGCGGTAATATCGAACATGTGTGGACCTTTAGATTCTCCTACTACGGCTAAACGAAAAGCATTCATTATATTTCCCAGGTGATAACCCTTGTTTTCTATCCAGCTCTTTACGATTTCCTCCTGATTGTGAGCTGAAAAATCTTCTATCTGCTTCAATATTCCGATCAATTCTGATAGTTGCGCAGGTGATTCTTCTTTCCAGCGCTTTTTTACTACCTTTTCATCATATGATACAGGCGCTTCGAAAAAGAAAAACGACTGATCCCACAGTTCTTGTACAAAATTTACACGTTCCTTTACAAGACCAACAACGGCTTCTGTATATTCGAGGCAAACATCTATTCCTTTTTCTTTTAAAAGAGGATAGTAGAGTTT
>BNXH01000237.1 GCA_025999435.1 Bacteroidia bacterium | reverse complement strand
GACCTGCCTCTACTTATCAATCAATGGGCTAACGTTGTCCGCTGGGAAATGCGCACACGCCTGTTCCTTCGCACTGCCGAATTTCTGTGGCAGGAAGGACATACAGCACACGCGACAAGAGAAGAAGCCGGAGAAGAAACTGTAAAAATGTTGAACATATACGCACAGTTTGCCGAAGAATATATGGCTATCCCTGTTATTAAAGGTGTAAAATCTGCTTCCGAACGATTCGCCGGAGCGATAGACACTTATGCTATTGAAGCTATGATGCAGGACGGTAAAGCTTTACAAGCCGGAACATCACATTTTCTCGGTCAAAATTTTGCCAAGGCGTTTGATGTGAAATTCGCCGACAAAGAAGGAAAGCTCGACTATGTGTGGGCAACATCGTGGGGAGTTTCTACCCGGTTGATCGGTGCGCTGATTATGGCTCACTCCGATGATAACGGATTGGTACTGCCTCCAAAACTGGCTCCGTTCCAAGTGGTGATCGTTCCAATATACAAAGGTGAGGAACAGTTAGCCGCCATTAATGAAAAAGTAGCCGGCATCGTTAAATCCCTGAAAGCATTAGGCATCAGCGTGAAATACGACAATGCCGACAATAAAAAACCGGGTTGGAAATTCTCGGAATATGAACTGAAAGGAGTTCCTGTGCGCATAGCTATGGGAGCCCGGGATATGGAAAACAATACGGTTGAGGTTGCCCGCCGTGATACGTTGACTAAAGAAACCGTATCATGTGACGGACTTGATCTATATATTAAAAACTTGTTGGACGATATTCAAGCAAATATTTACAATAAGGCATTGACATACAGAACAGAGAAAACCATCACCGTTGAAACATACGAAGAGTTTAAGGAAAAAATTGAAGACGGTGTATTCATCCTGGCTCATTGGGACGGTACTCCTGAGACTGAGGAAAAGGTAAAAAACGAAACCAAAGCGACTATCCGTTGCATACCTCTTGAAGGTGACAAAACTCCGGGTAAGTGTATGGTTACAGGAAATCCGTCTGCTCAACGGGTGATATTCGCGCGTGCATATTAATATTGAACCTAAAAATAAAAGTAAGAGGGTGTGTCAAAAGATAGAATCCCCGTCATTGCGAACGAAGTGAAGCAATCCAGAGTGTTGACTATTACTGGATTGCTTCGGGCTATCGCCCTCGCAATGACGTATAAAATA
>BNXH01000236.1 GCA_025999435.1 Bacteroidia bacterium | reverse complement strand
ATAATAGTAAATATACGGCAAAACTTGTCGGCGCAGACCCTCAGACAGATATCGCCTTGTTGAAAGTTGAAGGGAAAGAATTTCCTTATATTCCTTTCGGAGACTCTGATAAACTCAAGGTTGGAGAATGGGTGTTGGCTGTAGGTAATCCGTTTAATCTGACATCGACTGTGACGGCTGGTATCGTTAGCGCCAAAGGTCGTACCGGTATGGGCGGAATGTCGGGAAATAGTCGTGTGAATCAGGCTATCCAATCTTTTATACAAACCGATGCTGCAATAAATAGAGGTAATAGCGGTGGAGCTTTAGTAAATACAAATGGAGAGTTGATAGGTATAAACACAATGATTTATTCCCAGACAGGAGATTTTGCCGGTTATGGGTTTGCAGTGCCTATTTCTATTGCAGGAAAAGTTGTTGCCGACATGAAAGAATATGGAACAGTTCAGCGCGCTGTTTTAGGTGTGTTGATTCAGGATATTTCATCGGCAAAAGAAGTTGATCCGAAAATGGCCAGAAATGAGGAAGATAGAGCAGAGTTAGAGAGGATACAGCGACTTACGAAAGATATTAAAATTACCGAAGGCGTTTTTGTCGCCGGTTTTGCTGAACAAAGTCCCGCAAAGCAAGCTGGGATACAAGAAGGTGACGTTATTGTAACTATCAATGGGGTAAAAGTAAGAACATCGGGAGAACTTCAGGATCAGGTAAACAGATTCCGTCCGGGCGATAAAGTAAAAGTAGATATTGTACGTGGTGCTACGACCAAGTCTTATGATGTAACGCTTAAGAATAATTCAGGTAATACGTCCGTAGTAAAGAAAGAAGACGGAATCGCTACTGTGGGAGCTTCATTCAAGGATCTTTCAGACGATAAAAAGAAAAGTTTAGGTATCAGTTATGGTGTAGAAGTAACCGGAGTTGATAACACCGGAAAATTCCACAAAGAAGGTATTGTAAAAGGGTTCGTTATCCAAAAGATAAATAACCAGCCGGTATCTTCAGCAAATCAGGTGGAAGGTATTATAGCTTCTACAGCCAATAGTCAGGATAAGGTTTTATTCATTTCAGGGATAACTCCGACAGGTGCAAGAAAATATCATGCTGTCGATCTGGGTGAATAAATATTGATAAAAGCTAAATAACGCTTAAGCATAAACAATACGTTAGCTTAAGCGTTATTTGTCTATACAGA
>BNXH01000235.1 GCA_025999435.1 Bacteroidia bacterium | reverse complement strand
AATGGGAAGGACTAAGAACTTTGGTAAAGATAGAATCGGAACGTTATATCAAATCCAGTGGTAAGACAGAGAAGGAAATCCGGCTTTATATCAGTAGTCTTGTGGCTGATGCTAAACTCATAAACCAATCCATACGCGCTCACTGGAGTGTTGAAAACTCATTGCATTGGGTACTTGATGTTGGTTTCAATGAAGATAGCAGTCGCAAAATAACCGGATTTGCAGCTCAAAACTACTCTTTATTAAACCGGATAGCTTTAAACCTGTTGAAAAACGACAAAATAACAAAAGTTGGTGTCAGAGGGAAAAGGCTCAAAGCAGGGTGGGACAACAACTATCTAATCAATCTGATTAAAAATTAGATGCGTTTGCCCTGAACTAAAAAATAATTAGTTCTACAGTATTGATACAAAAGTCTTTTTGATAAATTACGATTATAAATTCAGAGAGGTTTTCTTCTGATTGTATTGATCGATTTTATAAGTTGACAGGTTATTATAAATAACAGCAAAAACCGATAGATTCAGATCTATCGGTTTTTACATATGAGAAATCAGGTATTTTTATTTTTGGCCTAAATATATTGTTATTTATTCCAGACTCTAGGCGTTGGAACCGGCTTTAAAGGCTCTCTGTTTTTGAGTTCTTTCATCACCTCTTCAATAGCGCGGTCAAGCTGTTGATCTTCCCCGTTCCATTCTTTAATAGGATCGTTGTCCACTACTATATCCGGGTCAACTCCATGATTTTCGATGATCCATTGCCCCGTTTTAGCATCATAGCTGGTAAAGAATGGCACCCGTATGTCTGTACCATCAATAAACGGCATCGAACCTGATATACCAACAATTCCACCCCAAGTACGTGTTCCAATAAGTTTACCGATGCCCAATGCACGGAATCCCCAAGGGAATAAATCACCGTCAGAAGCAGAATATTTATTTATCAGACACACTTTTGGTCCTACTTGCACAGCATCAGGAACTGTTCCTATACGGTTCGATCCGCGACGCATAGTCAACCGGTAAGGCTCTCGCGAAAGACGCTCCAATATCATAGGAGATACATTTCCGCCGCCATTGGCACGGTCATCGATTATCAAACCTTCCTTATCCAGTTGCGGATAAAAATAACGGGCAAATTCATTCAAGCCTTCAGGTCCCATATCAGGGATGTAGATATATCCGATTTTACCATTCGA
>BNXH01000234.1 GCA_025999435.1 Bacteroidia bacterium | reverse complement strand
CAAGTATAAAACTAAACAAGAGTAAGAAAAGACTTTGCCGATGATGTTATTGAAAAAATTACTGCCTATTTGCTTTCTTCTATCAACGATAATGCCTTTGACGGCACAAAGTAAAGAAGATAGCAGGGGAAGTATATTTGCTAACCAGCCGTTACTATCACCGATATTTGAAAAGCTCTACAATCTGGAAAAAAATAAAAAAGGCAAAATAAACATTGTGCACATCGGAGATTCACATATTCAAGCCGATTTTTTTACAAACACCATCAGAATGGCTTTACAAGAGAAATTCGGGAACGGAGGATTCGGTTTTACATTCCCATACAGCTTGGTCATAACCAACGGAACTTACTATGTCAAATATGTCAGTAATGCGCCATGGGAAAGCCTTAAGAATATTTCACCGATAGCCGATGTTGGCGTAGGATTAAGCGGAATTGCCCTTTACACTTCGTCTCAGGATTTTATGCTGCAACTATCTGCTCGTGAAGAATACGAGTTTAATCGTATAAAAATCATATATCCGGATGAGCAAGCCCATTACAGGATGTCGGTGACAGCCGATGCTCTGGAGGTATCAGGAGGGAGCACATCGGGAATATCGAGTGGCACGGCTATAAAATATCACACAGTAAAAAGTGGTGAAAGCCTGTCTGTTATAAGCCGGAAATATGGAGTAACGATAAATCAGATAAAATCCGCTAACGGAATGAAGTCTAATCTCATAAAACCAAAACAAAGACTTAAAATACCCGGGAAAGGAAAGGCTAAAGTAGTGAAAGCCGTAACCCGCGAGACAAATATAAAAGAAGAAGAACTTGATTTTGTAGATCTGGCGACCAGACCATATTGCTCTTCATACACCAGCGATTCTTTACTGGACAGAATCACAATACTACCCGACAAAAAGAGTGCAATGTATAACCTCAACGGATTTGTTATCGAAAATAACAAACCAGGCATAGTATACCACACAATTGGAGTAAATGGGGCAAAAATGTCAGACTACAATAAATATCCGCTTTTCTTTAAGCAACTCCCCCTTTTGGAGCCTGATCTTATTATTCTGTCTTTCGGCACAAATGAATCATACGGAAAGCTTTCCGACACAGAATATACATACCAATTAGCCGAATTTGTAAATAACATAAAAAAACTGAATAGCAAAGCTACAATTTTGGTTATGACTCCGCCACCGTCATTATTCCCGCG
>BNXH01000233.1 GCA_025999435.1 Bacteroidia bacterium | reverse complement strand
ATCAGGGAGTAAAAGATGTTGCTCCTGATTTTAGGACTGTAGCATATGCTCCAGATGGAATAGTTGAAGCTATAGAAGCTTATCCAAATCGCACTATTTTGGGTGTACAGTGGCATCCGGAAGGGCATATTGCAGGAGGAGATATAACTATGTTGAAAATATTTGATCATATTGTTAAGCAGGCAGGATTATATCATCGGGCTAAGGAGCTACACCAAAATATGTTATCTGTAGATACCCATTGCGATACTCCTTTAGAATTTAAAAAAGAAGGATTTGATATAGGTAGAAGGGAGAATAATCAGGTCAATATCCCTAAAATGGAGGAGGGCATGCTCGATGCGATATTCTTTGCAGCCTATACAGCACAAGGCCCAAGAGATGAAATTTCTTCACAAAAGATCGTGCAAAAAATAGATGGTTTGATAGATGGCATATATACTCAGGTAGAAAAAAACAAGGATGTTTGTGGCATTGCATACACCGCGGACGATCTTGTAAGGCTCAAAGTTGAAGGAAAGAAAGCTATATTCATAGGTATTGAAAATGGATATGGAATAGGTAAGGATATTGCCAACGTTGCCCGGTATAAAGGCAGAGGTGTAAATTATATCACTTTATGCCATACCAAGCCGAATGATATATGTGACTCGTCCAGCGATCAGCCGGAATGGAACGGATTGAGCGGTTTTGGCATGAAAGTGGTAAAGGAAATGAATCGCGTGGGTATTCTTGTCGATATATCACATGTGAGTGAAAAGACATTTTATGATGTGATTGCATTATCTACTCAACCTATCATTGCATCACATTCTTCTGTAAAGGCGCTGTGTGACCATGATCGCAATCTCACCGATAAACAACTACAGGCTTTAGCCAAAAACGGGGGTGTCGCGCAAATTTGCCTTGTCGACTTATTTATGAATAAAGATAAAAGCAAGGCCAGCCTGATGGATGCTATTGAACATATCGATCATGCAGTCAGAGTAGCAGGTATCGATCATGTAGGTATTGCGTCCGACTTTGATGGCGGTGGGGGCATTATCGGTTGTAATGGTAGCAACGATATGATCAATATAACAGTCAAGTTGTTAGAAAGAGGCTATTCGGATGAAGATATAGCAAAAATATGGGGGAAGAATTTTCTTCGCGTTTTATCCACAGTACAGGCTGCTGCAAAAAAATAAGAAGGTTTCAAAATTATATATTGAGAGGGTGAATC
>BNXH01000232.1 GCA_025999435.1 Bacteroidia bacterium | reverse complement strand
AGAAAGACTTGTCATAGTATTTGTTGGTTTGATTATCCGAATTATTATCCAACGCAAAAGTACCGTAGCTGTATGTTGTATGAATGGAAAATTCCTGATCGAAAGAATTACTACCGGTACGAGGAGCATAGAGATTATCTACATAGGTTTTTACCTGAGCATCATCGTCAAGATATACATCTGCCGGTATGCTGGTTTTCGGTTGCAAATCTACATCCACACAAGCTACTGAAAACATGCTTAGCGATGCTATTGCAAACAATTTTATGAAGCTATTTTTATGTATCATTTTTTAGATTTTTTTAAAAGTTTAGATTTATACCGAATGAATAGACTGCCGAGAGCGGATAAGCGCTACCGTAACTTTCATTTCCAATAGTTTCAGGGTCAAACATTTTATTCATTTTGCTTCCTGTCCATAGATTTTCTCCTGAGAAAAACACCCTTAACTTATCAATATGGAATTTGCGGGTTGTCGAAGCCGGCAAAGTATAGCCTACCTGCAAATTCTTCAAGCGGATATAAGAAGCATCTTGCAAATAACGGCTCTGTACTTTCAGATTCCGGTCGTTCTCGAAATTAGGCCTCGGATAATAAGCGTTCGCATTTTCGCCGAGAGCTCCTGTTGATACTGAATACGAGGAAGCATCTCTGAAATAATCTTCGTGATCGACAAAGGCTGTAGACCACCACATGCCGCCATCCTGCCAGCTTGATCCGTTTGTACCCGAATTATTGGAGCCATCGTTACCGCCGGCACGCGCTCCCCAAAAGAAATAACTACCTTGCCAGAAATCGCGTTTCATCACCCCTTGAAAGAATGCGCGAACATCGAACCCTTTCCAGTCGGCTGTAAGGTCAATACCAAACTGATAGCGTGGAGTCGTATTACCTATCACTCTAAGATCGCCGTGGTCATCGAGAGTATTGAGTCCCTTATCTACTTTGCCATCGTTATTCGAATCGGCATACATGATGTCGCCCGCGCGCCATGTAGAACCGCTGATATACGTTTGTCCTCCATTCGGAAGCGAAGCCAGATGGGCATCCATTTCTTGCTGGGTTTTAGCTACTCCAATGGTTTCGTATCCCCATATTTCGCCTACTTTCTTTCCATTATAATAGGTATTAAGATCTCCTGTAGAGTTGCTCGGATATTTGGTAACTTTTGTTTGGTAGTCAGATAGTAATAATCTGATGCCATATCCCAATCCGTTGTTAAG
>BNXH01000231.1 GCA_025999435.1 Bacteroidia bacterium | reverse complement strand
ATCAGAAAACGGAGGTCAAACTCAAATGTTTGACATTAAATAAATTCATCGGGATTGGTATGCCCGATGCTTACAAAGTGAGTTAATTTTACTTGCTACGATAGTGAAGAAAAATACCGGTTTGACTTTGTTGCAACGGTATTGTAAAAGAAGGGTTACAGGTGTATTTTTGTATTTGCAAATTCAAAAAAGTAGATACATGAGTACCTCACCGATAACCCAGATCAAAGATAAATATAAAATCAAGAATTGGCAAGCGTATAACAAAAGTTTGTGCCAACGCGGCAGTTTAACCTTATGGTTGGACGAATCAATAATGGAAGAATGGGATCATCTGAGCAGAAAGAAGAAGGAAGTAGGCGAACAAACTTATTCAGACAGTATTATTCAATGTTGTTTGTTGTTGAAAATTAATTATCGTCTCCGCCTTCGTCAAAGTACGGGATTTATGGCGAGTCTGTTTTTACTGATGGGCAAAAGTCATTTAGCTGTACGGGATTACACGACTCTTTGCCGCCGTCAAAAGAATCTTCCGGTCGAAATACAAAATCGGTTGGAATCGGGAGAAAACCTGGAGATAGCTATAGATTCGACAGGCTTAAAAGTTTATGGAGAAGGGGAATGGAAAGTTCGTAAACATGGCTGGTCAAAGCACCGTACATGGCGAAAACTGCATGTTTGCATAGACTTGGTCTCTCAGGAAATACTCTCAGTGGAATTAACAGGCAATGAAGAAGATGATGCCTCCGTAGGCAGTAAAATGCTGGAGGGCAAAACAGGCCATATCCATAGTTTTCATGGCGACGGCGCTTATGACAAGTTTGGGTTCAGAGAGGTTTTGGGCAGTGGTATAGAGCAAATTATTCCCCCGCCTAAAAATGCGGTAATACAAAAAGCAAAAAGCAAGAAGCCTTTGCCGAATTATTTGATTCAGCGCAACCGGGCGGTGGAATACATAAACAAACACGGCTCGAAATCATGGAAAGAAGAAAACGGCTACCATCGACGAAGTCTCAACGAAGTGGTAATGTTCCGCTACAAGACAATTTTCGGTGGAGAATTGGATGCCCGAACATTAAAAAATCAGAAAACGGAGGTCAAACTCAAATGTTTGACATTAAATAAATTCATCGGGATTGGTATGCCCGATGCTTACAAAGTGAGTTAATTTTACTTGCTACGATAGTGAAGAAAAATACCGGTTTGACTGCCGTTGCAACAAAGTC
>BNXH01000230.1 GCA_025999435.1 Bacteroidia bacterium | reverse complement strand
AAAAAGGTAAGATTAAAACGATTACCGGACAAGTAAATGTAACTACCGGTACAGTAAATCTTAGAGCCGATTTTCCTAACTCGGACGGTATTCTGAGAAGCGGATTCAGTGGAAACGTTATTATTCCCAGACATATCGATAATGCAATTGTAATACCTCAAGATGCAACTAAGATGCAGCAAAATAAATATCTGGCATTTAAAGTTCAGGGAGATACAATGGCTGTACAAACACTGGTCTCCGTGATACCTACGCCTGATGGTAAGAGCTATGTGATCACAAGCGGATTGAAAGCCGGAGACCGTATCGTATCGGAAGGTTTGATTACGATGGCTGATGGTAAAAAAATCAAAGTGAAGAAATAAATTATTGCATACAAACAATAAACATAAAAAACAATGTTAAAAACATTTATAGAAAGACCTGTACTTTCTACTGTTATTTCTGTCATTATTGTAGTGTTAGGGATTATTGGTCTGGCTACCTTGCCTATAGAACAATATCCCGATATTGCACCTCCGACAGTACAGGTTCAGGCAAATTACCCCGGAGCAAATGCCGAGGTGGTAATGAACAGCGTGGTTATTCCCCTCGAAGAGCAAATCAATGGTGTGGAAGGGATGACATATATGACATCGTCAGCAAGTAACGGACAAGCTACAATCAGGGTGTTTTTTAAGCAAGGTATCAATCCGGATATTGCAGCAGTAAACGTACAAAATCTGGCGGCGCGCGCTACACCATTACTCCCTCAAGAGGTTACTCAGCTAGGTGTGATCGTATCAAAACAGCAGAATAGTACATTGCTGGGGTTAACCATCAGTACAGATAACCCCGACTACGACGGGGAATTTCTTCAAAACTATGCAAATATCAATATCTTACCTCAGATAAAGCGTGTATTTGGGGTTGGTAATGCAAATGTGTTTGGGGCAAGAGACTATTCGATGCGTATTTGGCTGAAACCGGATGTGATGTCTGCTTATAAAATTTCGATTAAGGAAGTTTCGGCTGCCCTGGCCGATCAGAATATTGAAGCAGCCCCTGGTGAATTGGGTCAAAACAGTGACCAGTCGTTTCAGTATACGATGAGATATACGGGGAAACTTAAATCAGAGGAGGACTTCGGTAATATTATATTGCGTTCTCAGGATGGTCAAATACTAAGATTAAAAGACGTTGCTAAAGTTGAACTAGGTTCGTTGTACTATGGCGTTGTATCTCAGAC
>BNXH01000229.1 GCA_025999435.1 Bacteroidia bacterium | reverse complement strand
TGCTTCGTAAACATCCCCAACGAATCACACTTCTGAGTCCTATGGTAACGTATCTGTTTACTTTTGTCGCAGGAACAGGACACGTTGCATATTCCGTCCTCCCTGTAATTGCGGAAGTTGCGCGTGAGACAAATATACGTCCCGAACGCCCGTTATCAATAGCCGTAATAGCATCTCAACAGGCAATAACAGCCAGCCCCATATCAGCAGCGACTGTTGCCTTGTTAAGTATGCTTGCCGGATATAATATTTCATTACTAAATATATTAATGATAAGTGTACCTGCTACTCTCGTAGGTGTTTTGCTAGGAGCTCTTGTAAGTATGCGTATGGGAAAAGAATTGCATGAAGATTCCGAATATATAGAAAGATTAAAAGCCGGAATGTTTGACACAAATAAAACTGAAAGCAAAAAGGAATATATTGTCAGGAGTAGAGCCGGACTTTCTGTATTGATCTTTATATCGGCCACCGTTCTCATTATCCTGTTCGGGTCTGTTGAAGGACTCAGGCAATTAGGCGATAAAACATTGAATATGCCCATAATAATTGAGATACTAATGCTGTCTGCCGCTGCGTTGATCCTTCTTACTACCAGGACTAACGGGATAAAGGCTGCTCAAGGATCGGTTTTTGTGGCCGGCATGCAAGCTGTAGTTGCCATTTTCGGTATTGCATGGATGGGAGATACCTTCATTAATGGGAACATGTACCAATTGCGCTCCTCTATCGAAGGAATCGTGACTTCTATGCCTTGGGTATTTGGTATAGCGCTTTTTGTCATGTCCATCCTACTATATAGCCAAGCGGCTACAGTACGGGCTTTGATACCTTTAGGAATAGCCCTTGGAATTTCGCCTTGGTTGTTGATCGCTCTTTTCCCTACGGTAAACGGATACTTTTTCCTCCCCAACTATCCTACAGTAGTTGCTGCTATTAACTTCGACCGCACAGGTACTACCCGCATCGGCAAATGGGTACTGAACCATTCCTTTATGCTGCCGGGATTAGTTGCCACCATTGGCGCTGTCTGTACAGGGTTGCTTATAATTACCTTAATGGAACTTAATTAGCTGGTAATTACCAGTTTAAGACATGAACGGCATGGCATGCCGCCAATGCCGCTGTTTCTGTCCGGAGGCGGCTCTCCCCTAACGAAATAGGTTGAAATCCCGAGAGAATCGCTTCTTCCACCTCTTTTTCGGAAAAATCACCTTCGGGGCCTATTAATATAAGT
>BNXH01000228.1 GCA_025999435.1 Bacteroidia bacterium | reverse complement strand
TTTGATTCAATCAGGGAAAGGTCATCTATAACCAGGCATCTGCGGGTTTCCACCCTCCCATGTCCACTATCCAACTCTTCGTTGGAATCACGAATCGGCAGGAAACGAAAAGAATCCTCTACTTGTTCCAAAAGATTTCCTTGATTGCCTTTGAGGGCCAGCAGGTAATCAGCTTCTTTTTCTATGATTTTAGAGGCTATGTCCTTTTGGCATCCCATGGCGTCTATCGTTACGATACAACCTTTAAGTACCAGTAGTTCCAATAGTTTGGGAATAGCTGTTATTTCATTACTCTTTTCATCAACTTTTGTTTGACCCAATACGATGTGATTCTTTTCAGCCCAAGCACTGACCATGTGAACGATGGACTTTTTATCTGAAGTACGGCTACCGCACATACTCTTACCATCTATGGCTACCACTTCATTCGCGCATAAATCGGCGACCGAACGTGTCCAGTCCATAAAACACTGCTCCAATTCCTGAGGATCCAATGCTGAGAATACACGATTGAATGTGTCGTGAGAAGGAATACCACCGGGCAGGCGGAGAAACGTTTTGAGCCAGTCTTCTTTAGACTTGCCGAATTCTTCAATCTCATTCCAGCCTTCTGCTCCACAAATTATAGAGGCTATGGCGATAAATAATATATCTTCAAGATCATGCTCGCGAGTTCTTTCTACACGAGGGTCGGTAAGGGTTGAAAAATAACGAAGGGGACTTTCCATAAAGCGTTTTCTTCGGAAAGATAGTACTTATTCCCGAATTAATAACAAAAATTAGATGCGTTTGCCCTGATGGATCACCGACAAAACTTGAGGGGAAAAAATAAATAATTATCTTTGAAATCAAAAAAAGATGATCAAAGATGGTTACAGCCTGCTGTTGCCTACAGGTTTTACAGGATCACCGTAAAAAAATGAGGGATTTATCGCTCGTGATATAAGAAAAAGTTGCAAGAGAATGAAATTTATCATTCAACATGCAACTTCGCAGATTCAAATACCCAATGCGACAATTTAGTTCAAAGATGCATAAAATATTTTAGAAGGTGTCTGAAAACATAATTTTTCTCTAGGTCTTCTGTTTATCTTATTTTGTATCAGCCTTATATAATTATCATCATATAAATCAAAATCCGAACCTTTTATGATATATTGCCTGATCAGTCCATTTGTATATTCATTCAGGCCTCTTTCCCAAGACGAATAAGGATGTGCAAAATAAAAATCAGCATCTAA
>BNXH01000227.1 GCA_025999435.1 Bacteroidia bacterium | reverse complement strand
CGCGCGCCTGAGAATTTTCGTAAGTAATGTCGTGGATATTTACATCGTGATCTATATCTTTAAAATGCTGGATAACAGCTTCATTTATAGATATTTCCTTAATGGTAACGCCTAACGACCGCATCAGCTTGACGGCATTGTTGTATGTACGCCCGGTTGTCCCGAATCCCGGCATGGTAATGCCATATATATTCCCGCGAGGGATATTCAGCTTATCGAATGTTTTCACCAAAACAAGCAGAGCCAATGTAGAATCCAATCCACCGGAGATGCCTATTACAGCATTCCGGCTATTGGTATGTAACAGTCGCTTAGCCAATCCACCTATTTGTATCGAGAATATCTCATCGCAACGGTCATTCAACGTACTGTCGCCTGAAGGAACAAAAGGCATTGGCGAAACATATCTGTTCAAGGAAAACTCCTCTACAGATATTTCCCTATCGATGCGGATATTCCGGTATTCAAGTTCATTTATCAGCTTATATTCCGACAATGAAAATGATTTATTCCTGTACCTGTCACTCTTTAAGCGATCTACATCTATATCTGCGACAATCATTTGGCTATCGAACGAAAAACGTTCAGCCTCAGCCAATAACGATCCGTTTTCGGCGATCATGCTACTGCCCGAAAAGACAACATCAGTGGTAGATTCCCCACTACCCGCGGCAGCATATACATATCCGGCAATACAACGTGCCGATTGCTGGGCTATAAGGGATTTCCGATAAATATGTTTTCCTGTAGTTTCATTACTTGCCGACAAGTTGAATACGATTTCCACTCCATTCAAAGAAGCAATACTGGACGGAGGGATTGGTGTCCACAGGTCTTCGCATATTTCAATAGAAAATTTGAAGTCCTGAGTTTCGAAAATAAGATTTATACCAACCGGGACATAACTGTCGCACAAATAAACAACTTCATCTTTTAATTCACCGGAAGGCGAAAACCAACGCTTCTCGTAGAACTCATTGTAATTGGGTAAAAATGTTTTCGGAACAACGCCTAAGATCTTTCCTCCGCAAATTACAACTGCTACATTATAAAGCTTATCAGACACCTCTAAAGGCATTCCCACTATTGTAATTACAGAATATCCTTTTGTTGCATCCAGTATTCTGCGAAGGGACTGTTTCGCGCCTTCGAGCAATGTGCGTTGCAGGAATAAATCGCCACATGTATATCCTGTAATACTTAGTTCAGGGAAGGCAATAGCGGAAACTTTATTTTTTTCAGCATCAGCTACCAG
>BNXH01000226.1 GCA_025999435.1 Bacteroidia bacterium | reverse complement strand
CGCCGGCACGTATCAAGTCTTCTACCTGCCACATATATATAAGGTACTCGGCAATATTCTCTTCTTTAAGTTGTTGAGCTATGAGCATTTCATTTTCTTTTAAAGTGACAAAAATACAAAAAAATATTTGTTCGCCAGATTTCGAAACTCATAACTAAAAGCTATCTTTGTCTTTCGTTTGTCATGGAAAATTTACTCGATCATCTGAATAAGCAGCAATGTGAAGCTGTAGAATACATTAGCGGACCTTCTCTGATTATCGCAGGAGCAGGTTCGGGAAAAACTCGTGTGCTAACCTACAAGATAGCTTATTTGATGCAAAGCGGGTACATGCCGCATAGCATTTTGGCTCTTACCTTTACCAACAAAGCGGCTAAAGAAATGAAAGAGCGTATCGCTCAACTGATAGGTTGGCAATATGCACGCTATCTTTGGATGGGTACTTTCCACTCTGTATTTTCCCGTATTCTGCGCACCGAAGCAGAGAAAATCGGTTTCACTTCCAATTTTACAATATTCGATTCTGCCGATTCCCGCAACCTGATTAAAACGATTATCAAACAGTTCCAACTGGATGATAAAATATACAAGCCTGCACGCGTACAGGGAACCATATCGAACGCGAAGAATGCATTGATCTCTCCACAAATGTACGCGCAAAACAAAGAATTGATAGAATACGACCAACGGGCAAAAATGCCTGTGCTAAAAGATATTTACAGGGAATATAACAATCGTCTGAAAGCATCGAATACGATGGACTTTGACGACTTGTTGTTCTATACCAATTGCCTTTTCCGCGATCATCCCGATGTGCTGAAAAGTTATCAGGAACGCTATCAGTATATACTTGTTGATGAGTATCAGGACACTAACTTTGCTCAGTATCTGGTTATAAAACAACTCGCCGATGCGCATCACCGGGTATGTGTGGTGGGAGACGATGCCCAAAGTATCTACTCGTTCCGTGGAGCGAACATTGATAATATCCTTAAGTTTAAAGAGGTTTATCCTGAATCCAAGATATTTAAACTGGAACAAAATTACCGCTCGACACAGAATATTGTAAATGCCGCGAACAGCCTGATAAAACAGAATAGAGAGCAGATTCAGAAGACTGTTTTTTCAGAAAATGATGAGGGTGATAGAATAGAAGTTGGCAGTGCATATTCCGATTTTGAAGAAGGGGTAATCGTTTCTAATAAGATTTGGGACTTGCGCCGTGAAAAGAAGGCTTCTTACGGTGATTTCGTTATTCTATATCGTACCAATGC
>BNXH01000225.1 GCA_025999435.1 Bacteroidia bacterium | reverse complement strand
TTTAGATTATTAATTAAACCTTCTACTAATATGATTGTTCACGAAACAAAAACCCTATGGAAAAATGAACTTTTTATTTTTTTCTCGATTGTATACTTTGAACACCGATCAGGCTGTCGTAACGTTGTCCCGGAGGTCGATGATAAACAAATATCAAATATTCGTTTTCTGTTTCGTAATAATTCCCTTCTATTTTAGCTGTAGAATAGTTATTTCCCGATTTGGTAAGGTACAAGTAATTGTATAATCCCTGTTTCAACAATAAAGACAAACGGTATTCCTTATTTTCTGCGTCATATATCATACGGTATTTATCTGTAAAATTATTATCTGTAAAATTTCCGTTAATAAAGATATCTTCCGCCATAGGAGTATCCATGGGTAAAGTAAAAGTGGTGTTGAAATAGTCTGCCTCTGTTTCGCTCTTATCGCTTTCATTGCTTCTAATTACAAACTTTCCGTTCTGATCCTGATCGTAACTGTAAGAATGTCCCGCGCGTATTTTATCAGGTACTATATACATAGAATAAGTAGGGCGGTTGTATTCTATATGTTCCACATTCAAACCGTTATATCTGTAACTCGATAGTTCAAACCTACGGTATTCGTTGCCGGCTTCGAATATGAGATTCCGGTTATGCTCGTATATCAATTTCCCCGGGTTTATATACGTTGGCTTTAAATCGGATCTTTCTGTGTCCAGCCGGTTGTTTTGCCAGGCAAATACTTTAAGGTCTCTGTGAGGATCCCGAATACTTACGTTTTGATGCAGTAGTGTAAAAGACAGTTGTTGATGCGCACGGTTTGTATCGACGTCAGTGTTGGAGGAAACGGTTGCGCCGATACTTAATTGCGAATCCAGTACGGAAAAACATGCTGTAAGTAAAATATTGTCAGGCCATCCGTCCTCATAAACTTCTACCGCGTAATTTCCTGACAGCCGAAGCTTTACATCCCGATTTGGTATTTCAATCTCGAAATGGGTATACTCGACCGTTGTGTTACGTGAAGCAGCATAGTCTTCGATCAAATTGTTATTAAAACCATCGATATAATCAGCTTCCGACAATTCCTGGCTAAGTTTCCAGAAAGCATCGCAATGAATAATTCTATATCTTAACCTATTGAAAGAGTCTTCCGATATCCGGTCGAAACTGATATTTATCCGGCTGTTTTCTTTTAACTTTATGACAGGCATTTGCCCCCAGTCCCCGTCTTTGCTGACTTGTATAGTGTATATTTCGGGAGAGATAGTGCGTGTATGGTATACCTGAGCGGAAGAAACCAGGCT
>BNXH01000224.1 GCA_025999435.1 Bacteroidia bacterium | reverse complement strand
GCGCCGACTTATCCTCCAGCCGTTACCGGAAAGGCAATACAGCCTATGTGCTTGTACGTGCTAAGTTTACGCCGGCGGCAGCCCTTATCGCCGATGGCGGGTCGTTGACCGACGACACCTTTTATGTAGGGGGGATCGACGGTAAAATCTATTCCAGCATCCAAAACGCGCAGGGTTATACCGCCGGGATGGGCGTGCAGGACCAGCCGGTGTCTACCTACCCGAATGGTAAAGTATTGTATTATATCTGGCTGAACCCGGATAATATCAGCCAGCCGGTCAATTCCCCTACCATCCGTAACAATATCTACCATATCAATATCAATTCGTTCAAGAGCATCGGCCTGAACTGGAACCCACTGATCCCATCCGGTCCCGACGCGCCACGTAACCCTGATCCCAAACCGAACGGTCCGGAACCGGAAGACCCGGTTGACCCTACCGATCCGTTGAGTTCTACCGATACTTACATGTCTGTGGATGTGGTGGTGCTACCATGGACGGTACATACCTATGATATAGACCTGTAATTAACCATACAAACAGCAAAGGCATGCGCAAAACGATGGCAAAGCAAGGGTACGCAGGCAGGAGGAAACTAAGATACCTCCTGCTGGGCGCCTTTATCCTGTCCGGTATAAGCGGTTGTGTTTATGAGCATACGGACGACTGCCCGCAGGGGATCGATGTCCGGCTGTACAGCAAAACCCCGTGCCATACCGATACGGTATATCCGCACTTATCCGGTTTGAAATTATGTATCTTCGACCGTAACGATAAACTGGTTTTATACCAGGCGGCCGGTGATGCCGGTTTAGCGGAACATTTCCGTAAAAGACTAGAAGTCGAAAACGGCTTGTACTCCGTGGTGGCCTGGAGCGGACTGGATACGCAAGCCTTCGATCTAAGCTTCTTAAAAGAAAAGATAACGGTAAAGAATGACCTGCTGTTCCATATACAGCGGGTTGCGGGACAGGCTGCTTCAATAGACGGCAGAAGCGTGTATTATGGTGAAAGCCCTGTGGTCTTCCTGCCCGACCCTGCCGAATACGGGTCTGTCTTTGAATCCGTAGCGGTCAATATGCAGGAAATTACGAACCGTATGGCTATTTCCATAGAAGGGCTACCTCAGGCCGACGATTATGAAGTATTTATAGAATCCGCGAACGGCTCTATGCGCATCGACGGCAGCATAGCTCCCGATGAAATAATACGTTATGGCTCTGCGCCTGTCTTTTCCGGTGGTATTTTAGAAGCGGAATTTACGATTCTTAGACTGGCCACAGGATATAAC
>BNXH01000223.1 GCA_025999435.1 Bacteroidia bacterium | reverse complement strand
ATTGCGGCTATCGATGCAAAACTGAAAGAAGACCTCAAACAAAACGCAAAAAGCTACGAAACAACAGCAAAAGCTGTTAACGATAAACTGTTCAACAGCTTTACTGCCGATATGGAAGTGACTGTTGACAAAACCAAAAAGAAAACCAAGGAAATGGTATCGGATGCTGCCGCCAAGGCTGCCGAAGCGTTGGGCGTTAGTGAAGAAGCATTGGAAGGTGTTGCATCTGCCGCCATACAAGCGTCTGATAAGAGCAAAGCCGCAGCCACAGAAGCGGGTAAAACCACAGAAGCAGCTGCCAAAACAGCGGAAGCAACCAAGAATATTATAGATATAGACAGCACACGTGAAAAAATAGATGTGGCCGTCAAAGGGCTGGAGCATTACAGGGCAGCCCTTATCTATCATGGAAAAGAAGTTATTACCCAATACGACAATGAGATTAAAGCGGTAGGAGATAATGTGCAGGAACGGAATAGATTGGAAGCTGAGAAAGCCGAAGCTATAAAATTTTACGGTAGCGAAATTATAAAAACGAATCAGGCGATAACGGCAGCGGAGAAACAGGAACAGGATTTGGGTATAACCCAACTGAGGCAGTATGCCCAGAATGTAAGCGGCGTTTTAGCAGAAATAACAAAGTATACCGATGGATTTGCAAATGGCGTAAAAGCAGTATATAAATCATTGATAGATGCAAATTTCGCTGAGTCAAATCAAATAGCAGAAGATATAAAAACAATTCAATATGAGAATAAGGAAGAATATGAAAAAGGCGTTACAATTAATACTGAAATTGCAACCTTAAGAAAAGAGCAAGCAAAAAAAGCCGCTGAAGGAAAAATGGAAGAAGCCGCTGCAATAGAAGCTAGTATTGCGGTAAAAGAAAAGGAAAATAAAGCAGAATTAGATATATACAATAAGACTGTAGAATTAGAGAAAAAGAAAGTAAAACTTGAAAATGACAAACGAAAACTAGAAAAGCAACAGAAGAAGGTCGAATTGGTTCAAAATATTGTATCCGGCATATCGAATGTCGCTCTATCGGTGACTAAAGCTTTGGCCAAAGGACCCATTATCGGGACAATATTAGCAGCTATAGCTGCGGCACAAGGTGCTATTCAAGTTGGCATTATGACTTCTCAATTAGCCAAACTAGAGAATGGCGGTCTCCTCCGTGGCAAACGCCATTCGCAGGGCGGCATGCGCATCGAGGGCACAAATATGGAAGTAGAGGGCGGAGAGTATGTGGTTAACCGTGAATCTACCAGCAAGAATTTACGATTGGTACGTTATAT
>BNXH01000222.1 GCA_025999435.1 Bacteroidia bacterium | reverse complement strand
ACCCAATAGAGCCACTCCCAACACCCATTTAATGCTGAGTGGAAAGTAGGAAATATTGTTTTCTTTATTTTTTTCTGTCCTTTTCATATCCATCGACTTTTTTTTTATGCCGGGGCGGAGCCAGTGAGGTTTCTATTGTTTTACAGGCGGCAAAAGGTCAGATTGCCGGCTTGACAAATTTTTTGGAAAGAATACGCTCGCCCTGAAAGGGAAAGAGGAAGATTGTTTCCAAAACCCGGACGGGCCGGAGGAATTTTACGTCATGCCGGGAATATGGAATACCTTTGCCTGTAAATAAGGGAAACCTCACTGGTCTGTTCCGTGCCATGGGGAGATGAGATATGAAAAGAGCGGAAAAATCGTTGGCGTGGAAGGTCGGATGAAGATGGTTTAGCAAAACCATCCGTTACAGGCAAGTGTACCCCAACCGGAGGTACGCTTGCATGGCTATCCGAAACTGTCTTTTACGAGGATAGTTATGCGGTGTGGCGGGAATATATAGTAATAGTATATGTTCCCGCCGCATATAAGCATAACTGCGGAAAAGAGGGTTGCAGGATCAGTTTATAAACAGAAGGGTTATATTTGTATCCGGATTTTGCTTATGAAATTCCTTTTTCAGAATGGCTAAAAAAAAGAAGAAACAGCACAGGGGGCATTATTGCAGGATTTGCGGCGATTATAAGCCAAATGAAAAATTTGGGGGCAGAGGCCATGCGAAGCATATTTGTAAGGAATGCGACGCTTTACCACAGGAACGGAAGAATGAATTGCGGTATATCAACCTGATAGACCGGGCCGCATGGAAATACCCCCGGTCAAGACAAGATTGGGAACTGTTGGAAAAGATGGCGAAGAATAAAAAGTATCCTGAAGCAATGGAATATGCCCAAACGATATTAGGGAGTAACCAAAATCAGCCATTACCAGAGGACAAAGAAGATTTTGATGAATGGGAAGACGGGAACGAAGGGGGAGGCCTGTTACCTAACAGCCTGACCTTTTCGGATTTTGATGAAGATTCACAAGAGGAAATAAGAGATGCTATCAGGGAAGATGTGTATGATATCATATGTTATGAAGATGGTGTTGTCAAAGAGAAAAGCAAACAGAAAGTTCTAAAATGGATAACTAAAAATTTGTACTTCGGTTATGACCAGAAGCTTATACTTAATGAGGAACTTGATAATCTTTTCGATTCCATATTGAAAGAGGTTATGGCCGATTTAGAGAAAGAAGATAGCGAGGATTTATGATAATTACTATCTTTGTCGCTCACCAAAAAATTAAAAGAAAGAAT
>BNXH01000221.1 GCA_025999435.1 Bacteroidia bacterium | reverse complement strand
CCTGAAAAATGACCCTGAATACGGAGGTTGCAGTATTATGCTGGGTGTACCTACGTTTTGGAGAGAACTGACTGCCGATTGTATTCCGGACCCCTATTTGCACACAATAATCAAACAGGCCGACATCGTTTTGCCTTGGACTGTTCAGCGCTTTACACCGCTTTTGCATAACGATATGGACCGTTTCCGCGACCTGATAATCGGTGATATGGAGTGGTGTAAAAATAACAATATAGATTATGTGCCTTGTGTGACCCCGGGATTCAGTTGGCATAATCTCAGCCGCTTTGAATTTCCGGATGATATAAAGCCGTCCGGTTCCATACCGCGTCAGGGGGGACGTTTCTACTGGCAGCAGATATCTACTGCTATCAATGCAGGTGCCGGTATGATCTATGCGGCTATGTTCGATGAGGTAAATGAAGGGACGGCAATATTCAAATGCAGCGACAACCCTCCGGTAAGTGATATAGCTAAGTTTGTAGGGATGGACGGAGTGCCTTCCGATCATTATCTCTGGCTTACAGGGGAAGCGTCTAAAATGCTGAAAAGACAGAAGCCATTAAGTATTCCGATGCCGAAAAGGGATTCCCGATAGTAGGTTTGATTAAACAGGCTCGGGATCTATGCTTTAAAGAACCTGAGAAAATCTTATAGCTGGATGATATTTCAATCTCTGTCCCATCTTCCAGAGTCACATATCCACCGGAGTTTTTGTGATATGGCTATACAAAGTTGAAGTTTACGATGTGTGATTTATGAATGCGGATAAAAGGGTAGGGTAGTATCTCGATGCGGCTCCAGATCGTGAAGAAGGGGGATGGCATCCTTGCAACCTTAAAAACTGTCAATATCGTTTATTTCGTTTTGAATCTTTCTTTTTTCGCTTTAAATAGCAATGTATAACAAATAAACAAATAAAAGATTATTTTTATAATCTAAAATACCATTATAAGATGGAAAGAAGGAGGTTTATTCAAGCGGCAGCGCTCTCCGCTTTAGGGATTATGGGGAAAGGGATCAAAGTATCGGCTAGTGAACGGAAAACCCACCCTAACGGGTTGAGAAAGGCACTGGGTAAAACAGGATTCAATATTTTTCCGGTTGTCTACGGTGGAATTGTATCGATGCGGGATGGACAGCCTGCATCGGATAACTATGTCTCATGGGCCGTTGACCGTGGTATAAATTATTTTGATGTAGCGCCCGGCTATGAAGACGCACAGGAGAAGCTGGGAAATTCCCTGATCCCTTACCGTAAAAATATTTATCTTGCCTGTAAGACCGGCAGACGGATGAAAAC
>BNXH01000220.1 GCA_025999435.1 Bacteroidia bacterium | reverse complement strand
CCTTCGATGTCAATCCCGCGTTGGATATAAACGGGGTTACGTTGGCTACTACTTACCAGTGGTACCAGGTGACGGGTAATAATGCGCATGTGCGTATCGGTGCGCCTGTGGGACAGGCCGGAACGATCTATACCAGTACAGCAACAGCGAATGCTGCCGGAGCAAATACGGCAGCATTTACTCCACAGGCAGTACTCAAAGGCACTACCCGCAATGCCGGCAATGCCGGTTTTTACAGATTCTATTGTGTAGCTACCGACGCTAACGGGAGGACTATAACCTCCGACATAGCCGAAGTAGCCGTGGGATGCGGCGCTAAGAACAATGCCGGGGAATGGCTTTCCTTTATGTGCTTTAACCTGGGGGCTAAAGAGCTGACCATTGCCGCACAAAAAAACCATACCATGACTTTCAGTCCTGCCAACGATGCAGATGGCAAGCACTATTATATTACAGGAGAAGAGAATCTTTACGGCGACTTGTACCAGTGGGGCCGTATTGGCGACGGACACGAAAAGCGGGGAGCCGCACAGGGTTTTACTGCCGGAGCGAACACCGCAGGGACAAATCAGGTGGCCTATAATATTGCAACTCCCCCCACTTATGAGGACGGCAATTTGATTGGTACATCACAGCGTTACCCATGGAGACAGGTGGCCCGGTCTACTACTCATTACGGTATGTTTATTACCACAGGTGCAGCCCAAAATTACAATTGGGCATATAACTTGCCTGCAAACCAGATAGACCTGCTGTGGCGTAACGCACGTTTTGCCCCTAATGATCCCTGTGCTAAGATTAATGCTGATGGGGTGACTTACCAAACCTGGTATCCTGTTCAAAATGGCACTAGCGGTGCAAGTACGGGCTGGCGCACCCCCTCGCAGAACGAATGGGGAAGTCTGTATAAAGGCGGTACTATTTCGGGATCTTCGTCAGTAGCCACTGCCAATACCTGGGTATGGAACGGCACTAACGGCCGTGGTTTCGAAATCAAACCTGACGGTAAGACTACAACCCTCTTTTTGCCTGCTGGTGGCTACCGGGGCGGCGGCACTGGCTTGCTCTTCCACCAGGGCGGAGCCGGCGACTACTGGAGTACCGACATTATTGGTACTAGTGCGTACGGCCTGAACTTCAACAGTAGTAGCGTGAACCCTGCCCTCAGTTACCCCCGCTCAAACGGCTTTGCTTTGCGTTGCATCAAGAATTCATAATACGGCAAGCAGCTCTACCCTAGTAAAAAATGGATGAAATCCCCGCTCGCGCAGACGTCCCTTCTGTGTGTTGCGTAGCAAACCTTTTG
>BNXH01000219.1 GCA_025999435.1 Bacteroidia bacterium | reverse complement strand
ATCTTCCTTTCTCATCATATTCAAACTTCTGTCCTGCTACCATATTATCAAAAACTGCCTTGTTTTCAGATAACTGATTTTTATCATTGATAACAAAATATTCCGGCATCGATTCATCCATATTTGATATAACATTTATTGAATTGTTGGTGCAATACATGATTCTGGAATACTCTTTCTCCGATCCTTCCTTTCTTTTGTATTTTATAACAAAAGAATCTTTTTTATAAATGATTTCATTGGTAATAACCAACAGACCAGGGGATTTTTCTATTACCTTAAAGAAGGTAATCCTGTTCTTATCATCATATGAGATTTCCGTTTTGGCTGAATTACGATCATTTTCTATCAAAACAGGCAATAATCTTACAGTTGTGCCATTATCCTGTTTATCGCTTTTTGGGCGACAAGAACAGAATGTATAACTACACAAGAACAATAACAAAATAATTCTGACTTTCATACTTACTCCTCCTCTATTAAATTCCAACCTTGCGCCTTCAATTCTATCTCTGTCCCATCACGGGTTTCAAGAACAGACCCGTTGCCTTCCTTCGTGATATGACCTATTACCCGGACACCTTTTATCTTGGAAACCTGGTCGTGCATATACAACGGAACAGTAAACAGCAGTTCGTAATCCTCTCCCCCATTCAGAGCCACAGTAGTCACGTTCATATTAAACTGCTCTGCCATCATCGCCGTCTGATAATCGACAGGAATACGTTCTTCATAGATATGGCACCCTACCCTACTTTGCTTGCAGATATGCTTCAATTCGGAAGACAAACCATCCGAAATATCGATCATAGAAGTGGGAACGATTCCCTCTTCGGCTAAAGCTTTGATAATATCTTTTCGTGCCTCCGGTTTTAATTGACGTTCGAGCAAGTACTCTTTTCCTGTAAAATCAGGCTGAAAGTCGCTTTTTCCATCATAGACGGCTTTTTCGCGCTCAAGCAATTGAAGCCCCATAAAGGCAGCGCCCAAGTCGCCCGATACACAGATCAGATCGGTTTCCTTAGCTCCGTTACGATAAACGATCTTACCGTCTTCACCTTCACCGATACAGGTAATACTGATAGCCAAACCGGTAAGCGAAGCCGATGTATCCCCTCCTATAATATCGACTCCATATTCCTGACATGCAAGGGACAACCCCTCATAAAACAGCTCTAAATCCTCAACAGAAAAACGCTTCGATATACCCAGCGAAACGGTTATTTGCTTCGGTTGCCCGTTCATGGCATAAATATCCGAGAAGTTGACGATAGCCGATTTATATCCCAGATGTTTCAGAGGAACGTACATC
>BNXH01000218.1 GCA_025999435.1 Bacteroidia bacterium | reverse complement strand
CGATATTACCGAGTACTCGGTCAGAGGATTAATGGCAATACGAAATATAGAATTCAACTACTCGAAACGAAGGGACACATATGTATCGGGATTCAGGCCGGGAATAGGAGACATGTTCGGACAAAAAGATTCCGAATATGGACTTGTACCCGGGTTAGGTTTTGCCTTCGGCTTTGAAGGAGGTGAAGATTTCATTCAAAAGTCAAAGGGCAGGGACTGGCTGGTAATGGATGAGAACAATATCACTCCGGCCATATACAATAATGCTGAAAAATTTGAATTGAAGTCTCAGATTGTACCATTCAAGGATTTCATCATTAATCTGAATGTAGCAAGGGAGAAGAATGACAGAGCCGAAATACAATATATGTTCGATGGTATGCCCCGCTCATTAGGAGGAAGTTTCTCTATAACCACAATCGCCCTTTCCACTTCGTTGAAAAGCAGTAATTCTAAAAATAATTATTATTCAAAAGCATTCAGTAAATTTCTTGAAAACCGGGATGTCATTTCCAATAGGCTAGAAGATACATATAGAGGAACAGAATATCAAGGTGGCGAATATCAACCAGGCGGGGTCAATCGTAACTCGAGTGATGTGCTTATTCCTGCATTTATAGCGGCATACACAGGACGTGATGCCGGAAGTATTTCTCTATCCGCCTTTCCTTCTTTACTTTCGATGTTACCAAACTGGTCAATATCATATACCGGATTACAAAAAATTCCATTTATAAAAGAAAAATTCCGAAACCTGCAATTAAATCATTCTTATGAATGAAGGTATCAAATCGGCAGCTATGGTTCTTTTTCCAGCTGGGTACAAGCCGGAGGGACAAATAATGACGACTTGGGATTCATCCGCGATGTACTAACCGGAAGCCCCATTCCATCATCTCCGTATAATGTCTCGTCTGTAAATATCACCGAGATATTCAGACCTCTGATTGGTGTCGATGCCAGCCTCAATAATAATATGGAAGTAAATCTGGATTATAATAATTCGCGAATCCTTACCCTCAATGTATCTTCATACCAACTTATAGAATCTCTCGAAAAGGAATTTACCTTTGACTTCGGCTATCGCATTAACGAATTTAACAGAGTCATCGGTTTGACATCCAAAACACCTAAAAACTTCAATAACGATTTGAACATAAAAGCCGGTATTTCTCATAAAACAACAGAAACCCTTCTAAGAAAAATAGAAGAAAACTTTACACAAGCAACAAACGGAATAACAATCTTTACACTTAAGTTATCAGCGGACTACACACTAAGCAGAGCCTTGACTTTAAGGGCATTTTATGACCGTATATTGAACA
>BNXH01000217.1 GCA_025999435.1 Bacteroidia bacterium | reverse complement strand
TGTAAGCGTCTCCACGATGACACAAAACTGTTAATTTGCGTCTTGTGGAACTGTCTCGATCTGCATTGATTTTGCAAAGCAGGCAAGTTTTTGGAATTAAGTTAAGCGCTGGGTCTGTTTATGCCATCTATCAGGCAATAGATTACGGTAACACTCGATAGGAGTTGTGGGTGGTAATGCGGTGGCACGACTCATTATATCAGAGAAGTATTCAAAGAAATTTATGCCTTTACAACGACAGGAACATGCCAACGAATAATAGACTACAGCCCGGTCGGCTCCCTTATGGCTTCCGAAGAACAAAGAGTTGCGCCGCATCAGAGAGATACTACGGTTCACCCGTTCAACGGCATTGTTGTCGAGTTGGTAGTTGGCTGCGGTAAAAATATTACCGATATCTGCCATTTCGTTCTGCATATACGTGACGGCCTGGTAAATATCAGTGTCAGGAATGAAATTGCGGCGTCGGGTTATTTTTGAAAGTTTGTTTTGAATCTTTTCCAGTATCGGCGGCGAGTATTTCTGTCTGAAATACAGTTCCTTTTCTTCGGTCCATTTGTCTTTTCCGATTGTATGAAGGTGATTGTAATGATAAAGCCGGTTGATAAGGTTTACAATTTCATCGGCATCAGGATTCTTTTCGCAATCCTGGAATTTCCTCTTTATATGCTGGAGGCATGGCAGTCGCATTATATCCGGAAAACCCGTTCCGCCAAGTTTGCGATATGCAGCCAGACCGTCACTTTGAATTGTACCTTTGTAATCCTTCAGGAAGTTGAATATTATTTCTTCTTTTCGGGAACCGTCCTCGTAAAAGAAATAGACCAATCCCAGATTGTGGGCGATAGCCACCCACACGTAGCCTTTCCTGATATGCAGTCCGTTCTTTCCGGATTCTTCCATGAGGACTTTAGCATAAGTTTCGTCACAGCCCAAATAAGAGTCCGACAGGACCGCCATACGCATGGCCCCGTAAAGGTTATCGAGGAGCAGCGCGGCCTTTTTCAACAGGTTGTGCGCTGTCGCCTTGGGCAAATCAAATCCGCTGTCCTTAAAATAATTGACAATACGTTCCACCGGCATCGCGTACATATAGCGCAACTGTGCCATACCTGCAACAAATGACCCGTCATAGTTGGAATTAAATAACGGTTTGGCCGGAAGTTTGGCGGAATATACCGTACCGTCCTGACTGTAGAAATATTGACGGCGCACACGTTTGATGAACTTGCCCGGGACATATTCATAGGAAATGGAATCCCGGAATCTCATAAACCGGGCTAATGCCGGGTCAAAATCTTTGTCTGTGGGAAATATTTCCTCCACGACTGTTTCAA
>BNXH01000216.1 GCA_025999435.1 Bacteroidia bacterium | reverse complement strand
GTTTACGTGTCTTATAATTTTCTTGTAGAACTAATCATAATTTCTTTTTCAATTTCTTTCCTAATAATAAAAACGCGACAATGTTGTTTTTATCTATCAGCCTGATAATATTGTAAATAAATACCATAATAGCTGCAACCCCGGCAAGCAAAAACACAGACTGAGAAGACACTGAGGTGTATTTTAACTAAAATGTAACAAACTCCACACTTATTTTTTAGCCGTTAGTCGATAGCCTTTGCTCGCGCGGCTACCCTCTTTGTCATCCTGACCGCAGGGAAGGATCCCAATCCCCGAGAGACAGGAGATGCTTCCTGTCGTCAGCATGACAAACCGGAATTTAACTAAAATGTAACTAAAATGTAACTAAAATGTAACAAGCTTCTACAGTCAGCAGTAGTTAGTAGTTAGTAGTCAGTAAACAGTCGACCTTTTCGTCATTGCGAACGGAGTGAAGCAATCCAGAGTATTGATTATTAATGGATTGCTTCGGGCGAACCCTCGCAATGACGTGCGACAGTCATCAGTCAACAACTCGTACCTCGTATCTCGTCTACTCGTAACTTTTTAACTAAAAAGTAACAAACTCCACACTCAATTAGCCATTAGCTGTTAGCCGTTAGCCCCTGCTCGCGCGGCTACCCTCTTTGTCATCCTGACCGCAGGGAAGGATCCCGATCCCCGGGAGACAGGAGATGCTTCCTGTCGTCAGCATGACAAACCAGAATTTAACTAAAAAGTAACAAACTTCTACAGTCATCAGTCAACAGTTATCAGTAAGCAAGGCCTTTTCGTCATTGCGAACGGAGTGAAGCAATCCAGAGTATTGATTATTAATGGATTGCTTCGGGTAAACCCTCGCAATGACGTGCGACAGTCAGCAGTCAACAACTCGTACCTCGTATCTCGTCTACTCGTAACTGTTTAACTAAAATGTAACAAACTCCACACTCAATTAGCCTGATGACTGTTACTGTCGCTTCGCGCCATTTTAGTTAAATTCTGGTTTGTCATGCTGACGACAGGAAGCATCTCCTGTCTCCCGGGGATCGGGATCCTTCCCTGCGGTCAGGATGACAAAGAGGGTAGCCGCGCAAGCAAGGGGCTAACGGCTAACAGCTAATGGCTAATTGAGTGTGGAGTTTGTTACTTTTTAGTTAAAAAGTTACGAGTAGACGAGATACGAGGTACAAGTTGTTGACTGCTGACTGTCGCACGTCATTGCGAGGGTTTACCCGAAGCAATCCATTAATAATCAATACTCTGGATTGCTTCACTCCTGTTGGCTCCGCCGATTCTTCGAATTCGCAATGACGAAAAGGCCTTGCTTACTGATAACTGTTGACTACTGACTGTAGAGG
>BNXH01000215.1 GCA_025999435.1 Bacteroidia bacterium | reverse complement strand
AATTATATAGTATTTATATTTATATTTTTAAAGAAAATTAATAAAAATAAAATTCAAGATGACTTCAATAATAAAAATATTTAAATATTAATTTACCGACCCCAATATTTATAAAGCATACAATTTCGTGTTATCTATTTCTTACAGGACGAACCCTTAGTTTGTAAAATTAAAAAAAGTATATATCTTTACAATGAGTAAATAAAATAAAACGCATAATCGAGACTTAATAATGCAACATTCTATCTATTATATTGTAGAAAATAAATCCATTTTTTCGCCTGATAATTTGGAATTTAGCTCTATTTTATTAGAGAGAGACGCTCACGCACAGACTAAAAAACTAAAGAGAGTTTCTTTTCTGGCAAATCAAGTATAATTGTCCATATTTTTTATGAATAGTTATCTTTTTTTATTTTTATCTATGAATGACATAAAATCTATTACTTACCTTAAATATAATAATTGATGCTTATGAAAAAATTAGTATTTATTTTTTTTCTGTTTTCTTTGGGCATAGGAATTACTCTTGCTCAAACACGAAGTATCAAAGGAACTGTATTTGATGAAACAGGGGAACCTTTGATTGGAGTTACGATTTCCGTGAAAGGAACGACGACGGGGACACTAACGGATACAGATGGGAAATTTACCCTTTCTGTTCCTCAGAATGTACAAAACCTGACATTCAGTTTTATTGGTTACGGAACACAAACTGTAAAAATAGAACCGAATATGACTGTCAAGATGGACAGTGACAGTAAACAATTGGACGAAGTTGTTGTTACCGGTATGACAACAACCGATAAACGCCTCTTTACTGGTGCGGCGACAAAGATTGGCGCGGAAGACATAAAACTCGACGGTATTCCCGAAATCAGCCGCTCTCTGGAAGGGCGCGTGGCAGGGGTATCCGTGCAGAATGTTTCCGGCACTTTCGGTGCGGCTCCTAAAATCCGGGTGCGTGGAGCTACTTCCATCTACGGGAACTCTAAGCCTATCTGGGTTGTGGATGGCGTTATCATGGAGGATGTTACCGAAGTAAGCGCCGACGACCTGTCTTCGGGTGATGCCGTTACGCTGGTTAGTTCCGTTATTTCCGGGCTGAACGCGGATGACATAGAGTCGTTCCAGGTGCTGAAAGATGGCTCGGCCACTTCCATCTACGGAGCGCGCGCTATGGCAGGGGTAATCGTTGTAACGACCAAAAGGGGAAAATCCGGCTCAAACAAAATATCGTATACCGGTGAATTCACGTACAGGCTCAAACCGAGTTATAACGACTTCAACATTATGAATTCGCAAGAACAAATGGGGGTATACAGGGAAATGGAGAACGCCGGCTATCTGAAATTGGCGGAAT
>BNXH01000214.1 GCA_025999435.1 Bacteroidia bacterium | reverse complement strand
CCCCATACATATCAAGCACAAAGCTGTGTTATAGTCGGGGTAATCTGATAATATTTCCAATGCTTTCCAATACTCTCTGTCCTGTAATAGTTGTAGACCTTTTTCATAGTCAGGTCACTCCTGTACCCAAAAGGGAATCTACGATAATGGTATCAGCTGATATAAAATCCGGTCCTACCGGTTTTACCTCCATGGGCAAACGATCCAGATTTATTTTCCATTCATCCGTCATAACGGCGTTATCAAAAGCCAAAAGTACGGAACAATCATAACCCTCTTGAGATAAAATACGGGCTACAGCCAAGCCATCTCCTCCATTATTCCCTTTTCCGATAAGGAATAAAAACGGATATTGCTTATTTATATTGACAGATATCCAATGAGAAATAGCATTGGAAGCCCTTTCCATAAGATCTATAGAGGCGATAGGCTCATTCTCTATTGTATACCGGTCAGCCTCTTTAATTTGAGTTCCCGTTAATATTTTCATTTTATCAGGTTTTTAAAGATTTAAGGATTTAAATATTCAAATATTTCTAGTACACTACTTACTACTTACTACTTACTACTTACTACTTACTACTCACTACTCACTACTTACTACTTACTACTCACTACTCACTACTCACTACTCACTACTTACTACTTACTACTTACTACTTACTACTTACTACTTACTACTTACTACTTACTACTCACTACTTTAATAATAAAAGACTGTCCCACCATCCGAATTCGCATATTCACGTAGTAAAGATTGCATATAAACCACAGCGTCAGACAGACCGTCTTTTCCACTATAACCATTTATCAAAGCTAAAAAAGAGGTGGTTCCTAAGTCTATCTTAGTACGTTCATGGTCACTGGTGGGGGTACCGATACCACCTTCGGCATCACGGTAAACAGGTAGTCCTTCTATATTTAACATGCCGCGTCCGATACCCTCATAAGGCTCATCCTGCACACCGACTCCTAAAACGAGTCTGTCACCCTTTATTTTTTCCGCGTCAAAACCTCCGATAGAATACCCCGTACGAATAGAAACTAAGTTTATGATGTCGACTAAAGTATCAATCTGATATAGAGGCAACTCTCTGACGATCCGACGACATAATGCTTCCGCAGAAGGGCGGTAGCGGTTAGGGTCCTTTCCTAACCGTTTATATATTTGCCGGGTGGCAGATATTGCCGTGTTTTTCTTTACATCATCCATTTCATGTGTCGCTTTATATAATGCGATTTCGTTATCGATCTGCCGCCATAGCCCCTCGTTATGACCGGAATTAATCACTTGGGCAAAGATAGCCGCACCCGTAAAATCAGGACAATTTTTCTTTATATCTTCTGAGACTTGTATATATCTGTCTCTT
>BNXH01000213.1 GCA_025999435.1 Bacteroidia bacterium | reverse complement strand
TCCAATTATGGACAAAACCCGAATGTGGGCACACGAGACCAAAGTTATCTGGATTTGGCAAAAAAAGCGGCTGAAATGGTAATCAACCGTAGCTCGTTCAAACTTATGGATAGCTATCCCGATCTGTTTACAATTGAGAAAAACAACAATTCGGAATCTCTGTTCGCATTCCAGTGGGTACCGGGACTAAACTCTACTACAGGATATGGTTCAATCAATACCCAACAAGCTTATTTTGCCGCCAATTCCGCCATTACCGGGGATGACGCCGCATGGGGCGGTTCTACGAATTGTCCTTATGATATGATCAAGGAATATGAAGCTAACGATACCATTCGGCGTAAAGCCACATGGATGGGCTATGGAGACCATTATCCTGAAATAGATAAAGCAAATGGAGGCTATACTTACGAACTCAACGTCTCGGGTAGCGCCAGTACCGCCCTCAATGTGAAAAAAGGCGTAGTAGGGTCTAACAAAGATAATCCGGCTATAGCCAAACAAAACTCGGCGCTCGACAATTATATGCTGCGCCTGGCAGAGGTGTATATAAACTATGCCGAAGCCATACTGGGTAATCAACAAAGTACCTCCGATCCTACAGCGTTGGAATATTTCAACAAAGTACGCACCCGCGCCGGATTGAATGCAAAAGCCTCCATTTCGTGGGAAGATATCCGTCATGAGCGCCGTGTGGAATTTTGTATGGAAGGACGCTATTGGTACGACCTGGTAGGACGTTCTTATTACAAGCAGCAGGAAGTGATTAGTTACATCAACGGACAAGACAGAGGTACAGTCCCTGCATTCCTCTTTACTGCACCTAACAACCTGAGGATAGATCCCGACAGGAACACGGGAACACGTGCAGTCGGTACTGCCGGTGCAGCTACATTCAAACTGCCTTATCCTGAGACAGACCTTATCATAGATCCGCTGCTGAAAGAAAATCCGGTACCTTTTACTTTTACCGAAGACAGAATTACAGATTTGTTTGAATAATAAATATATATCCGATGAAAAATATAGTTCATATAAATATTTGGTCGTTATTATTGATTACAGGTATATTTATTTTTACACTGAGCCTGAATTCATGTAAAGATGACGACAACGGAACAGGGGATAATAAACCCATAGTTATTTCCAAAGTATATCTCGAAGATGCCCAGTCTACTGTACCCGACCGTGAAGTTACATTCGGGCGTATCGGACAGGTACTGAGGTTGGAAGGATCAGGCCTTGAAGGAGTGCGGAAAGTTTATATCAATGGTTATAGCGCTACTTTCAATCCTGCGCTTATGACTGATAATAATATATGGGTGCAGATTCCGAGAGGAACGCCCATTATGGATGCGGAAGCTGATGTACGCAATACCA
>BNXH01000212.1 GCA_025999435.1 Bacteroidia bacterium | reverse complement strand
TGGATATCCCTGCGCACGTGGCTTCACCTGAAATGACGGAGCCGAACAGGATACAGGAAATGTTTAGCCCCAAAGATATTAAACAATTGGGCGATAGTTTATGGCTTGTCGATATGGGAAAAAATCTGACCGGCTGGTTCGAGATCCGGTTGCCCAATCTGCCTGCGGGACATAAAGTATCATTTGAATATACCGACTATATAAAAGACGGAAATTTTGAAGACCAAGCTCAGAAAGATGTCTATATAGCTGCGGGAAAAGGAGAGGAAATGTTTTGCAATAAGTTTAACCATCATGCTTTCCGGTACGTGAGAATATCCAATCTGAAAGAGAAACCCGACGCAAAAAGTATGAAGGCATACCTCGTA
Source organism: Bacteroidia bacterium (assembly GCA_025999435.1). Classification (GTDB taxonomy): domain Bacteria; phylum Bacteroidota; class Bacteroidia; order Bacteroidales; family Dysgonomonadaceae; genus Dysgonomonas. The sequence continues at coordinate 1,067 of BNXH01000212.1, read as the reverse complement.
CACAGCGATTACCGCGCCACATCGTCTTTCGTATGCTCCGATCCTGACCTGAACGCTATTCATGATATGATTCAGTATACAATGCGATGCTTGACGTTCGGAGGATATATGGTAGACTGTCCGCACCTTGAACGCGCCGGATATGGGGGCGATGGAAATTCATCGACCGAATCCCTTCAGATTATGTACAATGTGTCCCCTTTGTTTACAAATTGGTTGCAGGCCTGGGGTGACGTCATGCGCGAAGGGGGAAGCCTTCCGCATGTCGCGCCTAACACAGGCGGTGGCGGCGGGCCTTACTGGTGTGGATTTATTGTAATGGCTCCGTGGCGGACGTATGTAAACTACGGTGATTCGCGATTGATAGAAAAATACTATGACAAGATGAAACAATGGTTGGGCTATGTTGAACAATACAGGGTAAACGGATTGCTCAAACGTTGGCCTGATACTCCGTACCGCGACTGGTATCTGGGCGATTGGCTGGCACCGGCAGGAGTAGATTCCGGGAACGAAGCCTCTATAAATCTGGTTAACAACTGTTTTGTAAGCGAATGTTTCGCTACGATGGAAAAAATAGCGGATATACTCGGAAAACCGGATGAATCAAAGGCGTTTGCCAAACAGAGGGATGATCTGAATAAGCTCATTCACCGGACTTTTTACAATGACGAAACAGGTATTTATGCCACCGGATCACAACTTGATATGTCATATCCCATGCTGGTGGGCGCGACGCCTCCAGCCTTATATGAAAAGGTAAAAGAGCGGTTGTTCACTCGAACAAAAGAAAACTATAACGATCATATTGCCTGCGGGCTGGTAGGGGTTCCTATCCTGACTAAATGGGCGATAGAAAACAAGGCGGCGGACTTTGTCTATTCCATGCTGAAGAAACGCGATTATCCCGGATACCTGTATATGATAGATAACGGAGCCACTACTACGTGGGAATACTGGAGCGGAGAACGAAGCAGGATTCATAATTGCTACAACGGCATAGGCTCATGGTTTTACAGGGCGGTGGGCGGTATCCGCACAGATGAAAAGAAGGCAGGATACCAACA
>BNXH01000211.1 GCA_025999435.1 Bacteroidia bacterium | reverse complement strand
GGAAGGGTTCCTGTTAAATGGAACTTCTCCCAGGCATCTTACAGATTACCTATACCGCTGTCGGTGATTGATAATAACCCGAATATTGTTCAAAACGAAGGATACTAAAATATTAAACAGGAAACATGAATAAATTTAAAAATATACCGGCATTAATATTATTAACTGTGTCCTTAATCTCGTGCAGTAGTGATAGAGATAAAAAGACGGATGAGAAAGGTGATAATATAAATCGAGATACTGTAACGGCTTATGTTACTACCGGCACACGGTCTGCAGAGTTTGCAAAACAGGAAATAGCCTTTAGCAGTACTGCTGACAATATGTCACCTCTTACGATAACGCTTAATCCTACGGAGCAGTTCCAATCGATGGACGGCTTTGGGGCTGCTATTACCGGCTCGACAGCCTATAATCTGCTTAAGATGTCGCAGGAAGACAGAAGTAAGTTCCTGAAAGAAACTTTCTCCGAATCGGAAGGTATGGGGCAGAATTACGTAAGAATCTCTATCGGTTGTTCTGACTTTTCTCTTAGCGAATATACTTGCTGCGACAAAAAAGGCATTGAAAACTTTGCTTTGCAGGATGAGGAGCTCAAATATGTAATTCCTGCCTTGAAAGAGATTCTGGCAATCAACCCTAATCTGAGAATAATGGGGTCTCCATGGACTCCGCCATTATGGATGAAGGTTAATAATTTAAAAGAATTAAAACCTTACGAATCGTGGACAAGCGGACAACTAAACCCTGTATACTATCAGGATTATGCTGCATACTTTGTCCGGTGGATTGAAGCGATGAAAGCCAACGGCATTAATATATATTCTATTACTCCTCAGAATGAACCTCTGAACAGAGGGAACTCGGCGTCGATGTTTATGGGTTGTGAAGAACAGAATATATTTGTGAGAGATGCTCTAGGTCCTAAATTTAAAGAAGCGGGTCTGACTACAAAAATCTATTTGTATGATCATAACTACGACTATGATAACAATAAGGAAGACACTAAAGATCAGGGTCAATATCCGTTGAAAATATATAAAGACGCCGAAACAGCAAAATACGTTGCCGGAGCTGCATACCATAACTATGGTGGCGATAAGGCAGAACTGCTGACGATCCACAATGCAAACCCGGAGAAAGAACTTGTGTTTACGGAAACTTCCATAGGGACATGGAATGATGGCCGTAATTTCGAAAAACGATTGATCGAAGATATGGAAGAAATAGCGCTAGGGACAGTAAATAACTGGTGTAAATGCGTCATAGTATGGAATCTGATGTTAGATTCCGAAAGAGGACCTTTCCGTCCCGGAGGATGTGATGTGTGTTATGGAGCTGTGGATATTAACAAATCCGATTATAAATCCATCACACGCAATTCTCATTACTTTATTGTAGGGCATTTGTCTTCTGTTGTGAAATATGGCGCTGTTCGTATC
>BNXH01000210.1 GCA_025999435.1 Bacteroidia bacterium | reverse complement strand
CTCCTAAGCAGATACGTAATATCGAGAAAGAGCTACAGGTAAAGATACTTGACCGTACAAGCCTTATCCTTGACATTTTTGCTATGCGTGCGCAAACGGCCTATGCAAAAACTCAGGTGGAATTGGCGCAATATCAGTATCTGCTACCTCGATTGACCCGTCTATGGACTCACTTAGACCGCCAGCGGGGAGGAGGCGTAATGATGCGTGGCGTTGGTGAAACCCAGTTGGAAACCGACCGCCGTATCATTTTAAATAAAATTTCCTTTCTGAAAGAGGAGTTAAAGGCCATTGACAAACAAATGGCGTCGCAACGCAAAAATAGGGGCAAAATGGTGCGGGTTGCCCTCGTTGGATATACCAATGTAGGAAAATCAACATTAATGACTCTGCTGAGTAAATCGGAAGTTTTTGTTGAAAATAAACTGTTCGCTACTTTAGATACGACTGTGCGTAAAGTGATTATCGAAAATCTGCCTTTTCTTTTGTCAGACACTGTCGGGTTTATACGTAAGCTGCCAACGAATTTGGTCGAATCGTTCAAATCTACTCTTGACGAAGTGCGCGAGGCTGACTTGCTATTGCATGTAGTAGATATATCTCATCCCAATTTTGAAGAACAAATCGAAGTCGTGAAAAGCACTCTCCTGGATATTGACAAGAACGAAAAACCAACGATTCTTGTATTTAATAAAGTAGATGCTTTTACTTACAAACCAAAGGATGAAGACGACCTGACTCCTAAAACCAAGGAAAATGTTTCGCTCGAAGAACTTGAGCGGTCGTGGATGAATAAGATGCACGACGACTGCATTTTTATCTCTGCCAGAAACAAGGTGAACATAGATGAACTGAAAGAAAAAGTTTACAACCGGGTGAAAGAGATACACATCGAGCGTTATCCTTACAACGATTTCCTGTTCCAGAAATATGATGATGAAACAGAATAACGATGCGGAAAGCGGTTTCACATATTAAAGAATCATTGTATACGTATTATCCTGAAAGTGAAATTTCGGGATTTACGCGTATTATTACAGAGCATATAACCAAGAAATCCTATCATCAGGCATTATTGGTAGAAATTCCATTTCTGCCGGATCAGCAACAACAGATCGATTCTATTATTGAACGGCTGAAAAAATACGAACCTATCCAATATATTCTGGGAGAAACAGAATTTTTCGGTCTGCCTTTTCATGTTAACGAGAATGTATTGATCCCAAGACCTGAAACAGAAGAGTTAGTCGAGCTAATCCTGAAAGAAAACGATAAAACAGGACTGTGTGTTTTGGATATAGGAACCGGTAGCGGCGCTATTGCTATCTCGTTGGCAAAGCATATGAAAGATGCCGACGTCTCGGCTTGGGATATATCTTATAAAGCTCTCGATGTGGCCACATCAAATAGTAGGATAAATTCGACAACCGTTTCTTTCAAACAATCAGATGTACTGTCT
>BNXH01000209.1 GCA_025999435.1 Bacteroidia bacterium | reverse complement strand
CTTTTAAAAAAATCAAAAGATTTAACTTTTTTTACATGAAACAGGATGTCTTTATTATTTTTCCCACAAAATATTACTTTCCTGACCACCCATTTAATTCACTAACCAAGTGGGCGATAGTTAAAAACGGATTATGACGAAACATTCTTGGGCCGGAATAGCGCATAACCTCCTTTATTTTTATTTTCATTGCAGGAGTATAACAATGAACAGGGCATTTTTTTTCTCTTTGGCATTCATTTTTACTCAAAATTGAAAATCAATGAAATCATCCTGGTTTTGCCCGACGATATGGCTTGTGTATATTTCTGCATATCTTTATCAGTAAGGTCTGAACGATCTTTGTCAACAATGTCAACAAGGCCAAACGAAAATCTTAGCTCCGGACAAAGTTTAAATAATGGGAGGTAGATATTACAACCGACTCCAAACTCAAGACCATAATCCATAGATTTAAAGCGCAAAACATCATCCTTCTTTTGAGCTAAATTAAAGGCTCCATATCCTCCTGCCAGAAAGTAGGGTCTCGCGTTTTTGATACGTGGAGCGCTAAATTTCAAGTGCAATGGAACTGTCAGATAATTGCTTCTCAAAGCAGACTCTACTTCTTTTCCTGAAGTTTGTTCTTTAAATATAAACCTACGTTCTCCAAAATGTAATGCCGGACTTAGACGCAAATTCATATATTCGTTGAGATACCTGTCTCCTATGATACCGACACTGAAACCGACCGAATAGGACGGAATCTCTGCAAACCAGGCTTCACCATTCGAACCAACATAACCAGTATGCGACATTATCAAATCCTGCGCCTGAAAACCAATCATAAACCCAAGATGATGCAATTTCTGGTCTGCAAAAGGTTGATTATCGGACTTTCTCACTTGCGAATGCAATGTCACCGAAAAAAACAGTAAAAGTAAAAAAATATATGATTTATTTGATTTCACAATATACATTTTATTATAAAACGTCATTCCACATCCATTATTATTCAAAATAAAAACATCGACCGCCCACCGTTCATAACAAACTAAAAAATAGCCAATTAAATACGCAAAGTCGTTTTTTTTATAAATATAACACTATAAATATATGCAATATCTAATGGTATCTATTTTGGTCTAATAAAAAAACTAATTATATTTGCCGAATCAAAGTTAGTAATAATATTAAAAAACAAAAGTCATGGCTTACGTAATTAGTGAAGACTGTATTGCTTGTGGTACTTGTATCGACGAGTGTCCGGTGAGTGCAATTTCTGAAGGAGATATCTATAAAATCGATCCTGATACTTGTACTGACTGTGGTACTTGTGCAGATGCATGTCCGACCGAAGCAATTCATCCTGCATAAGATTGCTGGATTATAAAATATAAAGGAAGCTATATGCTTCCTTTTTTATTTTGTACCGATTAGTATCAGTAAATATTTTCATGTACATTTGTATCAATCACATTGATAATAAACTATGAA
>BNXH01000208.1 GCA_025999435.1 Bacteroidia bacterium | reverse complement strand
CTAAACCTTACCAAAGAAGAAATGAACAAACTCATTGTACCATATGGAAAACGCTCTACCCTGAAGCTGGCCGACGGGACGAAGATCTGGCTCAACTCGGGTACAGAACTTGAATTTCCCACCAATTTTGTAAACGCGGAAAGACATATTACGGTAAAAGGAGAGATTTATATTGAAGTTGCGGAAGACAAAAGTAAACCATTCTATGTCCACACATCCCAATTTGATGTCCGTGTGTTCGGTACAAAGTTCAATGTATCGTCATATCAGGATAGTGAGGAACAATCTGTCGTTCTGATTGATGGTAAAGTAGAGGTTGCATCGAGGCTGAGAACGCAGATTTTAGACCCGGGGGAATTATTCGCAATCGATCCACGTGGTGTAAGATGCATGAAAGTTGACGTAAACGAATATATAAGCTGGATAGATGGAGTATTTATATTGAAAAAAACTCCTGTATCCGATCTGCTAAAAAGGGTGGGAAGGTATTATAATGTTGACTTCAAAGACTACCATTCGAAATTAATGTCGAGAACATGCACCGGTAAGCTATTCCTTTCAGACGATATAGAGCAAGTCATAAACATTATATGCGCTATATCTAATACAAACTACAAGCGAATAGGAAATTCAATTTACATAAGTGATAAAACAGAATGAAAAACAAAACTATTAATCTAATCCTCATCCGCCTATGAAAAAAAATGAGCAATGAAAAAGAATCGAACAATGGTGGTGCATTGTTCGATTCAGAAAAAATCTAATCTACTGAAACAAATTATTGTAAACTAAATTTATTCAAATGTATGAAACATAGGAGTAATCTAAGTCATTTTATACTAGGAAAAACAAACCGGATCTTAAAAATTATGAAAATAACAACACTTTTATTTTTCCTCGGTGTGTTTTCTTTATTTGCAGAAGGTACTTATTCGCAACAATTGTTGCCCCCTCTGAATCTTAAAAATGTAACACTCAATGAAGCCTTCTCTGTTATAGAAAAGAAGAGCAATTATGTTTTTCTGGTAACAGACGAAACCAGTGGAGATCTGAACAAAAAAATCAATCTGAAAACTGAGAGCAGGCCTGTCTCGGAAGTAATGGAGCAGATATTGAAAAACACGAACCTCACGTATGTAATAACAAATCGTCAGGTTGCAGTTTATAAAAAAACAAAAGAGCAAATTGCGACCTCATATTCTGTCGTTCAACAAAAAAGACAGGTAACCGGAATCGTAACAGATGCCGAAACAAAGCTCCCCATAGTAGGTGTCAGTGTATGGATAAAAGAATCTACTACAGGTACCTTTACGGATATTGACGGCAAATACTCCATACAGGTAAACGGAAACAGTGGAATTCTTGCCTTCTCTTTTGTAGGATATCAGACTCAGGAAATTCCAATAGGCAATCAAACTGTAATAAATGTACCGCTGGCCGAAAGCAAAGAAACAAGCCTTGACGAAGTAGTCGTTGTCGCATACGGC
>BNXH01000207.1 GCA_025999435.1 Bacteroidia bacterium | reverse complement strand
AGTAGTCAACAGTTATCAGTAAGCAAGGCCTTTTCGTCATTGCGAACGGAGTGAAGCAATCCAGAGTATTGATTATTAATGGATTGCTTCGGGCGAACCCTCGCAATGACGTGCGACAGTCAACAGTCAACAACTCGTACCTCGTATCTCGTCTACTCATAACTTTTTAACTAAAAAGTAACAAACCTCTACAGTCAATTAGCTGTTAGCCGTTAGCTTATAGCCTTTGTCGCTTCGCGCCATTTGCTAATTCGCTAATTTTCAAATTCTCAAATTCTCACTGTATTTATAGATAAAACTAACGCCGGACAATATAGTTACAAGTCAGTTGCGGGTTGCGGGTTACAAGCTTTCATCGCTTCGCGCCATTCTTCTTTTCCATTTTTTTGATGGGTTGCCCTAAAAAATAATTGGGGATTTTATAGTTAAACAAAAACATCAGCCCATACCTATCAAACGAAACAACTTAAAATATATGTATAACAATCAATAAAAGTAAAACGACTCTATATTTTTAAGAAAACAACTATATTTACATTTAAATAATTTCAATTATATAAAAATAGAAATATCTATTTGAATTTCAATACATTGCCTATATAATTTCAGAACGTATTCAGCATAAAATGGATTCTTCCGCAAGAAAGAACAGTCTATTGTATTTTATTATTATAACCATAAAAATCTTACTGCTTCATGAAAAGATCTTCTCTAATATTGTTCTTGCTTATTATCTCCATCTATTCTATCAGCCAGGCGCAAGATAATAATACACCTCCCCTATCTTTAGTCTGGGAGATGGGTGCGAATGATATAGAACCCGGCTGTTTCGAGAATACTTTTAAAATTGTAAATCATAGCAATAGAACTATCGACATAAAAGGAGAAACGCCCCACTCCGTTTTTAACGGTATACAGACACTGCTTGCCATTACTCGAATAAATGATCCTTTCCCGAAACTATCCGAAATTTTGAGATGGTGGAATACTACCTTTTCCCAAAAATGTTCGGGCTAATCGAACGCGCATGGAATACCCAACCCAAGTGGGGAGAAACATATGATGAAACTTTATATAAAGAGGCCATAGCATTATACAATGCTAAAATTACGCGACATGAAATGCCTCGTCTATCAGCTTTGGACGTCAATTACCGGATACCACAGCCCGGAATCAAAATTGTGGAAAGAAAGCTTTATATTAATTCATCGGTTAAGGGCGCTGAAATAAGATATACGACAGATGGCAGTGAACCGACAAAGGCTTCAATTAAATGGGAAAACCTATCGAATTTATATAAATTACATTATTAAATTACCCAAATAAGTTATATCTTTGTAGTCTCACTGATTAAACAGAAAGACAATGGGACGTAAGGTAAAACAACTAAAGAATTACACTACCGAACAGGTAGAGGCGATCTTTGAAAGCGATGAAAATAATATTGTTGGAGTGAAGCTGTATGCCATTATTCAACTGACAAGAGGTTACAGTACCCGCAAG
>BNXH01000206.1 GCA_025999435.1 Bacteroidia bacterium | reverse complement strand
GAACGCTTGCGATGTACTAAATTTGGTTTTGATGATACGGTTATGCTTATCGCCTGTGGCTTGCATAACTTCCGTATATCATTGAAATATAACGCAATATAAATTTAATCTATATAATGTCTAATATAATCTTTATTAGGACAATTCGGTCTAGGCTTATTTTTATCAAAGTCCCAATAAATAGGATTTACTGATATACCTAAACTTTTGTACTTAGATTTGCGGTTCATACATATTCTTAACATTAATGGACTTTCTCCATTTGATAGTTTTTTGTTCTTGTAACACACAACGTTTACAGTAGTTCGCATGACTTAATTGTTTAAGTCTGGTTCAAACATTGGTTCAAACAAAATACTCAAAATCCTCTATTCAAACCATTTTTATGGTTCAAACATTTTACTGAAAAATCAATTCATTTTCTTGTAATTTTAATATTTAAATGATAAACTTTTAATTTTTCTAACTAAGGCAAGTTACCCAAACTCCTTTTCTGCAAAAGATTCTCTAAAAACTGTATTTTACCACTCTGATAAACAACTATTTGCAAAACACCTTGAAAAAATCTCTTCAAAGCTATTGCAGAATTGAAATCCTTATCCTATCTTTGCATCGCATTTGAGAGAAAATGCAACCTCAAAAAAACGGTGTGGTAGTTCAGCTGGTTAGAATACCTGCCTGTCACGCAGGGGGTCGCGGGTTCGAGTCCCGTCCATACCGCCTTAAATTATTGATTATTAATAATTTGCACAAAAAGCAACCTCAAAAGGGTTGCTTTTTTTTATGTGCCATTATTTATTAACGCATTGATTTATAATTGAATATAAAATCACGAACCCTTAACCCCCTGCGTGAAAGTCAGGTATTCTGCCCGATTTATCCAATATTATAAAGCGACCTATTTTATTATAAATATCAAGTTTATAATGCAACCTATTTATAATAGGTAATTAAAAAAATATCAAAGAACTGCTGTAACTAACTGTAGCAAAGATAATTAAAAGCAGTCTCTTTTACAAATTATTCAGTCTCTTTTTTTATATTAAAATCAACCATTATTATATTAAGTAGTTGATTTACAGGTCAGTCTCTCACACTAAAAAGTGGTCGCCTTTTTTGATGTTTGGGTCTCCATCAATATCTACTTCTGTTAGGCATAATCACTACTGAATATGATAACGTATTTGATGATTTTTCTCTTACCGCTTCCATACACATAGCAAGCGACATCACAATATCATCGTGTCCACGTTTGGCACAATATCTAATTGTCCTTGTCTTTGGGCTGAACTCCATACCAAAGTTTTTAAGTTCTAATTTCATTTGTTCTAAACATTCAATATCATTAGATATTTTTATTTGCTTGTTCTGAAACAGAATTATCAAATGTGGAAAATCCAGTGAGCGTTGCCCCCTCGTGCCAAATCTAAATTGACCCCTGAAAAAACTTTATGATTACCCCTAAATTATCCTGGTCGACGGGGTCATTTCTATTTTAGTTTATTTGTTTTTACC
>BNXH01000205.1 GCA_025999435.1 Bacteroidia bacterium | reverse complement strand
TTCCAATCCAGAATATATTCTTCCAATATATGAGCTGAATATGCTACTGTTAGTGCCCAGAATGGTACGTTTTCCATTAGTCGGAATTTAGCTAAATAGTTGCCTGAAAGCTTCTTCTACTTTCCTCGCCTGAATGATCTCAATGTTTACCTTTGAAGTAAAACCTTTGAGGTTATTTTGAGGTATCAATATTTTTGAAAAACCAAGCTTTTCAGCTTCTAATATTCGCTGTTCTATACGGTTTACGGGACGTATTTCTCCTGATAAGCCGACTTCCCCGGTCATACATACATGCTTTTCTATGGATATATCTAAGCTGGAAGAAAGAACAGCGCTGATTACAGATAAATCCATTCCCGGATCGTTGACTTTTAGTCCTCCGGCAATATTTAGAAAAACATCTTTTTGTATCAACTTAAATCCGGCGCGTTTTTCTAATACGGCTAATAGCATGTTCATCCTGCGCAGGTCGAACCCCGTAGCCGATCGTTGTGGTGTTCCGTATGCAGCCGTGCTTACCAGAGATTGAGTTTCTATAAGGAAAGGACGGATACCTTCTATGGCCGCAGCAATGGATACGCCACTCAGCCCTTCATGATTTTGGGTGAGAAGTAACTCGGAAGGATTGCTTACTTCCCGCAATCCGTTTTGTCTCATTTCGTAGATGCCTAATTCGGCAGTGCTTCCAAAGCGGTTTTTTATACTCCGCAAAATACGATACATATAGTGTTGATCTCCTTCAAATTGTAGGACAGTATCTACAATATGTTCCAATACTTTTGGACCGGCGATGTTACCTTCTTTGTTGATATGTCCTATCAGAATTGCTGGAGTTCCCGTTTCTTTAGCGAACTTAAGTATGGCGGCAGAACATTCCCGCACTTGCGAAACGCTTCCCGGAGAGGATTCCACCGTATCTGTAAAGATCGTTTGTATGGAGTCGATAATTACAAAATCAGGTTTAAGGTTTTGGATATGTACAAATATTTGCTCAAGATTTGTCTCACATACTATAAAGCAGTTCTCGCTATTTGAGTTTATACGGTCTGCTCTCAGTTTCAATTGACGGGCGCTTTCCTCTCCCGAAACATACAGCGTTTTTATATTTTGCAGCCCGAGTACCGTTTGCAAAATGAGAGTGGACTTCCCGATCCCGGGTTCACCTCCTAACAAAACCAAAGAACCGGGCACTAATCCTCCTCCCAAAACGCGGTTGAATTCGCCGTCTTGCATATCTATTCTGGGGTCTTCGCCTGTTTCTACATCTTTTAATAACAAAGGTTTGGCTTTAGGGGAGTCAAATATGTGAAAGCCTCCTTTCGAAGGGTTCGTGTCTTTACTTATAACTTCTTCCACATATGTGTTCCATTCTCCACATACGGGGCATTTGCCCAACCATTTAGGAGAATCGTTTCCACAATTGGTACATACGTATGCGGTTTTTACTTTTGCCATAATATTTTCTCTGCTTTGGTTACGCCTTTCTTTGTTTTCACCTGAATGATATATATACTAT
>BNXH01000204.1 GCA_025999435.1 Bacteroidia bacterium | reverse complement strand
AAGGTTTTCTATCTTATAAGTGACAATCCCGTTGCCATCGGCGGATTCGCTGCCTGTTATTACTGTCCCCGCCGCATTCTTCCAGGTAACGGTATAGAATGGCAAAGCCGGATTCGGCGTACCGCCTTTAACTTTTAGGGTAATGCTACCGTCCGAGCGTCCGAAGCCGGAGACAGGCTTTATCACCGTATTGCTTATTTCCAACGCCTGTGCGGATTGGGTGATGGTTACCGCTGCGACATCTTCGCCTCCTATAGGAGCTATACAGTTGTTCCCGTCCGTGATATAAATCCTGTATTCGTTAGCCGTCAGGTTCGACAAAGTAAAGGTATTTCCCTGCGGACTTAGCGGAGCATTGTAGTCCGGGTCGGCTACGGTTTTATAATACAGCTTGTAATCACCCACGCCTCCGGACACTTCAATACGGATTGATCCGTTATTGCCGCCATAGCAGGTCACATCCTGTTTTGTCAGGGTAGTAGCTAACATTGCCGGTTCGTTCAGGATAAACTCTTTTCCGGCTATATTTACAATCCGGCTACGGTCTTTGACTTCGACCTTATAGTCTCCCGTACCCAGGTTCGGGGCAATACTGTCGGTATAAGATGGAACCGGCTGGTAGCTTGCGCCGTTCTTTTTATACCACCGGTAAATATATTGCTCTCCTGTTTCCAAGACACCGCCACGTGCATGGGCGGCCAGTTCGCCGTTAGTGTCCCCGTTACACAAGATAGCCTCTGTATTCTCAATGGTTACAACCAGTTCTTCAGGCTGGCTGATTGTTATCTCATCCGTAAATGTACAATTGTTGGCATCCCTGATTTCTACGGTATAGGTTCCGGCTGGGATATCCTTTGCCGTCGTCCTGAATTTTGCTCCTGAAGGATCGTTCTCGACAGTTGTTACAGGCTGATTCGTTTGTTTGTTCTTCCACGTGGCGGTATAACTGTTGACTGTTAACTGGCCACTGCTAACTGTCAAAGGTGTCCCTCCGTCTCCGGTCAGAACGATAGATCCGTCACTTCGCCCATAGCCAGAAGGTTCTACCGGAGTAAGAAATGCAAAGTCCAGCGCTTTGGCAGGCTGGGTAAGGGTTACTTCGAGGGTTTTTACCGTTCCGCCGGTATTCCGTAATTCGCAGTTATGGCTGTCTGTGACATAGTATTCGTAAGCGCCGGGTTGCAGATTGGACAGGATGGCCTGGGTGGAAGAAGTAAAAGCTGTTGCTGTATAGCTCCCGCCCTGTGCGCGCCAGTGAAGCGTATAACTGCCGTCACCGCCGGAAGCTGTGACCGTAATCGAGCCGTTATCAGCTCCAAAACAGGTGATATCTGTTTTGCCCGCGTTGAAATAGGCAAGAGGAGGAAAACTTTCTATCTTCCCCGTCTTTTTATAGTCCGGGCCATCTGAGTAAGTCGTAATGCCGTTATAAAAACCTGATATCTGGATTTCATAATCACCTGCGTCCAGGTTTTCCAGAAAAAGCTGTTATCACTACCCATTACCGGATCAGGAATATTA
>BNXH01000203.1 GCA_025999435.1 Bacteroidia bacterium | reverse complement strand
TTTTATGTTTATCAAAGGGCAAGCTCAGGAATCAGGTTACGTAAGCAAGGTAAACACTCTTATCGGAACAAAAGGGGTGGGTCTGACATCCGGATATATGTATCCCGGAGCAACGTATCCTTTCGGGATGATACAGTTTACGCCATCCTACTTTTCCAAACAGTCGGGTTTTGTTATCAATCAGCTAAGCGGCGGCGGTTGCGAACACATGGGGAATTTTCCCACTTTTCCGGTAAAAGGAAAATTAAGCATGTCTCCGGACGATATTATCAGCTACCGGATAAACCTGTCGGAGGAAAAAGGCCATGCCGGCTATTATCAGACAATGGTGCAGGAAGATATTAAAGCCGAACTTACTGTTACGGAACGTACAGGAATGGCGCGCTACGAATATCCCCCAAATGAGAGTTTGGGTACTGTCATCATCGGGGCAGGTATAGCTGCTACAAATACTGAGAATGCCACAGTGGTAATAACCGGACCTAATACCTGTGAAGGATATGCTGAGGGAGGTAATTTCTGTGGAACCCCCACACCGTATAAGGTATATTTTGTTGCCGAATTTGATACAAAAGCAGTAGAAACAGGTACATGGAAAGACGATAAGATAAAGGAAAAATCAGCTTTTGCCGAAGGAAAGAATTCCGGTGTGTATTTTACCTTCGATGTTAGCAAAAATAAAACAATACAATATAAATTAGGCGTTTCGTATGTGTCTGTTGAAAATGCAAGGGAAAACCTGAAAGCTGAAAATACGGCATGGAATTTTGACGCTGTCAAAAAACAGGCGGAAACCAGATGGAGTGAATATCTGGGCAGAATAGAAGTAGAGGGAACAAATACTGACCGTATAACCCAGTTCTATACGCATCTGTACAGGGTGCTTATACACCCGAATGTATGCAGCGATGTGAATGGGGAATATATGGGCGCGGACTTTAAGGTACATAAGACCAAATCGAAACATTATACATCTTTCAGCAACTGGGACACTTACCGTACTCAGATACAGCTTCTTTCCATACTTGACCCAGATATAGCTTCCGATGTGGTGATTTCTCACCAACTGTTTGCCGAAGAAACAGGCGGGCAGGGCTTTCCGCGTTGGGTAATGGCAAATATAGAAACCGGGATTATGCAGGGAGACCCTACCCCGATACTTATTTCAAACGCGTGGGCGTTCGGCGCCAGAAACTACAATCCGAAACCTATACTCAGTATTATGCGGCATGGGGCGGAAACACCGGGTTCTATGTCTCAAAAGGTGGAAGTACGCCCGGGGCTTAAACAGTATCTGGAGAAAGGTTATTATAACGCGTCCGAGCAACTGGAATATACTTCCGCCGATTTTGCGATAGCGAGATTCTCTTTATATGCCTGTGGTGATGAATTTACCGGCTGGCGTTACTTCCATTTTGCCCGTCCGTGGAAAAACCTGTATAATCCGGAAACAGGATGGTTGCAATCGCGAAAGGCGGATGGCTCATGGAAATCTTTAGATGCCGATTTCCGTGAATCTACATACAAAAA
>BNXH01000202.1 GCA_025999435.1 Bacteroidia bacterium | reverse complement strand
CTCATAGTCTACATCCTCAGGTTGATATACCTGTTCTTCTTCTCCCTGGTATACTTCCATAGGAATATCATCTATATCCGGGATTATTTCCGAATCCGGTTTCCCTGATTTTTCATATTCTTCAATTTGAGGTGTGGGTATTATTGGCTGAGCAGCCTTGTCTGTCAGGCGAATAACTGTGTCAACACGTGATGAGGCTACCTTTGTATCGAAGTCTCCATCTTCTACCATGTTTATTAATTCGTCTTCTATAGACGGATATTTAATCATCAAAGTCTTGCAGGCATTAGCAAAGTCGCGAAAGCGTTGGATCTTGTCTATCTTCACTTTTACATCCTCTCCGTTACCTGCCGATAAATCCAATATTTTGTCTGCTAAAATAGCTTTTAAACGTTCCATTGTCTTGTTTATATTAGTTGCTTACTTTATCTGTTACCGTACATCTGTTCGTAATATTTCGTATAGTCGCCCGAAGTAACCTCATCTACCCATTGCTGATTGTCAAGATACCAATAGATAGTTCTTACAATGCCTTCATCAAATGCCGTTTCCGGTAACCATCCAAGCTCTCCGGATATTTTTGTCGGATCGATTGCATAGCGGTGGTCGTGCCCCTGGCGATCTTTTACAAAAGAAATGAGGTCATCGTTTATCCAACTGATGTCTATGAAGCCATCTGCGGCTTTTTCTTTCTTTTTGAGTACTTCCCTATATTCAGGTTTTCTTTCCATTATATCGTGAATGGTTTTGATTACCAATTTCACTATATCGATATTTCTTTTCTCATTGTGTCCGCCTACATTGTATACTTCACCTGCTCTGCTACCATGCAGCACGGCATCTATGGCTTTGCAGTGATCTTCCACATACAGCCAATCACGCACATTGCTTCCGTCCCCGTAAACAGGAAGCTGTTTTCCATCCAGAATGTTACGTATAATAAGCGGGATTAGCTTTTCGGGAAAATGATATGGCCCGTAATTGTTTGAACAACGGGTAATATTTACCGGCATCTTATACGTTTCACTATAAGCCTGTACTATCAGATCTCCTCCTGTTTTTGCAGCGCTGTACGGCGAACGGGGATCGAGAGGTGTCGTTTCGGTAAAATAACCTTCTTCACCCAGCGATCCGTATACCTCATCAGTGGATACTTGCAGGAACTTCACTCCTTTTCGCCAGATAGGGTAATTATTCTCGTCCTTGCCTTCTGTCCAGAATTTTCTCGCTGTATCCAGCAGGTTTTGAGTTCCTAATATATTAACTTGTAAAAAGAGCTGAGGATTTTCAATGCTTCTATCCACATGGCTTTCAGCAGCAAAATTTACGACATAGTCGATTCTATGGTTCGTGAAAATTTTCTCGGTAACAGTTCTGTCACAGATGTCGCCCTTTACGAAAACAACGCGTGGATCTTTAAGTTCTTGTGTCAGTGTGCCAAGGTTTCCTGCGTATGTAAGCGCATCGAGAATAACCAATTTTGCATGGGGATGCGCAGCCAACATATGTTTTACAAAGTTTGCGCCTATGAACCC
>BNXH01000201.1 GCA_025999435.1 Bacteroidia bacterium | reverse complement strand
CTTTTACGGAGATATCTATATTGTTTTGAACATATAAGGTTACTTTCTTAGATTTTTCTTTTTTGTCAGTTATTGTCAGTTCGGCTGTACCTCTCTTTATTGCTTTTACCGTAATAACATCGCCGGATAATTCTGTTGTCGCAATGCTATTATCGGTAGATGTGATGGTATAATCACCATTTCCACTAAGGATATTTATTGTAGTCGATAAATTGGGTAGGAGGTTTATATTTGATTTATTCAGGAGCAACTCTTCCTCCAAGTTGCCATTGTTGTACAATCCGGGAAGAATTGTTTGCCCGGAATTTATTGGGTCTAAATATTTACTCATGTGTAAACTTTCGTCATTGGACTTATCCCAATGATATGAAAACTTACCATAAAAATCTGAGGCTGTGGGTAATGAACAACTGCTATTTCCACCTGTCAGAGATCCTATAACTAAACCATTCTGATTAAAAATAGGACTTCCGGAAGAACCCTTTTCAGTAGAACCTTCCGAATAGGATACAATCCAGAAAGAGTTTAGTGGAGAGGTATTGTCCCATTGCCCGGAAGCAGGGGCTTTGTCATACAAGGTAATTTTTTTTACATCTCCTTGCGGATGATGGATAATAGCTCCACTTGTAACATTATTGGCATTACTTCTGTCCCATCCGTTAAAATAGACATCCCAATCTTCCGGAATTGTTCCTGTTAATTGCAGCAAAACGCCATCGCTACCACCCGAAATAGGGTTGGCTACTTTTACAACCGCCCCTCTATGGAATTTATACGATGGTTTGATCTCTGTATTTTCGCACGTGGATGACTCGTAATTGAAAAATACGCTGAAATTGTCGGAGTTACTAATATCAACATTATCTAAGCAATGATATGCTGTCAGTATATATGGGGTACGGTCGTTATTTGTATTATTTATTAGGGTTCCGGTACATGCACTTCCGTTATTTTCTCCATCTGATGTCTTTCTTATCCTTAGACGGACTACGCCTTTCTTTTGAGCTTGCCACTCTACACCTTGTGCACAATTTATATTTATCATGCAGGCAGCAGCAGTTCCAAAACCGCTAATATTCCCTGTTTCATCGGAATATTTATATCCTACATCCAGCAGATGTATTTTAGGTTTTTCGGTAATATTCTTACTTGCAACGTATTCAAGTATAACATTATCTCCGGTCAGATCTTTGATTGAATAAGGTCCTCCGTTAGGGTTGTCTTCGTGGCTAAATACGATAGCGTTTTCAAAGTTATTTTTGTTGTATGCAAATAGTTGAGCCCCTTTTGGTAAATAAAAATCTTCCATACTGATATAAAATCCTTTTGACAAGGGTACGCCGACTTCCAATTTCCAAATATTCTCTTTCTTGGTAGAGGATTCAGACCAAACGCCAATCGTATCCATATTTACTTCCAAAGGGTATATTTTAGCTTCCAAAAGAGGTTGCCCTAACTTTTTACGCATAGCATTGTCCACAGTGAAGTTTGTTTTTTTTGTGTCGATTATTAAAGACACTTCTGATTTATCTTCATTGAAGCGATGCTG
>BNXH01000200.1 GCA_025999435.1 Bacteroidia bacterium | reverse complement strand
GTAAAAGAAGGCCTAGAACGGAAGTGGCTCATTTCATTCTGGAAGATTTGGACAAAGCGATCGAACTGATGTCAGGTGATGGCGGTACGGCAAAAACAAGGATTACTCAGAATGCGGCATTACTTTTCAAATCGCGTGTGGCTCTTTACGAAGGTACTTGGCTGAAGTATTTTAAAGGCACTGCATTTGTTCCCAACGGAACGGGATGGCCGGGAGCTACAAAGGATTACAACTCGGGCTATACGTTCCCTAAAGGAAGTATCGATAACGAGATTACTTTCTTCCTTGACGAAGCGGCTAATGCAGCGAAGTTGGTAGCGGATGCGATAAACCTTACACCTAACAGTGGTGTGTTGCCTCAATCGAATGCCGATGGAGATAACCAATACATTAAAATGTTTGGCGATGTAAACCTGAATGGATACCCGGAAGTCCTTTTTTGGAAACAGTATGTAAGAGGGCTTACCACTCATAACGTGGTGATGGCTACCAACAAAGGCTGTTACAATACCGGCCTTACACGCGGATATGTAGATAATTTTTTGATGGAAGACGGAACACCTGTATATGCGGCCGGAGCTGCTTATAAAGGAGATGACGATTTAAGTGATGTTGTGGAAAACAGGGACGGACGCTTGCGCTTATTCCTCAAACTTCCGGGACAACTCAATTACTGGAAAGGCGGTGCGATCGACGCTCCGCATACACAACCGTTAGAGCCTTATCCAGCTGTTTATGATGGTGGTGAAGAAACAGGCTATTCAACAGGTTATACAATACGTAAAGGTATCAGCTTTGAAACCGATCAATTAACAGAACATAATGGAAGTACTACAGGTTGTATTATTTTCAGAGCGGCGGAAGCCTATCTGAACTATATCGAAGCTTCTTATGAAAAAAACGGAACCTTAGATGCTACAGCTAAAGACTATTGGGCTAAAATACGCAGCCGTGCAGAAGGTCAGACTGTTACTTGGAGCGAAATACAGACGAACACAATCAACAAGACTGACATTACAAAAGAAGCTCCTAATGACTGGGCTGCCTATTCTGCCAATGTGCTATTAACAGACCCTACTTTGTATAGTATTCGCCGTGAACGCCGTATGGAATTCTTAGCCGAAGGATTAAGAAAGGCGGATCTGAAACGTTGGAGAGCATTAGACCAGTTGATTACCACTCCTTACCATATTGAAGGATTCAAATTGTGGGGAGGTATGCAAAATGAATATGCAGCCGGTTTGTTGAAACCGGGCGTTAATGTATCATCTCCATCACAGAGTTTGTATATACGTCCGCTTGAAGTGGATGCAACCTCAAAGATTGCAATTAATGGCGGATTCACATGGCGAAAAGCTCATTATCTGAGTCCGATTGCGGTGGAACATTTTTTGCTCTCATCAAGCGATGGTTCAACTATCGAATCTTCGCCAATCTATCAGAATCCTTATTGGCCTACAAGGCCTGAGCCTGCAACGGAATAAGTTTGGTTATCTGTTTATTAATGGGTAATTACTGTTTAAGAAACGGCAATTACCCATAAAATTAAA
>BNXH01000199.1 GCA_025999435.1 Bacteroidia bacterium | reverse complement strand
CGATGTGACCTGTGTACCTTCTTCCGCTCCTTCTTCAGCAATAGATGCTACTCCTTTGGACGATAGCTGTATTTCAGCGTTTTGTTTTATATCTACAACCGTTTCTCCTGAAACGAGCCGGATATCTTTAGATGGAAGTGTTTCTCCTACTATCGAGTTCTGTATAATATGATCGGCAGGTTTATTTGTGTAAATAAAAATTGTGGAGATAGCCAGTACAATAATGCATGCGATCGCGGACCAATAATATTTGATGTGTCTCTTTCTTTTTATTTTAAAAACAGAGTCTTGTATAATCTTATCCAGCAATTCGTCTTTTTGTTGTTGTGTGAGTAAGTTGTTGTTTAGTCTAACGGCTTTAAATTTCCGGATAGCCAATTCCAGATAACTTTGATATTGAGGATTTTCTTTTATGAACTCAGACCAGTATTTGTCTGATTCTTCTGTACGGAAGAGTCTCCATTTTATGAATTCGTTGTCAAAAAGAAAGTTTTTTAAATTAGGGGTTTTATCCATCGTTCACCGTTCATTTTATAAATGACGAACGAGATTTTTTTTTGTGGACATTTTTGTGAAAAAATAATTATGAAAAATAATTATGATGATGGAAGTAGACAGATAGAATAATGATAATATCCGGATTGGATTGTTCTCTCAGCCTGTCTATTCCCCGGTAGACCAGTTTCCTCACAGATTCGGCGGTTATATTTAGTATTTGGGCTATTTCCTCATATTCCATCTCTTGCATATATCTCAGATATATTGCTTCCCGCTGATTGCTCGTCAATGTATTCATTAATGCTTCTACTTTGTGCTTGAGCAGTTCTTTCTCTTCTTCATCGATAATTGAATCCATCACGGATATCTCGATAGAAAAAGAATAATCTTCTATTTCGTCGAAGGTAATTTTCCTATCTCTCCTGTAAATATCCAAAAGCCTGTTTTTTAGGCTTTTGAAAAGATAATGCTTTATATTATGAATGTTTTTAAGCTCATTTTTGTTAACATATATTTTGCAAAACACATCATGTATGGCATCTTTACAAATATTATCAGAAAAGCCCAAACTTATACCATAGCTATACAATTCATTCACATATTTATTGTAGAAATTTGTATAATCCACAGTGTCTTTAAACAAAAAGTTCTGATTCAGCAAAGCATTCATTGGTTCTTGATTAAACAAGTCTAAAAAAGAGAAGTATGAATATTCCATTTTTTAGACAAATCTTTAATAACGACTCACACACATCGAATAAATAACAGTTCCATGTTCTCTAATTTTAGGAAAAGACGTGGTACATTTCTTATTATCCTAGCAGCCCAAAAAGCATCCGGATTTTTGAATAAGAATAATCTCTCTTAACTTAAAATTCGAAACAGATCAGGATATTGAGCTCTAGCTACTTCTGATTTATCAGTAAAAATAAATGTTATTTCTTGATTATACAAGTTTAAATTATTAATTCCGGGACCGCAGATTCAAATACCCAATGCGACAATTTAGTTCAAAGATGCATAAAATATATTAGAAGGTGTCTGAAAACATAATTTTTCTCTAG
>BNXH01000198.1 GCA_025999435.1 Bacteroidia bacterium | reverse complement strand
AAACAAGAAGTTACTATCAATAAAGGGCCAAACAATGTGACACTGTATATAAGTCCGGAAAGCCAACAACTTGAAGAAGTAGCTATAACTGCCTCCATTAGAGCCTTAAACAGAAAAATTTCTCCGGTAGTTGTGAATCAACTCACCACAAAAACTTTCGAGGCCACAAATTCCACAACCTTATCTCAAGGATTAAACTATATGCCGGGATTAAGGGTGGAAACCAATTGCCAAAATTGTGGAACACAGGAAGTTCGAATAAATGGTTTGGAAGGGCAATACTCTCAGATCCTGATCGATGGACAACCAGTTTTCACATCCCTTTCAAGAATGTATGGATTGGAACAATTACCGGCTAACATGATAGAGGAAGTAGAGGTAGTCCGCGGAGGAGGTTCTATACTATTTGGAGCGAATGCTATCGGAGGAATTATTAATGTAATAACCAAAGAGCCGGAAAAAAATTCTTACCAGGCCAAATACAATATGTCTCTGATAGATGGAAAATCTGCTGATAATACCCTTTCCCTCAATACATCTTTTATAGATAGGACTAAGTCCTCCGGAATTTCTTTATTTGCTAATATGCGCAACCGGAATCCTTGGGATGCCAATGGTGACGGATTTTCCGAAATAGGAAAAAACAGAGCGTCATCTTTAGGATTCAGAGCCTTTAATAAACCCGGCTTACGTGATAAAATCACATTAGAATATCACCATATATCTGAGTATAGAAGAGGAGGAGACAATATGAACCGTCCACCCCATGAAGCCATGATTGCTGAAACAACTGATTACAGAATTCACTCCGGAGGAATAGGCTACAGCCGCTTTAGTAAAGATAGTAAAAAGAAGCTGACAGTAAATACATCTGTACAACGGACAGGTAGAGACAGCTATTACGGAGGAGGTTATGACCCTAATGGCTATGGTAATACCTCCGAATTAGCTGCTACAGGTACGGTCAGGTATGAGATAAATACGGATAAGCTCCTTTTTATGCCGGCTAAGTTCACAGTAGGTTTTACACAGGAATATACCAATCTGCATGACACCATTCATAGCAGGAACATCAAACAGATAATCAATGTAAGCAGCCTTTACGCTCAAAATGAATGGCGGAATGATCTTCTTTCCTTTATTATTGGTATCAGAGCAGACAAACATAGTAAGTTGGATCATATAAATATCGTACCACGTAGTAGTATCAGGTATAAAGTAAGTGAAAGTACAAATCTACGGGCTTCTTATTCTATGGGATACCGCGCACCTGAGATTATAGCTTCCGACCTCGACATACCTGTCATAGGAGGAGCTGCTACCATTACTGTACTCGGGGAAAATCTAAAAAGAGAATATTCAAATGCTGTAAATGGGGGACTTGATTTTACTTTTTTCAATGAAAAAGTATATTCTTATTTTCTTCTTGAAGGATTCTATAACAAAATCAACAGAGTATTCATTTTGGAAGAAACAGGTAAAGATGCAGCAGGCAACACAATTATGACACGCAAAAACGGAGAAGGTGCATATATATATGGAATAAACATGGAAACAACTATT
>BNXH01000197.1 GCA_025999435.1 Bacteroidia bacterium | reverse complement strand
GTATCAAACTCTTTCGTCATTGCGAGCGTAGTGAAGCAATCCAGTTGCTTATTTCTGGATTGCTTCGGGTTAAGCCCTCGCAATGACGAGCCATTGAAAAGAATTTTTTCTTTCTCTTTGTCATGTTGACGACAGGAAACATCTCCTTAATAGAGGGAGATCCTTCGTCCCACTCAGGATGACAGCAAAATATAGCAGGGTAAAGGGGAGAACTTAACAGCTCTTCCCTTTGGCCGGGGTGGCATGCGACAGTAAATTCTATGCTACAGCCACTTTTTCTTCTTGAAGTAAAAGAGGATGATGGCAACGGCCGCTATCATCAGTCCGATAGAAAACGCGTAGCCGTATTCCCAGCTAAGTTCAGGCATATTATCCCCGAAGTTCATCCCATAAATACTGGCGATGAGGGTAGGGGGCATGAATATTACCGAGATCACGGTAAACATTTTAATGATTTTGTTCTGTTCAATGTTAACGAACCCGAGGAAGGTATCCTGTAAGTAGTCGAGGCGGTCGAAGCTGAATCGGGTATGCTCGAGCAGCGAGTTGATGTCTTTTATCAGTATTGTGATTCTTCCGTGCAGTTCTTTCGGCATGAGTTCGCTCTTTAACAAGCTTGTTACCACTCTCTGTTTGTCTATGATATTTTCGCGAAGCATCATGGTTTTTTCCTGCAAGTTCTTTATTTCCATCAAGAACTCTTCGTCTGCTTCCTTTATACTGATACTGTTACTCAGAGTGGTAATTTGCGAAGTCATATCCTCCACCATGTCGGCGTCTATTTCTACCCGTGTTTCAAGGATTGCCATAAAGGCATGGTATCCGGTAGGGTAGTTTCGGGGATTGCCAAATATCTTTTTTGCCGTTTCCTGAAAAGAACTCAGATCTTCGCCACGAACGGTAATCAATATATTGTTCTTCATGATGAAGGAAACCGGCTCGCGTTCGAAATTTCCCAAAAGAAAGTTGGAGTTTACCACCAGCGAATCGGCCGTCTCCATATATCGCGACGACATCTCGATCTCTACCATTTCTTCCTCTTCCTGAATGTATATCTTCAGATAGTCTTCGAGTTCGAGCTCTATTTCTTCGTCTACGTTATTGAGGTCGATCCACAAAAAGTTTTTGATAGGCGTTGTTTTCAAAAACTCTATGCTGCGGCTCAATCTTATTATATTGTCTTTGTGATAGTATAGTTTTACTTCTGACATGAGCGCTCCTTTTTTAAGTGCGTGTGTACTCTATTTCTTCTCTCTGTCTCTCCCGGGCAGGTTAGCCGCCACGATGTTGGTCAGCTTTTCGAAATCTGCAACCGAGAGCCGCTCGGGTCGTTCCCCGAATATGGGGTCGTTAAAGGCCTCGCACTCTTTCCCAAGCAAAGGTTTCATCGAATTGCGCAAGGTTTTCCGTCGCTGGTTGAATCCCGTTTTCACAACGGTCTTAAACAACTTTTCGTCGCAACTCAATGTCTGCCGTTCGTTCCTTACCAGTTTCACAACGGCCGATTTTACTTTCGGAGGAGGGTCGAACACCTTCTCACTCACCGTGAAAAGATATTCCACATTGTACCATGCCTGAAGCAGTACGCTTAATATAC
>BNXH01000196.1 GCA_025999435.1 Bacteroidia bacterium | reverse complement strand
AAACATATATAATAAAAGGTGAGAGAGGCTCGGGGGCTATTTGCCTTAATGGCGCTGCGGCCAGACTTGTTCAACCCGGAGATATTGTTATTATCATGTCTTATGCCCAAATGGAATTTGAAGAGGCTAAAGTTTTTAAACCATGGGTAGCCTTTCCCGACACAAAGACTAACAAACTGGTAAAATAAAGATTTCATTAAAAAGAGCTATACATCGTTATAGCTAAATTTCAATGGCATATTCGTATAAGGATATATGGAAGGTAAGTTTGCCTATTATGTTAGGTTTGCTTGCCCAAAATATAGTACAACTTACAGGGACATTTTTCCTCGGTCACGTTTCCGACCCGGGACAGCTGGGTATTGCCGGTATTTACCAAAGTGCATCGGGGTTGGCCGGTATTTATTATATTGCCATATTTACAGTATGCTTCGGTTTCAGTATTGGCGGGCAGATCATGATTAGCCGTCGCAATGGAGAAAAAAATTACGATAAAATAGGCAGTATCGTTATTCAGGGAATTATTTTTCTACAAGCATTTGCTCTCATCCTATTCTTTTTGTCCGGTTTTCTGGCAGAAAATGTCTTGTCGATGTTTATGAAATCGCCTAAAGTATATGCTGCCACAGAGGCTTATCTGTCGTGGCGGATATATGGATTTTTCTTTGCTGCCATCAATGTCATGTTTCGGGCATTTTATGTAGGGATTGCACGAACAAAGGTGTTGACATACAATGCTATTACTATGGCTGTTGTAAATATTATCGCAGACTACCTGTTGATATTTGGTAACTTCGGCTTTCCAAAACTGGGAATCGAAGGTGCTGCAATCGCTGCTGTATTGTCTGAAATAGCATCAGTTTTATTTTTTGCTATATATACTTTTGCCACAGTCGATTTTAAGAAATATGGCTTTATGAAAATGAAGTTTAACTTCAAAATTATAAGAAGTATTCTTCATATTTCATCTTTCACAATGATGCAGTATATCATATCCATGTCTACCTGGTTTTTGTTCTTTATGGCAATAGAACAGCATTCGGAAGATGATTTGAAGATAACCAATCTGGTCCGTAGTTTCTATATGGTTTACTTTATTCCGATGAGCGCTTTGGCTACTACCGCAAATACATTGGTTGGCAATACTATAGGAATGGGGAATGTAAAGGGCGTATTGCCTCTTATTAAAAAGGTGGCATTGCTTAATCTGGGTATTGTTGTTATAATGATTGCCGCTACACTTGTTGCTCCTGAGTTTTGGATATCGTTTATAGCTCCTCAGGATCAGATTTCATTAATAAAAGATACTGTGGCCCCTTTGATTGTACTTCTATTTTCTCTTCCTATATCGGCGCTTAGTATAGTTGCTTTCAATTCTATTTCGGGAACAGGAAATACTCGGATAGCCCTTATTCTTGAAATGATTACTATGGCGATTTATATAATTGCTATGGTGACAATTGTGGTTTACAAACAGATGTCTGTCACTTGGTGCTGGACGGTGGAGTATTTTTATTGGGGACCATTGTTGATATTTTCTGTTTTGTATCTTTTGCGCGGTAAATGGCAGAACAAGAGAATCTAAGATTTTGGCAAGCCTTTTGTTTATAAAAATATGTATTAGTA
>BNXH01000195.1 GCA_025999435.1 Bacteroidia bacterium | reverse complement strand
AGGCGATTCTTTTCATAGACCAAAATATGGATATGAAAAGTAAGAAAAGCATTGTCATATACAACGGAACATGGCATAAGGGAGTTATAGGGATAGTCGCTTCCCGGCTGACCGAAAAGCATTTACGTCCGGCTGTTGTACTTACCAAATCACAAGGTATGATTACCGGTTCGGCTCGTTCGGTAATGGGATTCGATGTCTATAAAGCCATAGAAGCATGTAAAGATATTCTCGAGAACTTCGGAGGTCATACGTATGCCGCCGGATTGTCTCTCAAAGAAGAAAATCTGGACGAATTTAAGAGACGTTTCGAAGCATTGTCTTTGAAGATGATAGCGCCCGAAATGATGCGTCCCCAGATAAATATTGATGCTCAACTCACATTCAGGGAGATAAACAATAAGTTTATAGAAGAGCTGGAATCTTTCGCGCCTTTTGGCCCCGAAAATCTGAACCCAATATTTGTCACATGTGATGTACAAGATTATGGTACCAGCAAGATAGTAGGCAAAGATAATGTGCATCTGAAACTAGAAATGATAGATAAAACCGTTATAACCCCTGTAAACGGGATTGCCTTTCGTCAAAGCGATTCTTATGAAAGAGTAAAAAACGGTGAGCCTTTCGATATATGCTATACGCTGGAAGAAAATGTTCACAACGGAAAATCGAATATACAACTGTATGTAAAAGATATAGATACCGGACAATTAAACTGATTTTCAACAAAACAAAGCTTATGAAAAAAACGTTATTATCAATTATTGCAGTGTTGTTTGTTTTTGTAGCTTGCGGGAATAAGGCCAATAGTGCAAAAGCAGAAAAAAAAAGTTCTGATTCTCTGAATATGGCACAGGAATATATAAAAGCCGATGTTTACGAAACAAATAAGGGGCCGCTGAAAGTAACATTGGTTGGACACGGATCACTGATGTTCGAATATGAAGGAAAGATAATCCAAGTAGATCCGTACTCTAAAGTTGCAGACTATACGAAACTGCCTAAAGCCGACCTCATTATTCTAACGCACGAGCATGGCGACCATCTGGATACTGTTGCTATTAACGCCATAAAAAAAGCTGATACGCATTTCATTGTATCTAAAGTTTGCAATGAGATTTTAGGATATGGCGATGTTATGATTAACGGAGATCATTCTCATTGGGAATCTCTGCATATCGACGCTGTCCCTGCTTATAACATGGTGAACAAAAAACCTGATGGTGAAGCATACCACCCTAAAGGCAGAGGTAATGGCTATATTATAACTTTCGGAGACAAAAGGGTATACATCGCGGGAGATACAGAAAACATTCCGGAAATGGACAAGTTGAAAGGTACTATAGACATAGCCTTTATGCCGAAAAACCTTCCTTATACCATGTCTGACGAAATGTTTATTGATGCGGCGAAAAAAGTATCACCCAAGATTCTCTATCCGTATCATATGTCAGAGTTTGACCAAGCAAAAATCGAGAAGGCTCTGAAAGGAACAGATATTAAGTTGGAAATGCGTCCGATGAAAAACAATTAGTGAATTTGAAAATTTGAAAATGTTGACTGATGACTGATGACTGTTGACAGCCGCTCGCGCAGACGTCCCCTGTTGTTGTGCAACAAGCACTGGAAGTCCGCGCC
>BNXH01000194.1 GCA_025999435.1 Bacteroidia bacterium | reverse complement strand
CCTGTTCTGTTTTTTCAAAGATTTCAGAAAAAGGCATGCTGTTTACGGGAATAGGATCATGAATTATAAATTCGAGCTTGTTACCTATACCCAAAGGAAAAGAACCCCATTTTGTCATTTTCCATGAATTGTTGATCGACACAGGAACCATATAAGCTGATGGGGCATACTTGCAAAGTATCTTCAGTCCATTTTCGGCAAATGGCTTTGGCTTTCCGGTTTTACTCCTTGTACCTTCGGGAAATATTACTACCGAGCGTTTGTGAGTCTCAACATATTGAGCTATTTCCTTTATGGCCGATAAAGATTGTTTCGGGTCTTTTCGGTCGATAAGTACCGAACCTCCGTGATTCAGGTTGTATGAAATACTGGGAATCCCTTTACCCAGCTCAACCTTACTGATAAATTTAGGATGTACCTTCCGCATAAACCAGCCAATAGTTGTAATATCATACAAGCTTTGGTGATTCGCCGCAATAATCAAGGGAACCCCTACCGGAAGCTTATTTAAATTCCTTATTTTATATCTCGTGCCTAAAACATAAGTATTTAGCACCAAAAAGAAGCATAAGACATCTACGCTTATTTTATGAGCCTTATAGCCAAATAGATTAAAGCATAGCCACTGAATTACATGAAAGACAACCAAGGTGCTTCCAAATAACAGATAATATATAATGGAAAGAAAAGAGAAATAAGAGCTTTGATATTGACGCCAACACGTGAGTTGGCTATTCAGATAAACGAGTGCCTGAACGAATATACCCGGTATACAGGAATCCGCCATTGTGTGATTTATGGAGGAGTAAAACAAGCTGCCCAGGTAAATGAACTTAAGGCAGGAATAGATATATTGGTTGCTACTCCGGGACGATTACTGGACTTGATGAACCAAGGATATGTCAGTTTGAATGCTGTCCGTCATTTTGTGTTAGACGAAGCCGACCGGATGCTGGACATGGGATTCATCCATGATATAAAACGCTTGCTACCGAAGTTGCCTAAAGAAAAGCAAACACTATTCTTTTCGGCCACTATGCCATCGGCTATAGCTTCATTATCCCGTTCCATTTTACGAAATCCTCTTAAGGTGGAAGTGACACCGACTTCTTCTGTAATAGATACAATAGAACAATATATCTATTTTGTAGAGAAACAGGAGAAGAAGGATTTGTTGATCAATGTACTGAAGAAAGATAAAAAACAATCGGTCTTGGTATTCTCCCGCACTAAACATGGGGCAGACAAGATTGCACGTATTTTGAGCAAAGCAGGTATCGGCAGTGAAGCAATACATGGAAATAAATCGCAAAATGCACGCCAGCGTGCGTTAAGCAATTTTAAATCGCATAAAACACGGGTACTTATTGCTACTGATATAGCAGCCAGAGGGATAGATGTCGATCAGCTGGAGTTAGTTATCAACTATGACCTGCCCGACGTACCCGAAACATACGTACACCGCATCGGTCGTACCGGACGAGCGGGTAATAGCGGGACAGCTCTGACATTCTGTTCGAAAGAAGAGAATACTATGCTTCGGGATATTCAAAAATTGACAGGGAAAAATCTTGTTGTATCTACTGCCGTCTGATAAGTTTCCGGCATTTTATATACTCTAAAATTTGCCGCTCTTAT
>BNXH01000193.1 GCA_025999435.1 Bacteroidia bacterium | reverse complement strand
GTGTATGACGTGTTTATCGAATATGATTCGCCGGAAGTAGTTCATACACCCTTTCTCACCGTTATTACTTTTATTCTGGTAATAGGTCTTTTCCTGGGAGCTAAAGACTTTATTTATAAAATTATCGGCTACATATTCGATCAGCAGAAACTCATGAGGGCATGGCGGAGGATTTCTGTCGTTGGTCTCGAGATATTAGGGATATTATATTTTATTCCTACGTTGTTGCTTATATATTCCAATTATTACCATTTAGAGATTCTAGTGCTCATGCTTCTAATGTTTCTTGTAGTCCAAATAACACTTTTTTATCAAATAATAATCTTTTTTGTTAATCAAAAATTTAACTTTTTGTATTTGATTGCATACCTTTGCACTTTCGAAATATTACCATATATATTTTTATCAACAGGATTGATTTATTTATATAGAACCGATATATTTACCATATTATGGCTTTAAAGATAAAGAATATTATGATATCGCAACCGGCGCCCTCTACAGAGAAGTCGCCGTATTATGATATTGCTGAAAAATATCATTTACAGCTGGATTTCCGCCCTTTTATCAGAGTCGAAGGCTTAGATGCTAAAGATTTCAGACAACAGCGTATTAATATACAGGATTATACTGCGGTTGTATTTACAGCGAGAATTGCAATCGATCACTTTTTTGCATTGTGTGAGGAACTTAGGATCACAATGCCGGAAACAATGAAATATTTCTGTATTTCTGAAGTTGTAGCCCTATATCTTCAGAAATACATTGTATACAGGAAGCGTAAAATATTTTTCAGTACAACAGGCAAAATGGATGGCTTGTCCTCTGCTTTGACCAAACATAACAAGGAAAAATTCTTGGTTCCTGTATCAGATGTACATACCGAGGATTTGACATCAGTGCTGGATGAAAAGAAAGTAGATTATACAAAATCTATTATGTATCGAACAGTGAGCAACGAATTTACCGAAGAAGAGGTATTGTCTTATGATATGTTGATTTTCTTTAGTCCCGCAGGTATAGTCTCTTTATTTAAAAACGCCCCGAATTTTGAACAAGGGGAAAAAGCCATAGGCGTGTTTGGCGGATCTACTGCAAAAGCTGTGCGTGACGCGGGGTTGAGGCTTGATTGTGAAGCTCCCTTACCGGGGATTACATCTATGACTGCCGCTCTTGAAGCTTTCATAAAAGAAAACCATAAGTTAAAATAAAAACTGAGGAATTAAATACGAGAAGCTTAACTGATATTGGTTAAGCTTTTTTTATATAAGGTTATGATTATTAATGATAAGGAACTGGGAGAAATAAGGCTCGTCAAGAATGGTCGTGCCCGTAAGATAATTGTCAGAAAAAAAGATGGTTATCTCCAGCTCACGCATCCTCCGTCTGTGACTATATCATACATAGAAAAAACGATAGAGGAAATGCGTCCCCGGCTTATTTCGTTAATCGAAAAGAATAGTGATAGATTAAAATTTTCACCACAAACAGAATTCCGTACATACAGTTTTTCTTTGAGAATTGCGGAAAGTAATTCGACCTCTAACTTCTATATTAATCTGAAAGATGCTATATTATCTATTTCCTGTCCCCCAGGCACTGATTTTGAAAAAACGTCAATTCAGAATTTAATTCTGAA
>BNXH01000192.1 GCA_025999435.1 Bacteroidia bacterium | reverse complement strand
TTCCGTATTGCCATTCCATATAAATGAACCATCCAATCGGTACTCCGGATAAAAAAGACTGTTCAACAAAGTGGTTTTCCCCTTTCCTGTTTCCCCAAAGAGCGCAATCCAGTCCCCTTTCTTTATCTCTAACGATACTTTGTTAGTACGCACAGATGTTTCGGGAACTTTAGCAGATATATTCTTTAAACTCAGGTTTTCCAGACAAGAATGAACTTCAACTGTTTCAACAGGTTTTTCTCCTTGCTTAATAATCGCGTCAATATCTCTAATCTGGTGTGTCACCGAACTTTTTTCCGATTTTCCGGAGAAAAGCATTTCTGACAATTCGGCTTGCGCCATGATACCGAAAAATAGTCCAATTGCTGTCGGAGTATCTATCTCGTAATTACCTGAATTCCAAAGCAAGAATATGGCAATATAACTAAATCCGAGTCCGGCTATCAGCTGCAACCAAAATGAATTAGCTTGCAGTTTGTTTTCCAATCGTTCGATCTCTAACAATTTCTGCTCATACTGGACAATGGCTTTCCCCGTCAGATCGTATTTCGAAATTTCTATCCGGCCTCTGAAACTTTGGATGAGCGCATGATTATTCTCTTCACGGCAAACTTTTAGTTCTTCGTAAAGTTTTTTATTTTTTTGAAAAATTAATTGCGGCACAATAAACAGGAGAATAGCAGACGAAATTAAAAATTCGACGGCTATGACCTGTGAGAATACAATCAGAAAGAAAAAATAGATACTGAGTGAAAGTATCAATACTGTGAACGGCAAGAGCCATAATAGAATATGATTCAATATCTGGTCTATACCATATGTACTGTTTTCGAGCAACGCCGAATTGTTATTGACCTGCTTTTTAAAATAAGGGAATCCGGCAACTGATTGAAATATTTTCAATTGCAGGCTTTGCTGGGCTTCGAGTGTGGTTTTGTGATTCTCTAACCGCTCGAAATACCTTGTAACTGTACGCAATATCGCGAATAAACGGATGATAGCGGATGGTATCAAATATGAAAACAAAGAATTTGCAGTAACAAACACAACACTACAAATTGCCAAAAACCATCCAGAAATAGCAGGAAGGCCAATGAATGCCACTGTCCATAACAACAACAGAGAAATACCCCGTAACCATCTGCCTGTTAAGGGTTGTAATATGTTTTTTACGATAAATTTATTCATAACTCATTTGTTCTCCCCAATTTAAGTTTACGGTTATATCAGCGACAGTATCGAATATTTTCTCATGTGAGGCAATAATAACCAATCTATCTTCAGCCAATTTTATAATTTGCGGAAGAATAATTTCTACAGTACCGGTATCCAGATTCGCGGTGGGTTCGTCTAAAATTGCTACCGGTCTCGGATGTAGCATCATTCGCGCAAGCGTAACTAATTGTTTTTCTCCACCTGAAAGTTGTTTACCGTTGTGACTCAATCCTGCTTGCCAACCATCCTCCTTTTTGGCCAGAATCTTATCCAAAAACTCAGGATATTGTTCACCCCGATCAGCTTCTTTTTCAAGAAAAACATTGTATCGCAATGTTCCGTCAAAAATGAAAGGGAACTGGTTCATGTACGATGAATTCGCTTTCAGCCATTGGCGCGACCATTTATTACCTTCCCTGTTTACCGAAA
>BNXH01000191.1 GCA_025999435.1 Bacteroidia bacterium | reverse complement strand
GATCAAAATAGGCGGGCATATTTTCTGGCGCACACTGGCTCTTCTAATCATGGGATTATTCACAGTAAATATAGGCCAACTCGATCCTGTTGAGACGGGCATGACTTCTTCTGCCTTCATGCTGTTAATGGCATTAGCATTCTTCCTAATATGGAGCGTATACCCAAAAACCGATGACTGGAAGGATAACTTATTCATAGCGATGAAAATTGCAGGTGTAATAATTCTGGTATATCTGTTTGTAATATTTGAACGAAAAAACGGTGAAGATTTTGCTCCCAGATGGTGGGGTATTTTAGGACTGATCGGCTGGACCTACGTTCTCAGTGCAAGTATATACCTTATCACACGGGAGAATCTTTTATACAACTCTATTGCTTTGATCATTCTGATTACTTTATCTCTTTTATCTGCCTCCGGCACATTCAAAGGATGGCCGTTAATAGACCAAATACCAAGCCAGGCTACTCTGTATGCGTTCGGCATGGCCGGAGTATGGGCAGGAACATTTATGAGAAAATATGCAAATAAAGAGGAGCCAAAGCGTTTTTTTTATTGTAATGGCTGCTATAGGCATTGTTTCTCTAATAATAGCAATTATAACCCACCAGTTTTGGATCATCTCTAAAATACAAGCTACTCCCACCTGGTTTTTCTATTGTTGCGCTATTTTCTTTCCACTGTTTGCTTTTGTTTTCCGGCTCACAGACATTAAAGGAAAAAGTAACTGGTTTCACATCATAAAGCCGGCAGGTACCGTAACGCTTACCTGTTATATTATTCCTTATGCATGGTATAGTTTGCAGACAATAATAGGATTAAACTATCCTGCATGGATGATGACCGGTATAGCAGGAATAATCAAATCGCTACTGTTTTCACTGGCTATCATAGGCATTGCATGGCTACTAATGAAAGCGAAAATAAGGCTAAAAATCTAACTGTTTTTTTTATATAGAACTCCGGTAAACAAAAATTGGATGGCAAATCATATACCATCCAATTATAAAATACATCTCTAATGAAATTCTAGCGCCTTCGATCTCTCATCCGACCTTGCATCTCTTTCTGAATTTCATCGTATTTCTTCTGTTGTTCTTCTGTAAGTAAAGCTTTTATAGCTTCATCCCTTTCCTTTTGATTTTTCTGGATTTGTTCCCGCATTTTCTCGCGGTCTACACTTTCCCCACGTTGAGGCATCGACTGAGCCGTTTTCCTTCGTTTTTCAAATGTTATAAATGGAAGCACGGACCATTATTCTGTCGCAGATTTTCGTCTGGCTTTCATCTTTGTGGGGATATTAGGGTTTCTCTCCCTTTATGGGTTTACCAAACTGACGCCGGATGCAGGCGATGTAGTCAGGGTTAAAAAGCGGGATAGGAATGGTTAAGGTGTTTTACAATATTTTTTCCATCACAATATAGTCATATCCGTTTTTCCGGGAAGAAGTTACTGTTTCGTTATTATCATATTTATTATTTTCCAGAGGGCAAATAGATGATTTATATGTCAATGAAGAGAGTAAACCCCGCCACTTTTGCTTATCTTTACGCGATTATCTTTTTGTAACGTTATTTTAATAATGATAGAAATTATCCCGGCAATAGACCTTATAGAAGGTAAATGTGTCCGCCTTTCGCAAGGAGATTACGAAGTAAAGAAAGTATATAACGAAGATCCTTTGGAAG
>BNXH01000190.1 GCA_025999435.1 Bacteroidia bacterium | reverse complement strand
TGAGAATCTTCCGACCGACGGGCACTATGAAAATCTGATGAAAGCTAAGGAATGGGGGTTTAAAATATCCGATGCCACAAGAAAGTGCAGGACATTGGATGAAATTCTCGATTACATAAACTATTGGGACATAGAAAGGAAAAACCTGCCTGTGGCTACCGATGGCATCGTACTGAAAGTAAACTCGCTTACCCAACAACGGAATCTGGGTTATACCTCCAAGTTTCCCCGCTGGGCTATCTCTTTTAAATTTCAGGCAGAGCAGGCTGTTACAACACTCGAATCTGTATCATATCAAGTGGGCAGAACCGGTGCAGTGACACCTGTAGCGAATTTGAAGCCTGTTAAATTATCAGGCACAACGGTGAAAAGAGCATCTCTTTATAATGAGGAATATATAAATTCTCTGGATCTGCATATCAACGATCAGGTATATGTAGAAAAAGGAGGGGAAATTATACCTAAAATAACAAGTGTAGATACTTCCAAGCGTAATATTTTTGACCAGAAAATCGAATTTATAAAGAATTGCCCTGAGTGCAGTACACCGTTGGTCAAAGATGAAGGTGAGGCTATCTACTATTGTCCAAACGATACATCATGTCCTCCACAGGTGAAAGGTCGTGTAGAGCATTTCTGTACCCGCAAAGCAATGAATATTACATGTGGTTCGGAAACTGTGGATCTCTTATATAAGGCAAACCTGGTGAAAAATGTTGCGGATTTATATATCCTCGATTGGCAAACCGTTTCCCGTTTGGAGCGATGGGCGGAAAAAAGCGCCAAAAACCTGATAGAAAGTATTCACAATTCTGTTTCTGTACCATATGAGAGGGTATTGTATGCACTTGGTATCCGTTATGTCGGCGAAACTGTAGCTAAAAAATTAGCTCACGCATTTACAAGCATAGACAAGCTTATGGCTGCACCAGTCGAAGAATTGATACAAGTAGACGAAATTGGCGATCGTATAGCACAAAGTATTGTAAAGCATTTTAGTATTGAGAGCAATATAGAAGTTGTAAACAAGCTACGTGGATTCGGTATCCAATTTGAATTGAGTGAAACAATAACGTCCCTGCAAACCGATAAATTGAAAGGTCTATCTATTGTCATAAGCGGAACATTCGAGAAGCATTCCCGTGATGAATATAAAGCTATGATAGAACAGAACGGAGGGAAGAATAGCGGCTCTATCTCGGCAAAAACAAGTTATGTATTGGCGGGTGATAATATGGGCCCCGCAAAATTAGAAAAAGCAAAAAGTTTAGGTATAACAATTATTGGCGAAAACGATTTGCTGGAAATGCTCAAACAATGACAAAATATCCGGATAAATGAGAAGTGAAACATTGTTCGGCGTTAGTTTTATCTATAATAGATAATTTGATAATTAGCAAATTTGAAAATTAGCAAATTAAAGAATGAGTGAGGAGTTTGTTACTTTTTAGTTAAAAAAATAGAGATCAAAGTAGTAGTTTGTTTACTGATAACTGTTTACTGATAACTGTTGTACGTCATTGCGAGGGCGACAGCCCGAAGCAATCCAGAAAGTAAAAAACGAATTGAGTGTTTAAAATGCATAGTACATGACAAAAAATATTGCAAAATCTTATATTGCCCTTACAGGGCGCGGTTTCAGGGGATTTCGTTTTCCCACCCAAGGCGTTGCCATTGGGCTATATTATGT
>BNXH01000189.1 GCA_025999435.1 Bacteroidia bacterium | reverse complement strand
ATATTTACTTTATTCCCAATAATATTCATTGATTTGAAAGTTGGCCCGGAGCATATTATGCTATCCATACCGTAAGTCTTATTCAGTGCGATTAAAGCCAGGCGTAGTCCCACATCTTGTTTATTTCTCGGATGAATATCATCCGCATCACCTATATCAGTTGTAATAATCTGGCCTGTTTCAGGTAAGGATAAAGTCTGGGTCTGAGCCTCTCGCAGGCTAGCCCATTCACTCTTTTGCGGCACTTTATCTTTACTCATATAGTTTGCCAACTGTACCCAGTAAAAAGGAAACTGATATCCCCACTTCGATCGCCAATCGTTAATCATAGCCGGAAACAGGATACGATAATTAAAAGCTTGAGACACATTGCTTTCCCCCTGATACCAGATAGCGCCTTTGATTGGGAACTGAATAACCGGATTTATCATTGCATTGTATAATAAAGCATAACGCATGTTGGGAGAAATATTAATATAATTGAATTCCGCGTTTGTAACGGCGACCTTATACGACCACTCTCCTGATAAGGAATATTTTCCATCCGCCGTCTTTAGGTATAGGTTATCCGGATTTCCATAAATTCCTCCTCCACCCGAATGGTCGGAAACTTTTATCACAATTACGTTCTGCCCGGCTTTCAATATCCCCCGGGGAATATTATATAACCGGTTTGTTGCATAGCCCTGAGTTTCTCCAACCTTTACTCCATTTATCCATACGACATCATCGTCGTCAATGGTTCCCAACTGTATAGCTGCGGCTTTCCCTTCTTCATTTCCGGGTAAGGTGAAATTATATCTGAACCATACAACCCCGTCAATATCCCCCAATACGTTCTCCCAAGCCTGGGGTATTTGCATTTTGTTCCAAGAAAAAATATCTGTCGAAGGGGTAAACCATTTATTAACTGTGCCGGGATCGTTATTTATTGCATCAAGATATAAAGCTTTATTCACTTCATTATCTTTAACAAACTGATCTAAGTTTGTGATTTTTATATTTTTGTATTTATCTTGAATTTGCTCCGGAAGCTTTCGGTAGGCATCAGCGCTTATCCAGGATTCAATCTCTGTTCCTCCCCAGGAAGAATTGATTATTCCGATAGGTATATTTAGTTCTTTATTTAATTTCCGAGCAAAGAAATATCCTACCGCAGAATAGCTTGCTACGGTCTGGGATGAGCAAACAGTCCAGGTTCCGTTAAAGTCACTTTCCGGTTCGGTATTCATATTTCTGGCTACATTAAAGGCCCTTATTTGAGGATATCCAGCATTCTTTATCTCTTCTTCGTCATTATATACCGAACTCCAACCGTGAACAGGCATTTCCATATTAGACTGACCTGAACAAAACCAGACGTCTCCAATCAATATATTCCGTAAAGAAATACTATTATCCTTTCCTTTTATTTTCAGAGTATAAGGCCCCCCGAAAGAAACCTGATCTAAAAATAAAGACCAGTTTCCGTACTTATCGGCTTTTACTTTCTTTATCTGATTAATAAAGCTGATCTCAACCGTTTCGTTTTTATCAGCCCATCCCCATAATTTTATGGGTTTATCTCTTTGTAAGACCATATTGTCTGAAAAGACATGAGGTAATTTGACGGTTGCCTGTAAACTCACTGAGGCTAAATAAACGCAACTTATAAGTATGGTCTTTATATTCACTTTCATCGCAGGTTTAATAGATTATTGGTTTAATAATATTCTTTTTTTATAAC
>BNXH01000188.1 GCA_025999435.1 Bacteroidia bacterium | reverse complement strand
TTTATAATATATATGAATAAATATTTGGAATATTATTATAAGACTACCTGAGATGCTGTTTTTAAAGCAAAGCCATAATTTATTTTCAAATAATATGTATTTTTGCTTAAAATAAATAGAACAAATGTTTTTCCTAGATGCATCATCCATATTATCCGAAGTTATAGAAGAAAATCACCAGCTAATTCCTGTCATTAACAGATTTGGGATAAAGCTGGGATTGGGAGACCAAACTATTGGTGAGATATGTTTATCTGCCCGGATAAACAGTGATTTCTTCTTGGTTATTCTGAATACTTTCCTAAATGAAGAATATTTTCCGGAGAAGAAACTTCAGAAGTTCGATATTGAGCTTGTTGTAAATTATATTAAACAGACTGATGCTTATTTGATTCATGCACAATTGCACAATTTGGAAAAACATTTGAAAGCATTCCTGTCGATGAGTGATCCGAACAACTCTCAATTAAAGTTGATAAACCGTTTATTTGATGAGTTTAAGGGTGAACTGATAGGACAGATAGAACAGGGAATGGTAAAAGGGAATGCATCCCTGGCATTGCTTACCGATCTTAAAAGTATAATTATAAAGCATATATCGGGGAACTTCAATGAGAATATGTGTTATGCTGTTATTTTTACCATTGATAGTTTTCAAAAGGATTTGGAAAAACATAACCGGATCAGAGAAAAGATATTAAGGCCGATGGTTGAAGACCTTTCAGAATCGGGATTAGAAGATTTTCAGGAGTTAATTGCCGTCAGCCATGCCCTTAGAGAGAACAGAACCCAGCCATTATCGCAGCGTGAATTAGATGTACTGCGTCTTGTCGCTTTGGGGTTTTTAAACAAGGAGGTTGCCGACAAGCTCAATATAAGCTTGAATACGGTATTATCCCACCGGAAGAATATAACGGCTAAGCTAGGGATTAAAACCGTTTCGGGACTCATCTTTTATTGTATTACACGCGGCTATATATCAGCAGACGAAATAGAATTATAGATATGCATAAATTAAACAGGTACATCTCCATAGAGATGGTGTTCGCGATACTCCTTATTATTGCCTTCTTTTTACCTTGGCTTGACTGGGGGCTTCTCAAAAAAACAGGATGGGATATTCCCGGTTTTCAGCAGGGGGTGACTAAAACCACTAATTTTATTAAATTCTTTTCAAAGAATAAAGAATCTGAATATACTGCTTATGTGGTTTTTTCAATACCATTCTTAAGTGTGATTGTCTGCCTGTTATGGATATGGTTGAAGCGAAAAGCGGCTCGTTTCTTTTTACTGATCACAGGTATTCTGGGTGTCGCTATATCGATTAATTTGTTCTACAAATTGCCTAAAGCCGGTAGCGGGGTATATTTACTATGTGGAGTATCCGTTTTGTCTGTTATATATTGTATATCGATGTTGCGAAAAAAGAAAAAGCCGGAGGAAGTAACTGATGGCGATGGATCAGATGGTACAAATATCGAGGTATAAAATAAAAAACACCGGATTTTCCAGGAGTGGTCAGAAGACATTCCGATCACTTTTTGTTTTCTATGTTTTGAAGAAAATAGAAGGATCACCCCCACATTCTACGGCAATCATAGATATATGATCAGGTTTCTCATTTCTAAGGAAAATCTTCGTTTAGCTGTTTTATAGCCGAGATTATTAGCATGTTTATATATCAGGATTAGCATAGCAACAATCAGGCTCATGTAAATCATTACTTGTAT
>BNXH01000187.1 GCA_025999435.1 Bacteroidia bacterium | reverse complement strand
ATATTATCCATTTCCAGTATTTCGGGTATAAAACTAAGTCTATACCCCGGACAGGTATAATTCAGAATTCGAAGATAGAATTGGAGGTAAGCCCTCTTTCTCTTGAACCGGTCGTTATTAGTCCCGACGATGCCGATAAATTGTTGGATGAGGCGATGCTGAATACGAAGAAGAAACTGGTGCTCGATCAGCCTGTCAGTTATCTGCTTCATTTTATACAAAACAGATCTACCGACAGTTTGCAGAACGAAATATATATGAGGTACGCCACTACTCTGAGTGAAAAGGATTTAAAGAAAAACCTGAAAAAAGAAAGGGTTCCATATGTTTTCAACCTTATAGAAATAATGCGTCTGCAAAAAACGGAGACGCCGACTTCCGATCTGTATGGCGCGGAATACCATGCTTCGCATCTTTTTACTTTTGGTAAAAGTGTAAATAATGAGACATTTAAATCGTATTCGTCTGATAGCTCGCTCATCTATCTGCGAATAGAGCCGCTGAAAGGCCGAGAGGGCTGGGCCAGGGGCGAAATCGTCTTAAATAGGGAAGATGCTACCATTGTTTCGATGGAAATAGAATCGGTCGACTCTATTTTGAATTCTCAGCCCCACCGCCATTATATGGGCAAGCAGGTGAAGACTTTGAAAAAACTGGGTCGCTTCTCTTTCAAAAAGTATGGTGACAGATGTTATATGTCGGAGTGTTTCACCTATTATAAATTCCGAAGTACCGATGAGCACGGCAGGCAAGAGGATGTATCATACTACTGTGATGTCGATTTTCGTGGCTTTGTATGAAAACATAAGGATTATTTAGAATATTCTTCCGGAGTAACTTTTATCTCCGCAAACAGGGAACCATCCATTCTGTAGTAAGCGTATGAGATAGTCATCTTGTCTTTACGCAATGCCTCCAACTCTTCTTTTCCGTCACGTATGCCCATCGACAGGGGCAGTTTTGTACTTCTTACAAATTCTTCAGCAGATACGGCAGGTTCACCTGTGAAGGTAAAGATATAGCGAAACTCTTTATCCGAGACAGCCTCTACCCTATCCATGCGTATACCTCCCGGAAAGACCTGAGGCATGCCTGCATTCATTTTGGCTGCAAGCTTGACATACTTATCTTTGGCAGGCTTGGCACCGGTTGTGTTTTCTACGTTTTTTGTATCGTCTGTTTTATTCTTCGATCCGCAGCTCGTTCCGGCAGCGATGATCATCAGACAGCAAAATGCAGTAAATAAAATCTTTTTCATATTCAATATTTTACTTGTAATAAAGATACTTATTTGACTGATAAACGCAATTTATCACCAAATCTTTTAAAGAAACTTAACCCGTAGCGCATTTAGAAAAAATTCTAGGGCAGCCGCGTCAAAATTTTGACCCTCTACCGGAATAAACAGCTATCAATCAGCAGTTATCAGTAAGCAAGGCCTTTTCGTCATTGCGAACGGAGTGAAGCAATCCAGAGTATTGATTATTAATGGATTGCTTCGGGCGAACCCTCGCAATGACGTGCGACAGTCAATAGTCAACAACTCGTACCTCGTATCTCGTCTACTCGTAACTTTTTAACTAAAATGTAACAAACTCCACACTTATTTTTTAGCTGTTAGCCGTTAGCCCCTTGCTCGCGCGGCTACCCTCTTTGTCATCCTGACCGCAGGGAAGGATCCCGATCCCCGAGAAACAGGAGATGCTTCCTGTCGTCAGCATGACAAACCAGAATTTAACTAAAA
>BNXH01000186.1 GCA_025999435.1 Bacteroidia bacterium | reverse complement strand
AATATATTCTGGATTGGAAAGAATGGGCTGGACAAACATCCGGCTTAAAAATGACATGGACAGAATTTTTTATTGCTAATTTTGCAGTAATAATACTAGGTATCAGCTGTTCTGCTATTGGTTTTGAATGTCCGGTTTTTGCATATCTTTTTGTTGGACTGGCTACAGTTAATGCATTATTTGCCCATATTGGCACAACAATAATAAAACGAAAATTCTCTCCGGGAATAATAACATCTGTAGTCCTATTTATCCCTATTTGCGTTTGGGCATATATTGTTGCAGGACAAAAAGGAATCCTTACATTATCATTTATGATCATTTCATTAGTTGGAGGATTTCTTATTATGAGTTTTCCCGTGATATTACAGTTAATAAAAAAACAGATGAAAAATGGGAAATAAAATAGCTAAAATTATTATCGTGATCCTCGTTATCGTTGTACTGGCTATTATTGCATTTTATGCTATACTTGTGCTTTCTTTTTTTGGAGGAGGGGATTTTTACGCGCCGTTCGTAATTATTGTCTTTATTGCCATATCTATTTGGTTAATATTATTTGCACTAAGAACGTTTAAGCGAAAGGTTTTGTGGTTGGTATTTTTAGGAATTTTCTTATCTTCTGCTATTGCGGTTACTATATATGAATGGCGAAAGTATTATGTAGCTAGTATTCCTACAGTAGATGATCAAGGTGTTAATCTCTACGAATATCAACCATTCAAAGAAGACTCTAAAATAGCTAAATT
This sequence comes from Bacteroidia bacterium, assembly GCA_025999435.1. Taxonomy (GTDB): domain Bacteria; phylum Bacteroidota; class Bacteroidia; order Bacteroidales; family Dysgonomonadaceae; genus Dysgonomonas. The sequence continues at coordinate 999 of BNXH01000186.1, read as the reverse complement.
AAGTGAAGACGCAACCTTTAAAATACAAGGTAAAACACCTTCTATCGATGGTGCAACAGCTTTGTATCCATTATATGCAGCATTCGTTCAGGCTACTTTTCCAGAAGATGAATATCTTCCATACACAAGTAAAGTGACAAGTAACACAACTCCCAGAGCTTATAACAGATTAATAAATGGTGATGCTGATTTAATATTTTGTGCAGCACCGTCTAAGTCACAAGTAGAAAATGCTCATAGTTTGGGGAAAGAATTTAGAATGACACCTATTGGTAAGGAAGCATTTGTTTTCTTTGTAAATGCTAAAAATCCTGTTTCTGAACTTTCTGTAGAGCAGATACAAAGTATTTATTCTGGGAAAATAACAAATTGGAAGGATCTGGGAGGAGAAAATGAGGATATAAAAGCTTTTCAGCGGCCGAAAGATAGTGGTAGCCAGACTATGTTAGAAAAAATAATGGGTGATTTACCATTGATGCCCCCCCTACTGAATGATGTTGTTGATGAAATGGGAGGAATTATTGAGCAAACGGCAGAGTATAAGAATTTTGGAAATGCTATCGGATACTCATTCTTGTTTTTCGCAACTGAAATGGTTGGTAATAATCAAATTAAACTTATAAAAGTGAATGGCATAGAGCCAACCAGAGAGACTATTAAGTCTGGAACGTATCCATTTGTTGGAGATTTTTATGCTATTACTACTGATTCAGAAAATGAAAACTTAAAAGGTTTTATTGATTGGATACTTTCTCCACAAGGCCAGAAACTAGTCGAAGAAACAGGATATACACCACTAATAGATATAAATTTCAAACTTCCAGCACAACCTTCTCCTCGAGATGAAGGCCGATAAATAAAAGCCATGGTTGCAATAATTGCAATAAATTTTGTTTTAATACTTGCTTAGCACAAAAGTATTCAATTCTTGTTAAAATAACTTCACATACCAACTGAATATGCTCAAATCCCCTCTCAAATATAGTAAATATACAATAG
>BNXH01000185.1 GCA_025999435.1 Bacteroidia bacterium | reverse complement strand
CTATGAAAGATGCCGGACTCCAGCCTCTTTTTGAATGACAAATATTCAGGAAATTGCTTAATAAACACGTTCCGTCTGTTGTATGGTAAACCTCCGGATGAAACTGTACAGCCCAAGTGGATTCACCTTTTATCTTATAGCCTCCCACAGCAACATCCGCTGTACTGGCAATGATCTCAAAATCCTCAGGCAATGTAGTAATACTATCCCCGTGAGACATCCACACCTGAGTCCCTTCAGATACACCATCGAATAAAGGATCGGAAGAATTTATTTTTGTCAGATGGGCACGGCCGTACTCGCGTGAATCGCTTTTTTCAACCTTTCCACCGGATAAGTATGCCAGATACTGAGCCCCATAACAAATACCCAGTATAGGATATTTCCCTTTAATTTGACTAAGATCCGGTTTAAATGCATCAACATCATTCACCGAGAAAGGGCTTCCGGATAGAACAACTCCTTTTACCGAGTCATCATCAAAAGGGAATTTGTCGTAAGGAACAATTTCACAATAAACATTTAATTCTCTGATTCTACGACCGATGAGCTGGGTGGTCTGCGACCCGAAATCGAGGATAATGATTTTTTCTTGCATAAAATAATAATCTGATATAACTATCGTTTTTGATGCGCGTAAAGGAACTGACGGCGAATTTCAATTTCCGTTATAGTCTGGGAGGATATGATCTGAATTCTGCCCTTTTCTCAAAAGTTGAAAATATTTCGGGTAATAATATTATTTACAATCAGGATAAAAGAGCTTTGTATGACCGCTGGCAAAATCCCGGCGACATATCTGAATTTAAGGGAATTTCGCTGACTACCAAAACGCCTATTTCGTCGCGCTTTATCCAGCGCAACAACTATTTCAGCGGCGAAAGCGCACGCCTGGCATGGGACTTTACCAAAAGCCCGTGGATCAAATCACTGGGGCTCAGAGACCTGCAATTATCTGTTTCATATAGCGACCTGTTCCGTATAAGCACTATCCGGCAGGAAAGAGGAGTCGATTATCCTTACCAAAGGGCTGTGACGATGGGGCTGAGCGCACAATTTTAACTAAATACGAATAGAATATGAAAATAAAGGTATATTATACATTCCTTCTTTTGGCAGTTGCAGCATTCACATCATGTAACGATTGGCTGGATGTGACTCCAAAGGATAAAATGCTGGAGGATAAACAATTCTCCACAGAAGATAACATTTATCAGGCTACCAACGGATTGTACAGGGAGATGATAGGCGAGCACTTGTATGGCGGACAACTGACTCAGACTACGCTGGAGGTGATGGGGCATGTGTATACTTATCCGCTGTCGCAACCGAGCACAGGAGACAGGTCGATGCCGTTTTACAACCTGGCTAATTTCAATTACACATCGGATGAAACCAAAGGCCTGTTTGCCAATATCTGGAAAAACGCCTATTCTGCCTTATTGCATATCAATATATACATTAAGAATGTAGAAGAATCTCAGGCCGTTATGTCCGAAAAATACAAAAAAATATTGCTGGGCGAAGCTTACGGGCTGCGGGCCTACCTCCATTTCGATATTTTCCGTATGTTCGGGCCTGTTTACCAGAACCGGAACGGGAATAAAATACTTCCGTACAACAACAAGACGGAAATAACACTGAACCATACCGGATACGAAGAAACGGAATACAGTTCGGCCGACGAATATATCGCCTTGGTGCTGAAAGACATCGAAAAAGCCGAAAGCTTGCTTAACAACAACGATCCGGTGCTGACCGACACTGAAAGCATAACAAATAAGTTGAAAAATGACAATTTCTTCCAAAATCGTAACCGGAGGATGAATTACTATGCCGTGAAAGGCCTCGAAGCC
>BNXH01000184.1 GCA_025999435.1 Bacteroidia bacterium | reverse complement strand
GGAGTAGTTAATGGAGTTAATTATTTATACGATAATGTCGGAAATTTACTATCAACATGGTAATTAAACAATAGAATAACATTCATGAAAGTAGGAGAAAGAAACTTTGCTCCTACTTTCTCTCTTTAAAACATTCGACTGGTAATTTAGTGTTAACTATATCTTATTTTATGCTGAACTTATGTTAAGAAATAAGAAAAGTATTTTTAATTTATTGGTAATATTTCATGCGTTACATGCTTTGGGTTGTTCTACATCCACGCCATTCAAAGACAGATATAATCTGAATTTTTCGCTAGAGCATAATTTATTTTCCGGTTGGCATGTAAATGGTGTGGGAGTATATAGACTGGATTCAACTCAATTGATAGCCAACAAAGCACCACTATGTATAGAACAACATAAGGATATTCCACTTCGTATATCTTTGAGCCAAACAGTAAAAATTCCGTTGGAGAAACAAAATAAAAGCGTTGTTGTATCCCTGAATAGTAAAAGTCAACATATAAAACATGCTGTATTAAAAATTGTAGCATTCGATATTGAAGAAAATATTCTTTACAAGGATTCTGTAATTTCAATATCTTCCGAATGGGAAAGAAAGGAAATATATTTTAGTGGGGATAAGATCGATTTTATAAATCTTGAAATTTTAGTGGATGGGAATCAAAATCTGGATGATCAAAAAATCTGGATAGACAAGATATCGATAACTATTGATAACAAAGATATAAATAGCTTTCCGGAACAAGAAACAAAAGCAAACTATATTTTAAAAACAGATTCCATCTTTTTATATCCTGAAACGAGGGTTGACCTATTTAAAGATAAAAAGATTATAGCTTTTGGCGAAAGTGCACATGGTTGTACAGGTATCGAAGAATTAATCCTAAAATCGATAAAGGAACTTATTATCAAGGAAGAGTGCAGATTGATATTATTGGAAATGCCTATTGATAAATGTTTATTATGGAATGCTTTTGTAGAAGGGCGTTGTTCCTCCGAATTTATAGATATAATCAAAGATGACATGCAAGCCTCTCTTCTTTCGACAGAAGTGTTTGTGGATTTTCTTCTATGGCTTAGAGAATACAATACAAAGAACAATCAGAAAGTAAATTTTATCGGGATTGATTGTATCAATGATATGACAGGGGCACTTTTTTTTACTACATATTCTTTATTTTATTATTTTTATTCTCTCTATAATGATAATACAAAATCGAAATTGAGACCGGTCTTAAAAAATCTTTTCGAACGTAACTTTACTGATGTGTATGAGGAAATAATTTCAAAAAAAACATACTGGGAGGTATTATTGGGCAAAAAAAATTATGACCTGCTCGTTTATACTCTAGGGATAGCAAAAGATTCTCTAAAAGAAAATATTGATATCGCATTGTCTATTCTCAAGAGAGAAAACAGAGATTATACTTTGTTTATAAATGTCAGGAAAATATTAGATATTTACCAATTGAAAAGCAATGAGAAGGCTGTTATATTTGCACATTTTAACCATACCAATAAACTAAATAATACATCCATTCGTCCGTTAAATAAATCTTTGGGGTATTATTTAAGTTCAGAATATAAAAATAATTATTGTTCTGTAGGTGTCTTTGTCGGAGGAGGCCATAGTATTGTTCCCGAGTTAGGAAACCGCTCAGCGAATGCACCTCTTTACCGGATGGGCTCCGCTCCTGAAAACAGCATAGAGGCTGTCTGCCTAAATAAGACTAAAGAGTCTAATTTTATAATGCCTGTCGGTTCGTTGCCCGAAAAAACCATGAGATATAGAGCCCTCCCATCCGTAGGAATTTATTCGTTTCCATATGGATATATGCCTAAAAGAACTGATTATATCTTATTTATTCCAGAAAA
>BNXH01000183.1 GCA_025999435.1 Bacteroidia bacterium | reverse complement strand
AGGACAGGATCACAAAAGACTTAGAAAAAAGAAAATACAAAGAAGAGTTTGATCCTGGCTCAGGATGAACGCTAGCGACAGGCCTAACACATGCAAGTCGAGGGGCAGCGCGGTGTAGCAATACATTGGCGGCGACCGGCGCACGGGTGAGTAACGCGTATGCAACCTACCTACAACAGGGGGATAACCCGGAGAAATTCGGACTAATACCGCATAACACAGGGATCCCGCATGGGAATATTTGTTAAAGATTTATCGGTTGTAGATGGGCATGCGTTCCATTAGCTGGTTGGCGAGGTAACGGCTCACCAAGGCAACGATGGATAGGGGAACTGAGAGGTTTGTCCCCCACACTGGAACTGAGACACGGACCAGACTCCTACGGGAGGCAGCAGTGAGGAATATTGGTCAATGGGCGGGAGCCTGAACCAGCCAAGTCGCGTGAAGGAAGACAGCCTTATGGGTTTTAAACTTCTTTTGCAGGGGAATAAAAAGGAGTACGTGTACTTTATTGCATGTACCCTGCGAATAAGCATCGGCTAACTCCGTGCCAGCAGCCGCGGTAATACGGAGGATGCGAGCGTTATCCGGATTTATTGGGTTTAAAGGGTGCGCAGGCGGGTTTTTAAGTCAGCGGTGAAATATTCAGGCTCAACCTGAAGGCTGCCGTTGAAACTGGGGATCTTGAGTATAGATGAAGTAGGCGGAATTCGTTGTGTAGCGGTGACATGCTTAGATATAACGAGGAACTCCGATTGCGTAGGCAGCTTACTAAACTATAACTGACGCTCATGCACGAAAGCGTGGGGATCAAACAGGATTAGATACCCTGGTAGTCCACGCCGTAAACGATGATTACTAGTTGCATGCGATATGATAGTATGTGACCAAGCGAAAGCGATAAGTAATCCACCTGGGGAGTACGCCGGCAACGGTGAAACTCAAAGGAATTGACGGGGGCCCGCACAAGCGGAGGAACATGTGGTTTAATTCGATGATACGCGAGGAACCTTACCCGGGCTTGAAATGCAGAAGAATAATGAGGAAACTTATTAGCTAGCAATAGCTTCTGTGTAGGTGCTGCATGGTTGTCGTCAGCTCGTGCCGTGAGGTGTCGGCTTAAGTGCCATAACGAGCGCAACCCACATCATTAGTTACTAACAGGTCGTGCTGAGGACTCTAATGAGACTGCCGTCGTAAGATGCGAGGAAGGTGTGGATGACGTCAAATCAGCACGGCCCTTACGTCCGGGGCGACACACGTGTTACAATGGGTGGTACAAAGGGCAGCTACCTGGTGACAGGATGCTAATCTCCAAAGCCACTCCCAGTTCGGATCGGAGTCTGCAACTCGACTCCGTGAAGCTGGATTCGCTAGTAATCGCGCATCAGCCATGGCGCGGTGAATACGTTCCCGGGCCTTGTACACACCGCCCGTCAAGCCATGGGAGCTGGGGGTATCTGAAGTACGTAACCGCGAGGAGCGTCCTAGGGTAAAACCGGTGACTGGGGCTAAGTCGTAACAAGGTAGCCGTACCGGAAGGTGCGGCTGGAACACCTCCTTTCTGGAGTGGACTGTCCGAAAAGGTATGTACCTGTAAGAGTAGTAAGTAGAAGGTAGTAAGTAGTAATTTATTGCTTCTTAATATTCAAAACTTCTCTCTGAACGTGCTACACTCTGAATAATGTTGTTTATTTTAAAAATATAAGCCCTTAGCTTATAGCCTATAGCCCTTAGCTTAAAAGCTAACCGCTAGCAGCTAGGAGCTAACCGCTGAAACACAAGAGAAACCAGGAAGCTGCCAGTCAGTTTCAGGAAGAAACAAGAAGCCAGTCCTATAGCTCAGTTGGTTAGAGCGCTACACTGATAATGTAGAGGTCGGCAGTTCAACT
>BNXH01000182.1 GCA_025999435.1 Bacteroidia bacterium | reverse complement strand
AACCGCTCTTTTTGAGGTAGAGCAACACCTTGAATTTTTCTACTTTCATACGCTTATATTTTTAGTGGCAAAATTAGCCATTGTACAAGCGTTCTTTGTTATGCAAAAGACTGTCAAACAGCGCAAAAGACACCGATTTGATTTCTTTTGTCCGTACCCTGTTACCTGTCCGTTTTCCGGTAACAACCGGCTAACGGTTTGGTAACTGAAATACTGCGATTTTATGTCCGGTTCTGCATTTTCTGCAAGACGGAAAAATCAATCAAACTTGCTTATTATAAACCGATTGCGTGTCGTTTACTCTGTCTTGGGATTGCTTGCTTTTAGAGGGAATTACTCACCTTGCAAGACATACGTTTGCTACAATCGCTTTAAATAACAAGGTTGATATTAATTCTGTACAGGCTATGATGGGTCATACTAACAGCCGTATGACACAAAGATATGCTAAGATAATGAATAGCACCATCAAAGAAAATATGAATCAGTTGAAGAAACAAATAGCATTATAATTATTACTTTTGGGTATTATTAATAATTAAAACGAATAGATATGTCAACACTTACAATTGGAAAATATTTAACAAAAGCTTTGCGTATAGAATTTATTAATCAATCTGTACCATATTATGATATTAAGAAAATATATACATCACCAATACAGGTAGAGAATCAAATTAATATTCATACTGAAAGTAATGATGAATTACGAGCAATTTTAGGTGTTATAGATGATAAAAAAATTGTAGCTGATATAGATAACAGTAATGATACTTATATTGTCTTAGAATGAAAATAAATAGGTAATCTGTATATAAAAGAGAAAAGGGTTTTGAACTGTCAAAACCCTTTTTTCATTTTATTTTTTTGTACAGGAATAGATAGTTCTTGCACACTTATTTAATAATCAATCACTTACATTTATTTATGTTATAATTGCTCACTATTTTTAATTTGAAATTATATATCTAAATTATTAATTGTCAATTTATTAACACCAAAAATTAATAATATTTTTAACAAAATTTCACCATATGGATTTGGAAATGTAACGCAAAAAAGCAGAATATTTAAGTGGTTTCTACACTTGTTTTCAGATGATATTTCTGACTAAAATTGACCGTCATTTATAAGTAAATGATTAGCAATTATTTAGCACCTGCCATTTCTCTAACTCTTGCAACTCTTTGATTTACTCTATTAATCTCATTTACATTTACATAAATAGGTTTATTATTTACATCATCTAATTTATTTTGTAATTGATTATATGGGTTATTATTAGAAACTAAATTACTCATTAATTCATAATCCAATTGACCACCTTGTTCAAATGTTCTATAAATATTATTAGTTGTAATATTATTACTAATTCGACCTTGTTTATTAATAGCTTCAAGTAATGGTAAGAATTGTTGTGTAGAACGTTTATTTACTACAAATTCACCACCTTCAACTTCTATATTAGTGCCTTGTATCTTCATACCACCATTAGCATGTGATGCACCATTCAATAAACCACCATCTTCCATTTTAGCATAGTTTGCAGCAGCTATTGCAGTAGAAGCAGCACCCATAGCACCCACGATAGCAGCAAGTGCGATATTAGGTAATGCAGCAGTAACAGCAACAGCAGTATTAACCCCTGCTTCAAGTATTTTCTTTGCTGCATCCATTTTCTTTTGTTCACGTTCTTTTTTAGCAACTTCTTCTTCGGCTTTTTGTGTTTCAATAGCTAATTGTTGTTCAACACTTTCACGTTCTTTCAACATTGGAAAATCCAGTGAGCGTTGCCCCCTCGTGCCAAATCTAAATTGACCCCTGAAAAAACTTTATGATTACCCCTAAATTATCCTGGTCGACGGGGTCATTTCTATTTTAGTTTATTTGTTTTTAC
>BNXH01000181.1 GCA_025999435.1 Bacteroidia bacterium | reverse complement strand
ACACATATTATGAAAGCGGTTCCAGATATCCGGCAATAATATCTCCATGACAGGGATGCGGCTTACAGAAACAGCCTAATCTTTTCCCTTTAAGCGCATGAACTTTTTCCCTGAACTGCGGATCTGCCTGAATACGCTTATAGAAATATTCCTTATACTTTTCAAGTGTCGAATCCCTGGCTGACTTATCTTCTAACGGAAACGGGTTGCCGAAATATCCGTCTTTCCCTTTTCCCGCCCTGCCGATATATACGTCATATTCTTCATAGCGTATATTCACTACTGTTGTTTTTTTCATATCATACTTTTTTAATGAATACCCATGTGGAAGCTGCCGTTTTTCAGTCCACAGGCTTAAAAGGGCGCGTGTCCAGGCGGTCTTTTACATCTTCCCCCTTTTTCCCGTTTAACCCTCAAAAGAGGGAACCTGTAATTATGAATATGGTATCTCTTATTTTTCTATTTTTCCTTACCTTTACAGCAAGAAAAAACAGAAGGAATGACAGAGCGTTTTTATGATATAAAACATTTGACGACAGGACAGCTGCGGGAGTTGTTTTCATCCTACCGGAAACTGGGTTGGGTCGATTTTGAATACTATGAGCTAAGCGAAAGTAAGCCCCCGGTACTGGCGGATGCTGAAATTATCCTGAATATACAGGCGGAGAATGAGGAGAACTATTTTGTGTTTATGCTCGGACATGAAGACGAAAAGGACGGGGTGATGGTCGGTTTCGGACTGACGTACCATGAAGAATTTTCCGCCTTCCTGCATCTGCCGACACGGTTCCTGGATGAACTCGTTGAAAAGTACGGGCTGGAGAATTCCCATGAGGAAAAAGATTATACGATTTCCGAATTCCTTGTGGAGGATTATAAGGGAAAGCCGCTTAACTGACCGGGAACAGATGAAAAAAGATAAAATATGCATCGGGAATCCGGCACAGAGGGTTGCCGTACAGGTGCTTGGTTATAGATAAAGAATTTGGATACTTTGAGAATATTTGAAAGGGATCAGCAATGAACAATAACACAAAAATATCAATCCGTTTTTTCGACGACCGTGAGGTTCGCGCTATTTGGGACGAAGAAAACAACAAATGGTGGTTTTCCGTTTTAGATATTGTCGCTGTTCTTACCGGCCAGGACGACTATAACAAGGCACGGAACTATTGGAAATATCTTAAAGCCAAACTGAAAAAGGAAAACAGTGAGTTGGTTAGTGCCACTACCCAACTGAAACTTCTTGCGGGTGATGGCAAACGTTATTTAACCGATATGCTTGATAATAACGGAATTATTGTTCTCGGCAAACAATTTCCAGGAAAAAAAGCAAACCGGTTTATCGAATGGTTTACTTACACCGATGAAAGTATCGACGGAAAAAGTAAGCATAAGGCATACGCCCTGTTTGAAAGCTCTTTTATCGATAGCATAGAAGTGGGAACAACCAAAGGCTTGCAGCAAATTCATGCCTACCTGTTTGGCGGACTTTACGATTTTGCCGGACAAATCAGGCAAAAAAATATTTCCAAAGGGGGCTTTCAGTTCGCGGTAGCACACTTTTTAGGCGGCACCTTAAAGCAAATTGAAGAAATGCCTGAAAATACATTCGACGAAATCGTCAATAAATATGTGGAGATGAACATCGCGCACCCATTTATGGAAGGTAACGGACGAAGCACAAGAATCTGGTTGGATTTAATATTAAAAAAACGCCTGAAAAAATGCGTGGACTGGAGCAAGATTAGCAAAAAAGATTATCTGAACGCAATGGTAAAAAGCTCTATAAACAGTACAGAACTAAAAAAATTATTGGAAAATGCCCTCACAGATGAAATCAACAGCCGTGAAATGTTTATGAAAGGGATAGACTATTCATATTACTATGAAGAAAATGAA
>BNXH01000180.1 GCA_025999435.1 Bacteroidia bacterium | reverse complement strand
GGGATATCCACTTCGGTTACCGGATACCACTTCATAAGGTCGAGCGCCTCCGTAGCCAAATCCGGGAGGACAAGGTTTCGTTCTACCTGCTCGCCGCCAAAACGTAATGCCTGCCATGTACCGGTGTCGGTATATCCGCTTTTCCTGCCTCTCCACGATGCATCTGTCGTTAATAATGTAGACCATTCCTTACCTTGCAATAAATCCAACTGGGCTTTTACCAATGGCCCGTCATACACGGTATTCAAAACAGTCTTCTTATACCAACCTATGCCAAGCCACAGTACCAGTTCGTTTTCTCCCGGCTTGAGGTATGGCGTCACGTCGTAAGTTACGATCAGCGACCTTTTGGACAAATGTGAAACAGCCGGCGACAACACATCTCCATTAACTTTCCTACCATTGATATATGCTTCGTGATAACCCAGCGAATTAACATGCAAAAATGCTATACCCTTCTTATCTACCGTAAATTTCTTCCTCAGCAATGGGCTTTTTATATCGCCGGCTTCAGTCGATAAGCCTATATAACTACCCTGCATTACCTCATCACCGAAAATTCCTGTTCCGAATCGAGATATGGAGCTCCAATCCGATACTTTATTCTTATCGTTCGATACCCGGACTCTCCAATAGTATAACGAACGTGCCGATAACGCTTTTCCCCCGTAAGGTACCATAACGGACGAGGATGACTTAACCTTCCCGGAGTTCCATAAATCAGCCATACCGTTGCATAAAGCCAGGCTGTCGGAGCTTACCTGTATTTCATAGAATTTCTGTGGGACAGGTGTTTTGTTATACTCTGTTTTCCAACTGAAGTGGGGAGCAGTATTGTCTATCGCGTTCGGCCTTATCAGGTTTTCGCATCTCATATCTGTTATAACTTGCGCGTTTATATCCCGGTTTATCAGCATGGACAAAAGTAGAATAATGAAACCGACTGAATAAAAATGTTTCTGCATGATTATGATTGTTTAGTAAATATATTTTGCGAAATTCAGAGAATAAGTAATTTTCTATGGACATTATTTCTTTTCTTCCGATGGGTCATACACAGCTACTGCTACGCGCGAATCGGCGCATCCATAATAAAGATACCATTTTTCGCCATAAAACACTAATCCTTCGATAAATACAGTACCGGCAGGATATTGGCCGCTTTTTTCGAAATCTGCTTCAGGAACATAAAAAGGCTTGTCAAGCTGTCCTATCAGTTTAGCCGGGTCTTTCAGGTCAAACAGCGCTTGTCCCGCGCAATACGAATTAGCTGTATATAGGGTATCGCCTTCTATGCCACCTGCATTTTTACCATTATACAATAGAAGGATGCCTTTATCCGTCATTATCGCAGGAGGGCCGCACTCGGTGAGAGAACTGTCGAACTTGCCCGGACGGGGTACTATCACTTTCAGAAAGTCTCCGTTTTCTGCTAACATCGGAGTCCAATTGACCAAGTCTTCCGAGGTTGCCACATTTACGAATTTCTCACCCCAGTACATCCAGTATTTTCCATCTATTTTAGCAATCACCTGCTTGCCATCTATCATTTTAGTTACAATCGAAGCCGATTTGGAAAAATCATCTTTGAAACGTCCACCGTAAGCTTTTGCAAATGCAGGCCCGTATTTATCCCATTTCTGTAAATCCCGTGTAGTAGCTACCGCCAAACGCGCCTGCTTCCTGTTCCATTGCGTGTACAGCATCACATACAGGCCATCTTCCGTCATCGCTATACGGGGATCTTCACAGCCTCCGGGCCATTCAAGTTCCTTTTGGCTGTCATTATCCGGATAAAATGCGGGAACAGGTTTCCGCTGAAAATGCAATCCGTCTTCCGACCATGCATATCCCAACCGGGATGTACGTCCGCCTATCCCCTCCCCCGATTTATCTTCTGCACGGTAAAGGACTACTACCTTACCATCATAGAC
>BNXH01000179.1 GCA_025999435.1 Bacteroidia bacterium | reverse complement strand
TATTTCAGGATTTGAGCAAAAAAGACAGGATGGTCAGGGCAATCTTAAACGATAAGTAAATATGAAACTATCCGAACCCCAAGCCCTCAACCGTGTTGCCGCTTATTGTTCCAGAGCAGAACGGTCGGAGTTCGATGTGCGGAAAAAGCTTGTAGCATGGGAGCTTTCCGAAGATGCCGGCAAACGGATCATAGACCGTCTTAAAAAAGAGAAATATTTGGATGACACCCGGTTTGCACGGAGTTTCATCAACGATAAGCTGAATTTTAATAAATGGGGACGGACTAAGATCGTTTACGAACTCAAAAAAAGAAAGATTCCGGAATCTGTTTATAATTCTATTCTGGAAGAATTATTAGGAGATGAATTTGAAAAACAGTTGATGCATATCCTTTCTGTAAAGATCAAGTCCGTTAAAGGGAAAAACGACTACGACAAGAAAACGAAGCTTATCCGTTTTGCTCTGGGGAGGGGCTTTACAATGGATGTAGCGATCAAATGTGTAAATAAACTTATGGGAGGTGATTATGAAGAATATACTCCATAGTTTCCTTAGCCTGTTTTTCCCTGATCTCTGTGTTGTTTGCAGAGAAAAGTTTATCGATGGTGAGCAGCACATCTGCACAGATTGCTTGTTATTACTTCCTAAGACCAATTTTCATTTACAGGCTGACAATCGTTTGGAACAGTTTTTCGCCGGGCGGGTTCCTTTTGAGCGAGCGGCTGCTTTTGCATACTTCATAAAGGGTGGAAGCCTCCAGCAGATTATACACGAATTAAAATATAAGCGTAACCCCGATATTGGATATTTTATAGGGAAACTTAGCGGAGAGAATATAAAGGGAAGCGAATTTATCCGCTCTGTCGACTTTTTAGTCCCTGTGCCTTTGCACCCTAAACGGCAGAAAGAAAGAGGTTATAACCAGTCTTTGAAAGTTTGCGAAGGACTATCGGAGGTAACAGGGATTCCCGTCAATTCAGGAACATTAATCCGTACGGTAAATAACCCATCACAAACGAAGAACTCTCGCTTTGACCGATGGACAAATGTAGAGGATATTTTCTCCTTGTCAGATAGAGATACTTTTATCAATAAGCATATCCTGTTGATAGATGATGTTATTACGACAGGCTCCACCATAGAATCCTGTGCCAAAGAAATTCTAAAAAGTGAAGGATGTAAAATAAGTATTTATGCTGTTGGTACGGCAAATTAAGATGTCATTCTATTTTGGGTTAATACATGTGCTATCTACCGATAACCTTTCCATTTCGTCTCATTTTTCCAATCTCAAATAGTGTGATTCCTCCTAATTCAGGGAGATAAAGTTGCAAGCTATCTTTACAACGATAGCTCTCGATTGGAGTAGCATTAAGTATTTCAGCTGTTGTTACCCATTGAGGAGCAAATTTTAGATCTTCATCGTTGAACGAAATTCTTTCAGCTCGAAGGTCATCCCAATTTCTCTTTTCTAGTTGTATGATCTTTAACAAAACCGAATCAGATTTCACATTTGCTACTCTCGCATAAAAAGTATTCGGGATTTTATTAGTGACCATCGTATATTCGTCCCCTGTAATAGGATTGGTTAGAATCTCACGCTTGGTAGTCTGCAATTCGTCAAGTGATTTTCTGCTTTTGTACGCTTCATATCTGTCATTTGCATTATACAGAATAAAGCCTAAGAAAACAATAATAAAGCCGATGTAGGTATACCATGGCGTTTTGTACACGGTGTGTTTTCTAAGTATGGCTTCCAATTCGGGCGTAAGATTATACAGTTTCCCATCCTTACGAAGTGCATACATTTTACCTAAACTGAAAAATGGAATCCAAAACAGATGGAAACATCTTTGTCTTACCTCCACTTGCATATGTTGAGTTGGATCTTCAACTTTAATACCTAATTCTTCGAGCATGTAAGCTCTGATTAGAAAAGAGTACCAACCAAATAGTATCATAATAT
>BNXH01000178.1 GCA_025999435.1 Bacteroidia bacterium | reverse complement strand
CGGAATTAAGGTGTTAATAATTATAATAGTAGAGAACTAACATTTTGCAGAATAAAAAACCTTAAACCATGGAAGAGAAAAGAAAAAGAATGACAACCAATCAAGGTATTCCTGTAGATAATGATCAAGCATCTGTTACCACTCAAAATCCTCACTTAACACTTTTATCCGATACTCATTTGGTAGAGAAGTTATCACACTTCGATCGTGAGCGGATTCCGGAACGCGTTGTTCATGCAAAGGGAGCGGGTGCTCATGGATATTTTGAAGTGACGAATGACCTGACAAGATATACTCATGCTGCGTTTTTATCTCAGGTGGGAAAGAAAACGGAAGTATTTGTACGTTTCTCTACGGTAGGAGGCGGACGTGGTTCTGCGGATTCGGCAAGAGATCCTCGCGGATTTGCGGTTAAGTTTTATACAGAAGACGGAAACTATGATATGGTAGGGAATAATACCCCTGTATTTTTTATCCGTGATGCTATTAAATTCCCTGATTTTATTCATACTCAGAAAAAGAATCCGGCCTCTAATCTGGATGATGCGGATGCTTTTTGGGATTTTATGTCTTTAACACCCGAAAGTGTGCATCAGGCAACTATTTTATTTACCGATAGAGGTACGCCGTATTCCTATCGTCATATGCATGGCTTTACGAGCCACACTTATATGTGGTATAACGAAAAAGGGGAGCATTACTGGATCAAGTTACATTTCAAAACCGACCAGGGTGTGAAAAACCTGACACGACAAGAAGCAGCCGAGCTGGCGGGAACAGATCCCGATCATGCCACACGCGACTTATTTGATAGTATAAAGAGAGGTGAATTTCCATCATGGAGCGTATACGCACAGATAATGAAACCCGAAGAAGCCGCTCAATATAAGTTTGATGCATTTGATGTAACAAAAGTTTGGTCTCAAAAGGATTATCCGTTAATCCCTGTTGGCAAGATGGTGTTGAACCGTAATCCTGAAAATTACTTTTCGGAAGTGGAACAAGCGGCGTTCTCACCGGGTAATCTCGTTCCGGGAATTGCCGTATCTCCGGATAAGATGCTTCAAGGCCGTGTATTCAGTTATCCGGACACACACCGTCATCGATTGGGAACTAATTTTGATATGATCCCGGTAAATGCCCCGAAAGCACAGGTGAACACATATCAGCGCGATGGTGCTATGAATATGCATAGTTATACCGGACCAAATTACTATCCGAATAGTTTTGATGGCCCTGCGCCGGATAAAAAATATGCCGCGCCTCCGGTTGATGTTGCGGGAATGGCTGCACGCCATGAATATGTCGTGTCTGATGTCGATTATGTTCAGGCCGGAGATTTATACGGAAGGGTTTTATCCGATTACGACAAAACGAATCTGGTGGGTAATATTGTTGCTCATATAAAAAATGCTCATAAACGTATCCAACTTCGCCAGGCAGCTATATTTTACAAGGCTCATCCCGAATACGGTACAAGAGTTGCGGAAGGATTAGGGCTTGAAATTAACGAAGTGAAAAGATTGGCAGCTATGTCTCATGAAGAAAGAGTGAAAGCAACGGCTCTATAATTAATTTTTGGATATTAGTAGAAAAACCTTTCGATTTTCGTTCGAAAGGTTTTTCTTTGCATTTTATTTTAAGAATAATGACTGTTTTATACGAAGATAATCATATCATTATAGTCAATAAGACTGTATCGGAAATTGTACAGGGCGACAAGACAGGAGATAAGCCCCTTTCGGAGATTGAGAAGGAATATCTGAAAGAAAAATACAATAAACAAGGGAATGTATTCTGCGGTGTTACACACAGGCTCGATCGTCCCACAAGCGGTATCATCGTGTTTGCCAAAACGAGCAAGGCTCTTGCCCGGCTGAATGATATGTTTAAGAATAAAGAAATAAGCAAAACGTATTGGGCTGTCGTAAAAGAAGCGCCAAAACAGGCAGAAGGAACATTGAAACATTACTTGG
>BNXH01000177.1 GCA_025999435.1 Bacteroidia bacterium | reverse complement strand
GTTAAAGCATTTTTCAGCACATTTAATTCATCCTTGGTAAAACTAGCAGGCTTGCCATTCACTATATTTCCGTTCAATCGCTGGTAAAACCATTGGGGTGTTTTGTGGAAATATGTTTTTGCCAAATGTGATACAGATATTACGGGCAGTACTTCCTTCAATTTTTCCCTTAATAGAATTTCCTGTATTTCGCTATTTGTATCCCTGATAGAATCTAACATACTTTCGGCAAATCCGTCTTTTGATGAAAGGATATTCATTTCCTTATCTATTTCGGCAAAATCCTTTTCCGTTTTTGCATTACGAAATTTTTCTTTCAATTCTTCGATATTATTCTTCATCTTCGTTTACTTTTTTAAGCTCTCTCTTTCTTTGAGAGGGCTTTTGTTTTTAATCCATTTCTTTAAGCAACTCTACCAACTTGTCTATCTCTCGTTGGAATTTGTCTTGTGAATCCGGGGGAAATTTCTTGAAGTACTTTAGATAGAAAAGTAAATCTTTTTCAAAATCTTTCCTTTTTTTCTTCTTCATAATTTCAAATATCTCTCATTGTTTGACACTGCAAATATAATAACAATATTGTTATTACACAACTATTTCATCTTTTAAAAATTCCGGTTATCAAACTACCAAAACAAAAAAAGGCCATCAATTTCTTGAAAGCCTTTGTGCGCACGACGAGACTCGAACTCGTACATCCTTACGGAAACTACCCCCTCAAAGTAGCGTGTCTACCAATTTCACCACGTGCGCCAAAACAAAAAATGTGACTATTGTCACATCCAGAGCGAAAGACGGGACTCGAACCCGCGACCCCGACCTTGGCAAGGTCGTGCTCTACCAACTGAGCTACTTTCGCAATTGAGTGTGCAAATATAAAGGCTATTTTTATATTTTCAAAAAAATGATCGCTATTTTTTCATCAATTCGAAATCTTTCTTGCAAAAAGAAAGGGACTACAATGGCACGAGAGGCCGGAAGAAATTTCTTCCGGCCTCTCGTGGGCTAAAACAGCCCCTTTTATTTTTCATACATAGATTAAAACCCTTAACCTAAGTAGCCTTTTAATAATTTGCTTCGTGCATTTTGCCTTAAACGCCTGATTGCTTTCTCCTTAATTTGACGCACACGCTCACGTGTCAATTGAAATTTATCACCGATTTCTTCAAGGGTCATTTCCTGATACCCTATACCAAAGAACATTTTGATAATTTCACTTTCTCTTTCTGTCAAAGTTGACAGAGCCCGCTCAATTTCTTGTTGCAAAGACTCATTTATCAACGTACGGTCGGCAATCGGAGCATCATCATTTACGAGTACATCCAACAAGCTATTGTCTTCACCCTCCACAAATGGCGCATCCATTGATATGTGACGGCCTGAAACTTTCAACGAATCGGCAATTTTATCAACCGGTATGTCTAACTGTTCGGCAAGTTCTTCTGCTGAAGGTTTGCGTTCGTTCTCCTGCTCAAATTTAGAAAAAGCCTTGCTGATTTTGTTCAGCGAGCCTACCTGATTGAGCGGCAGACGCACGATACGCGATTGTTCTGCTAATGCCTGCAATATAGATTGGCGAATCCACCATACCGCATAACTGATAAATTTAAACCCTCTGGTTTCGTCGAATTTTTCCGCAGCTTTGATTAGTCCCAAGTTTCCTTCGTTGATCAAGTCAGGCAAGCTTAATCCTTGATTCTGATATTGTTTTGCAACAGAAACCACGAATCTTAAATTTGCTCTTGTAAGTTTTTCGAGTGCCGCCCTATCTCCTTTTTTTATGGCTTGTGCCAACTCGACTTCTTCCTCGACTGTAATCAGGTCCTCACGACCAATTTCTTGCAAATACTTGTCTAAAGACGCACTTTCACGATTAGTAATTGACTTTGTAATCTTTAACTGCCTCATATGTAGATATATACATTTTAATACCCCAAAAATGTCTGCAAATATAGCGAAAAAATGTCATACATCTTCACCTTATTTGATTATTTACAATTGTTTTAAGTTAATAATAT
>BNXH01000176.1 GCA_025999435.1 Bacteroidia bacterium | reverse complement strand
AAAAGATGAACATAGGTATCGCTCACTGCCGAACCGCAGTGCGAAATGATCACATCCATAGCTGTAGTAGTGGTGAACTTATAGAAGACATCATTAGAGGATTGCCCCTGATAGGAATTGCCGCATGCGGCCGTATTCTGCGTATGGGTATAGGTAAATGAACCGCTTTTGCTGCCCAAGTCGTATTCAACCTTTTGTACTGTCCCCTGTATCGCAGTGGTGATATTCCCGTTCTGGCTGCTTCCTTCCGATACCACAACGTATGTACCCGGTGGCAAGTCGTTTACTTTCAGATAAGCCTGAAGCGTATTCGTACAACCGCTTCCACTAGAGGAATTATCATTTTCCGCAATAATATTCCCTACTTCAGACAACAGGTACACGTATGTATCACTCAATGCCGACCCACAATGAGAAATGGTTAGATCCATCGCCACAGTGGTAGTAAACGTATAGAATACATCATTGGTTGTATGTCCCGGATAGAAACTGCCACAGTTGGTTTCAGCCGTATTCTGTGTATGGGCATAGGTAAACGCCCCGCTTTTGGTACCCAGATTATATTCTTTCTTTGAAGGTGCCGGTGGTGCGGTCGATGTACCATTTATAGATGTTATTAATGTCTGGTTCTGACTATAACCTTCCGATACCACATAATAGGTACCCGCGGCAAGTTTCCTTAAGGAAATAGTTGCCGACATAGCCGGAGGGGTGGTAGAAGGATTTGCCACATAATTGGTATTGGAAGCCAGACATTGCCCCGATGAATTCAACAGATAGACGTAAGTATCAACGTTAAGACTCGGAAGAAGAGCAAAGAGACTAACAGTCGGTGTTCCGGTAAGGGATATGGAAACATCCATTGCAACCGTCAAGGTGAACTTATAGAACACATCGTTTGTCGACCGCCCCGTATAATTATTGGTGAAACTGGACGTATTCTGTGAATTTTCATAAGTAAACGATGCCGTTTTAGCACCTATATCAATCGGATTCTGCATGGTATTGCCTGTTTGGGCAAAAGCCTGTCCTGCCGGAAGCAAAAACAGAAACAACAGTGTAAAAGTATGTATAATATTCTTCATGTCAATCTGTTTTATTGGTTTTGGTAATGGTAATCGTATGACTGCACAATTTGCTTATTGGCAGCACTGACAATATTGTCCTTGTAGGTATAGGCCTCCTTTAACCGTCCGAAGGAGTCGTATGCATAATAAGTGATAATACCTGACGGATCGGTGGCGGTCAACATGCCAATCAATGGCTTGTAGGTGTAGGTGGTGATGAGGGCGCCCGGTAAAGCCTTTTGCAGGCTGCCGTCTTTGAGCTTGGTTTCGTTCGGCGTTGCCAATGCTGAAAGGGCGTCAGCGCTTGCTACTCCGAATACAGGACTTAAAACAGCATTAACTTCAGAAAGTGTGGCATTTTTGATCTCGGCAATAGGATACTGGTAGTTGTAAGACCAGAGATAGGATATAGACGAACCGTCTTTTAAGGTTGCCTGCAACAGATTTCCTCTTGAATCGTATTTGTTGAAATTTACTTCTGTAAGCAGCCCATTGGTTCCGGACGCAGATGTCTGTATGGAAGCCGGAAGTATAAGCCCATTCGTTATTGTGCTTGTATTAGTGTAATTGGTCTTGACCCTTTTGGTCTCCAATGTCCCATCGGTTCCGCCGTAACTTATTTGTTCCACAACAGGCGCTGTCATATTTTTGGCTACCATAGCCGTATAGATGGCATCCGTGTAATTCTGAGGATATTTATATTCCTCTATCCTTTTTTCGGATGCGTTGCTTGTAGCCCTTGTTACTTTCTGGATATGGGTGTTTTTTGGATCGTAATAGGTATATTCTTCGCTGACAGTTACACTACTGCTATTGTCCGTCGTCAAAATAGTTTGTTTTGACTTTAACCGGGAGAAAGACAGTATCATTCCGTACATATACCTTTCATATCCTACCGGAGGATTTTCATCATTCGAATATGAGCCCCATCGGTTTACAGACCAATATCCTCTCTCCACTCAAGCCTTTGCAACGATGCCCGCGCCTATTAATAAGGGTGGAGGGTTAAGAGTTA
>BNXH01000175.1 GCA_025999435.1 Bacteroidia bacterium | reverse complement strand
GATATCCACACTTATTCGCATACTCGAAGACAAAGGGTATGTAGGATACGAACCTGCCGGAAAAGCTTATCGGTACTATGCGTTGGTAAGTAGAGACAGTTTCAAACAAAATACATTGAAGAAAGTAATCAGCGAATATTTCAATAATTCTTATCTGGGCGCGGTTTCTTCACTTGTCGAAGAAGAAAAAATTTCCATTGATGATTTAAAACGGTTAATCGAAAAAGTGGAAAAGTCTCATAAAAATAAAAAGTGATGGCAGATTTGTTAATATACAGTATCAAGGCATCTATTGCTTTGCTGTTTTTCTTCTTGGTATATAAGTTGATATGCAGCCGAAACACATTCTTTAGAATAAACAGGCTTTGTATACTTCTGTTCTATGTCAGCAGTCTTTTCATATTTCTTATTCCACTGAAAACGGAAACATTCAGTGAGGTGCACCAGGTTATTGCCGGATATGAAGAAGTATTACTGGCTACAGAAGTCGCCCCCACAGACCAGATATTTGTTACTGAAACGACAGACGGCAACACCCTAAAAAACAGGACTGTCACCGGTTGGGCAGACATCACAGGCATAATTTACGTAGGGGGAGTATTGTTTGTATTATTGCGCGACGCCTATTCTGTTACGCGCATACTATTTATCATTAGAAGATCGGTAAAGAAAAAAATGAATGGAGTATGCCTTTTTGTTGCCGATAAAGACATTCCTTCATTCAGTTGGATGAGATACATTATAATGTCCCGAAAGGATTATAATGAGAATCGGGAAATAATTCTTACGCACGAATTGTCGCATGTAAGGAATCGACATTCTCTGGACTTATTCATTTCAGAACTTTTTATACTGTTTCAGTGGTACAACCCCACTGCATGGCTTTTCAGGAGGGAACTTCGCGATGTGCATGAATTTGAAGCCGACAACAATGTCCTACGATCAGGCATCGATGCTAAAACATATCAAATACTATTAATAAAAAAAGCTGCCGGTTCACAACATCTGACCTTTATGACCAACAGCTTTAATCACAGTAAACTCGAAAAAAGAATCACTATGATGTTAAAAGAAAACAACAATCCGTATGCAAAACTGAAGTATCTGCTTTTGGTACCTGCATTTGCAATTGCCGTATCAGTTTTTGCCCGTCCGCGACTGATAAGTAAAATAGACGAACTCTCAGAGGTCGAAAGTACAGAAAAAATTACTCATACGCAAAACTCCAATGAAGCCGAAGCTACAACCAAAGCTGTAGACCATTCACAAAAAAGCGCCGATCAAAAAAACAAATCTACCGATCCTTCCGACACCATTGACCTGAAAAAGTACAGAGTGGAAGCCTATAGGAACGGGAAAAGGGTAAATTTTAACCAATGGAAAGACTTTGAAAGAAAAGACGGGAATATCCTTATATCGACAGACTCGGCGCGTTATTACAAGGGAGATAAAATGTTGGGGTGGACTATAGGAGGAACCGTTCATATCTCTGAAAACACTGAAAACCTGGATGGTGGGAAAATACAGCGTCTGTTGATTGCCGGGCATGCTATACCGTATGAGAAACAAACGAATATGATAGATGCAGCAGGTGGTAGAGATGGCTTTTTGAATTCGATAGACCTGAAAAAATACAGGGTAGAAGTCTACCGAGACGGAGAAAGAATAAATTTTGATGAATGGGAAAATTTTAGGGTAGAAACCTACAAGAAAAAAATATTTCCCAATGGATTCAAAGATCCCCAAGAAGAAGGCGATTATATAGTCATAGATGCAGATTCAACAATCTTCTACAAAGGGCAAGATAGATTAGGTGGGTACGGTCGCCACTATCAGTTTAACTTATTGAAAAGAGATGACCTGAGCGGCGAAAAAATACAACGCGGGTTGATAAGTTCATTTTTACTTGAGAAAAGAATCGACCCGAACGAACAGGGCAAACGCATCTAATATTTGTTATTAATGCGAATCAGTATTTAAACAATTAGATAAATAAAAGCGATGGCAATTTTACCCATCGTATGTATAAGTAGTCCGGAAGTGGATCTTACTTTCTGCGCTCTTTGAATGTTTGTATGTTCATTCAACC
>BNXH01000174.1 GCA_025999435.1 Bacteroidia bacterium | reverse complement strand
GACCGACAAACGGAAAATTATCACGAATACTACGCTAAAAGCTATTCAGGAACAACTTCCGCAGGAAATTTTCCTGCGTACCAACAAATCCTATATCGTCAATCTGGAAAAGATTGATTCCTTTGATGTAAATGACATTTATATCGGTACGCACGAACTGGCTATCGGCAGCCGTTACAGGAACAGTTTTATGGATAAGTTTGTGAAAGGAAAACTTATTTAGCAAGATAAGTGATTTCTAATAAAGGCAAGATGGAACAGTTTGTGTGTAATCTCAAGGAAAGTATTTATGCCGACATTCAGAAAATTGAATTGTCGGAGAGTGATATTTCTCAGAAATCGTTGAAAATAATTCAAGTGCTGGAGAAAACCTTTGAAGATTTAAAAACATTCATTTTGGATTATACTTTCAAAGACCAAACGGAAGAAATAATTTTCTTTAAAGAAATTAAGTCTCAATTGTTCAGCCAATTAGTCTATCATAACAAAATTTACAATATTGAAATGCGGATGCCGACAGGCAGCTATAATGATAAAAAATCTTATCTGGAGAGTGTGTTAAGCAGAATCAAATATTTCTTCGATATGAATTTTGATTTTTACCATTATTACCGTTCCGGAAGCACTCACTTGGATAAATATTACTTTCTCATGGGGAAGCCTGATATACAACTCATTCTGGATAGTTTTTATTTTGAGCGGGATACAAAATTCTCTACAAGCCATGATTTCAAGGTAGCAAAAATATTGGCAAATGAAATGCTGACAGTATATGTAAACGGGAAAATTATCAAACTGGAACAACAGTCTCAATCCTTTACAGAAGAAAGTTATTGCATTTCCAAATCCAAACATACATGGACGGATTCAAAAACAGACCTTACGGAACTGATTTATGGATTATACGTTAAAGGTAGCATTGACAAGGGAAATGTTGATATAAAGGAACTTGCCGACTATTTTGGGAACTTTCTCAATATTGATTTGAAAGATATTTACCGTATCTATCTGAACATCAGAAGCCGTAAGGACAGCAGGACGTTATTCCTTGATTCTTTGACAGATGAACTTAATGACAAGATGGATGAAGATGATAAACGATAGTAGAAATGCAAGTATGGAAACGCTTATTCATATCGAATGGAACCTGAAAGGAATCATTGATATGCAACACCTTTCCAAGGAATTGGGTTTTACGGAAAAACAACTCAATGAAGCATTCTATGAACAAACATCATTCAGTATTCAGGAATATATGGAGAAACGCCGCTTTACGGAGATAATGAAGCGTTTGGCGCAAACCTGCGATGAAGTAGCAGTAATTGCAGAAGATTTTTCTTTCCCCAATACCAATACTTTAGTGTCCTTTTTGCAGGAATTTAATGTTAATCCGTTTTGTATCCGCAAAGGTTATCTGTTGGATGGATTTAACCTGACGGAATCAATAGTGGATTCAGTTATCAATCGTATAAAGATTGCAGGTTCGTATCAGACGGCGATAAAGTCATTAAATAGTAGTATTTTTGTAAGCTAATCAAATAAAAAAATGACGAAAATAAATACAAATTACAAAATGAGGAGGATTGAAAATATGAGTAAATACGAACCATTATGGAAACACCTGCAAGCAAATGGGAGTGAAACGCTGAAACTCACTTATGACGACATCAAAGCTGTTCTCGGTTTTGATATAGACCACTCCTTTCTAACCTACAAGAAGGAAGCGGCGCAATTTGGCTATCGTGTGGGGAAAATCTCCATGAAGGAGAAGCACGTTACATTTCATAAGGAGGAACAATTATGAAAAAATGGTATAATGAGGAATACGAATTTACTGTTGAGGTAACCGGCTTTCTCCGTGGCGACCGCACCGAGGGATATTGCCGGAACGGCGAAGAAATTGGAGACAAATATACCTGCACATACGGTTGCCCTGTAAATTCAGATGGACAGGGGATTTGCTCCAAAGTGATGATGATTATGTTTCCGATTATGGAAGCCGTTAGGAGCGGCGGCGATTTAGAAAACATCGGTGGCGACGGTAAATACAGCAAGGACGTTGTATGCCCGGACGGTTGCGTTATAGTTCGACTGACAGCAAAGAA
>BNXH01000173.1 GCA_025999435.1 Bacteroidia bacterium | reverse complement strand
GGTTGGTAACGTTTTCAAATGGGTTAATCCCACAACATTCGTAAGAGACTACGATTATATCTTTTTCTCAGAAGTGATTTTCGGTATCAACAACTTGAACAAAGCTTCGTCTGCAACAAGCTGG
This sequence comes from Bacteroidia bacterium, assembly GCA_025999435.1. Taxonomy (GTDB): domain Bacteria; phylum Bacteroidota; class Bacteroidia; order Bacteroidales; family Dysgonomonadaceae; genus Dysgonomonas. The sequence continues at coordinate 1,983 of BNXH01000173.1, read as the reverse complement.
TATGCAGGTACGGATATGAGGGACAGTTACGTTGTAGACTATAACAACCTTGTCAAAAACATATTGGCCTATGAAGGAAATGCACTGAGCAGCATGCTCGATATCCGGTCTAAGCAATGGACGCTAAGTAACGTGGTTTCATCGCCTGGATACTCCAATGAAGGAACCTACAGGTCGAACAGGTACATACCGATTTCCGACGAAGAATCGGCGGTTAAAGATTTACAACCGCTGATACGCATATCAGAAATGTATTATATACAAGCCGAAGCCGCTTTGAAAACCGGCAACAAGGGAAAAGCGGTAGAACTGCTGAATAGCGTACTGCAACACAGAGGACTGACGGAACAGTATTACCTGACTGTGAACAAGACGGACGAAGAGATACAGACGCATATCGAAAGGGAATATTACCGTGAATTTTTCGGCGAAGGACAGGTATTCTTTTTCCACAAGCGATGCGGCAGCACGCAAATGTTCAAAGGAAACGGTGAAGGTAAAGCAAGTGTTCCCTCTCCTGGTTACAATTATGTAGTGCCTATTCCTGAAGATGAAACCAATATTTAATTAATAGATCTGAGAATATGAAAGCTACTAAGACAAATATAGTATTATTTATCGGTTTGCTTCTGGTATATGCTTCGTCGTGTACCCACGACAGCTTGCCGACTTACGAGGATGTAGACCGGATTTATTTTGCATGGGCAAGGCCGGTGATACCACAAGGTTCCGATGAAACCAAAGTGAACCTGGGATACGACAACCCTGTAAAAAATGACTCGGTAATCCATGTAGAGGTACTTCTGATGGGGCGCGTTTCCGATAAAGACCGCCCGATCGCCGCTGAAGTGATCAAAGCCGAATCGAGCGCTATTCAGGGACAAGACATTGAGATTTTACCCTCTGTCATTCCGGCGGGAGAAGTGGGAGGATTTCTCGGAATCAAGGTGAAAAACTCCGGAAGACTGGAAACAACCACACTGATGGGCAGAATACGGCTGCTTCCGAATGAATATTTCCATGTGGATTTTACCACGGCCTACAATGCCCCAACGAAAAGCGGGCTGGAGTATAATGTCTATTTTGATGCGAAAGCAGACATGCCGAGCCTTTGGGCCGATCCTGAATCAGGAGCCATGCTTACAATGTACTTCGGGGTTTTCAGTAACGTGAAATTGCAGCTTATCTGCGACGTGTGTGGCCTTACCAGGGATTTTTTTATGCACGATCCGGCTACTCAGAAAGCAAAAGATGTATTGGATGCCCGGATACCAAGCGAAGTATCTTATGGAATAGTTGCCCAGGTAAACCGGTATCTCGATCAATATTATACGGAACATGGGGTATCTCTGACCGACGAAAACGGCTATGTAATAAAAATGGGTTCAACTTTCAAATAAAATAGAAGATCATGAAATACATACGAATGAATATATTCAAGGCAACTGTCCTTTTCTCTTTCCTTGCAGTTATGATTGCTTGTAATGAAGACTTAGGCAATTACGATTATAAAAATATAAACATCGTCAAAATCCGGGATACTGGCAATGACAAAGGCCTCAGCAACTACACTTGCGATTTGGGCGAGACATTGAAAATAGAGCCGATACTTGAGTTCTCGGCAGGGGAGGACGAAAGCCTTTTTACCTATACATGGTATTACAGGACTAGTAACGGATGGCAGGTTTTGCAGGAAGGCCGCAATCTGGATATAGAAGTAGCCGATCCTATCGGCATGCCAGATAAAACATACTCGCTGGCTTACGAGATTGTGAATAAAAAAAACCAGATTCCTTACCGGAAAACGTTTCTCCTCAAAGTAAACAATCCGCTCACCAGAGGTTTCTTGGCATTGTGCGAACACGACAACGACTTCGATATAGACCAGATAGCCCTGTCGAGTGCCGGACAATTTACCCTCTACAAGAATATACTGGAAATGTCTGGATCGGAACTGCCCCGCCAAGGTGTGAAACCTTACGA
>BNXH01000172.1 GCA_025999435.1 Bacteroidia bacterium | reverse complement strand
CTGAAGACCAAGCATATGAAAGCTCAAAATCTGGGATATACACCGGTTACAGGTACGGCGGGCGATACCAATCTGGATGTGGCCAAAACGACCGATTATGTAGGCAACAAGGTATATGAGGACGGCACGCTAAAAAGAGTTTTAGTAGATGGAGGATATATTGAAAACAATGTTTATCATTACTATTTGAATGACCACTTGGGTAACAACCGGATGATTGTTAACCAGAATGGAGTAAAGACCCAGTGGAACCATTATTACCCGTTTGGGATGGCTTTTGCTGACAAGTACGATAATGGAACAAACCAGCCATACAAATACAATGGCAAGGAACTGGATCAGATGCATGGCTTGAACCTGTATGATTACTCGGCAAGATACTATGAGAGTGCAATAGGAAGGTTTACAACTGTGGATCCGCTGGCGGAGAAGTATTATAGTTGGAGTCCATACGCTTATGCTATGAATAATCCATTGAAATATACAGATCCTACGGGGATGTATTCTACTGCGGAATGGATGAAAGATAATGGTGTTACGGAAGATGATGTGGAGAATGTCTATACCGCTCCTACAAGAGGGCCTGCGAATGCAGAAAACGGAGGCCCTGATGATCCGCCCGGTTTCTTAGGAGGTATTGCACAGCCATTTAAGAACTTATGGAATGCGATAACACATCCAAGTCAGACGGTGGAAGGAGCTGTAAACTACCTTACTAATACGACGTTTAGCGAACATATAGGGAATACACTGAATCAAATGTCAACAGGTTCACTCTCCGTGTTGAGTCCTTTGGGGATTACCCTACGCTCTGCAAAAAATGATTTACTATTAAAATCTGATGCAAGAAATGGGACAAACTATTACTGGAGTGCACAAGGAGAATTATTAGGAAATTTACTCCTAGAAGGTGGTACAACTTATTTGGGAGGGAAAGTAAGTCCTTACTTAAGCTTAAGAAAGGCTACTACAGTTTATAGAGCTGTTGATGCCGCTGAAAAAGTTTCTATCAATAGTTCTAAAAGTTTTTTATTGAATGCTGGGGGTACGGAAGTTAAGTATTTTGCAAAAACTCTTGAAGATGCTCATTGGTATGGAAGTAGACTTTATCCAAATGGATATAGTATTATTAAAGGATCCGTAAGTTCATCAGTAAATGTGAATGCATATTGGTATCCTCATATTGATATAGGTGCATATACTTTTCCTAAAACTATTTTACCCAATATTAAACCAATTATTCCTTAAATCATGTACACAGAAAAAAGAATATACCAATATAAAGGTCTGTTGAATGTAAAGAAAAGTTGTATACTGAAAGAAGATATTTTACCAAAAGATGATACTCTACCTTGGCTCTTTTTAGTAATGGATAAAAAAGGGAAAAGACGATTTACTTTTTTTTATGTAATTGAGCAACCAACAGAATCTTTTTATGAAAAGCCATTCAATATTTTGATGTCTTTTATTATGGATGGAATGGGAGAAATTATTGAACTCTATCAGACTTATGATGTTTGGAGAGGAGAAGAGTTTATTGGTAATGTAAAAATAACCAAACTATTGTAGGGGAATAGATGAAATTATCCTAAGTTGGGACTAAAACCTTTAGGTTTAGGCTCCTGCTCGCTCAGACGTCCCGTCTGAGTGTTGCGCAGCAATAATTATAATCCTGTCGGTATCATCATCGGCAGGGTTATTTATCTTATACATGGTTAGTTTGACAAGGAAAAGTGATAAAAGAAAGAATGAAAAAGTTGTTACTTCTGTTACTTTTTAGTTAAAATTCCTATGACAAGCACGGCAATATCAAAACCTTGCAACGCTATGGCAAGAAAGACGCAGGAAACGGCAGTACCTCATTTGGCTTGGTGGATAACCTGACCATGGACCACATTGGCAACCAATTGACAAAAGTAACCGATGCGGTAGCCAACTTCGTTTATATTGAATCCGCCGACTTCAAAGATTACAGCAATGCAGCTACCGAGTACACTTACAACCGGAATGGGGCTATGAAATCGGATTTGAATAAAGGGATAACCGAAATCCAATATAATTCCTTAAATTTACCGAGACAAATGGTGATCAACAGTTCATCGGTAAAAGCCAAGAACTATTACACCTATTCGGCTTCAGGCGTGAAGC
>BNXH01000171.1 GCA_025999435.1 Bacteroidia bacterium | reverse complement strand
TACGTGTAGGATTTGGTTATGATGTACATCGCCTTGCCGATAATCGCGAATTATGGTTGGGTGGAGTAAAAATAGAGCATAGCCAAGGCCTCTTGGGGCATTCTGATGCTGATGTTTTAATTCATGCTGTATGCGATGCGCTGTTAGGTGCTGCAAATTTGCGGGATATTGGATTCCACTTTCCGGATACAGCAGGCGAGTATAAAAATATTGACAGTAAGATATTGCTGAAAAAAACACTGGATATAATCAGGGGAAAAGGGTATAGCGTCGGAAATATCGATGCCACTATTTGTGCTGAACGCCCTAAAATAAATCCGCATATACCTCAGATGCAGAAGGTAATGGCAGAAATCCTGCAAATCTCTGTAGATGACATATCTATCAAAGCGACAACTTCTGAAAAGATGGGGTTTGTTGGCCGTGAGGAAGGTTTTGCCGCATATGTCGTAGCTTTGATCGAAAAGTAGTAATTAAACACAGTGCAAGTATGAGTGTGGGACCAGTGATAGAAATAACAGGTGACGGGTCTCACACTCTTTTTTTGCCTGAACTGGAAGAACATTACCATTCGGTAAATGGTGCTATTCAGGAATCGAAGCATGTATTTATCGAAGCGGGATTACGTCATCTCAAGCGAGATGTAGTACATATATTCGAAGTTGGTTTTGGTACAGGGCTGAATGCTTTCCTTTCACTTATAGAATCGGATGCTTCCCGGGAAATACATTATACTACAATAGAAGCTTATCCTTTGCCTCTTTCTATTATTAAGCAATTGAACTACGCAGATAAATATTCGCAAGAACAACAAGATTTGTTTTATAAATTGCACGAAGTAGAGTGGGGGACAGAGCAATGGATTACGCCCGGTTTTTATTTAACTAAGATTCAAACTGATTTGAATCAACTGGATTTCAGTGTCTTAAAGTCTTTTGATATTATATACTTTGATGCCTTTGCACCTGATAAACAAGCTGAAATGTGGTCACAACAAATATTTGATCAGATGTATAATATAACAAATGAGCAAGGTATGTTAGTGACTTATTGCGCCAAAGGTGTGGTGCGTCGTATGATGCAGCAATCAGGATATAAGACCGAACGGCTTCCCGGCCCTCCCGGAAAGCGCGAAATGCTCCGGGCAACGAAGTTATAAGATCTATCTTTATTTAAGCTTCCATTCAGCGCCATCCTTACCGTCTTTGATGTCAAATCCGGCTTTAACCAGTTCGTTACGTATCTGGTCCGATGTTGCCCAATCTTTATTATCTTTTGCTTTTTGCCGGATATCTAATAGCAAATCCATCGCTTTTCCAAAAGCTTCATTGTTATTGTTTGAGCTTGTTGCTTCATTACGGATTCCCAATATTCCAAACAGGAATGTATCAAAAATATCTTTGAGTTCGTTTACATCTTCCTGATTTAGTGTAATATTTCCGGCATTGGCAGAATTGATTATTGTGGCGGCATCGCACAAGTGAGCAATTACTATTGCAGAATTCAAATCATCGTTCAGTGCCTCATAACATTTACCGCGAATACTTTTTACATCTACAGATGATGCCGTTGAAACAGGAACTTTATCTATTCGGGCATATGCATCAAACAGACGTTCTAAACTCTTTTCGGCAGCCAGCAATGCTTCGTTACTGAAATCTACTGTACTGCGATAATGAGCCTGTAAGATGAAAAAGCGAACCGTCATCGGATTATAAGCTTTTTCCAACAGTTCATGATCTCCTGCGAATAGCTGCTCTAAAGTGATGAAGTTACCTAACGAGCGAGCCATTTTCTGTCCGCCTATAGTAATCATATTGTTGTGCATCCAGTATTTGACTACCTGATGTTTCTCCATTGCCGTATTTTGAGCTATTTCGCATTCGTGGTGTGGAAACATAAGATCAAGTCCGCCACCATGTATATCAAATTCTTTTCCCAGATATTTGATACTCATCGTAGAACACTCCAAATGCCAACCCGGAAACCCATCACTCCATGGGGAAGGCCAACGCATAATATGTTCAGGTGCAGCTTTTTTCCACAATGCAAAATCTACTTTGCTGCGTTTTTCATCCTGTCCGTCCAATTCGCGTGTTGTATTCAGCATTTCTTCGATATTGCGATGCGAAAGGATTCCATAATCAAAGTCTTTATTGTATTTCTCAACATCGAAATATACAGAACCGTTG
>BNXH01000170.1 GCA_025999435.1 Bacteroidia bacterium | reverse complement strand
ATATATGTATTTAACACCCTAATTTAAAATTATGATAAAAAAAATAACATATCCCCTTATATTGTTAGTTTTTGTTCTGACTTCGTGCTACCCTCCAAGAATAATATATTCCATAGAGAATATTCAACCGTCTTTGCAGGAAGATTCGATTGACATACAATTAATCAAAGGAAGTACATTTACAACAGGAGGTCTATCTGTTCATTTAAGTCTATATTTGGAAATATCTAATAATAGAGAGGATATCCTATTAATCAACAAAAATTCGACATTAGAACTGCGAACAGATTCCGCAGTTCTAATGTATGAAATTTCTTCTGATTCGCTTGTATATGCTTTGAATAAAAATGTAACAAAATTATTACAACTGAATTTTAGGGTAATGGATTTTGACTATACTACATATAAAACAGTAGAATGGCCTTCTTTTTGGAATTTTCGCACTCACAAAATAGAAATGCCGCGTCATAAGTTATTTTTACGCTTAGATTTACGAGATGATAAAGGAAATAAAGTAGAAAAATGTGTCATTTTGAAACCAACAGGAACAAGGAAGCAGAAATATGAAGAGCCACCTTTTTAAATTGGAACTATGACTAGTCCTGGAAAACCGTTACAGGTTTGTAAGGATGGATAGTCACTTATATAGCATGAACACTTTATTTCTTCACCAATAAAACGACATTCTCCACATGGTGAGTATGTGGGAACATATCTACCGGCTGCACTTTGGTTACTTTATATTTTGCATCGAGTAAAGCCAGGTCACGGGCTTGAGTAGCAGGATTACAGCTTACATAAACGATTCTCTCAGGTTCGGCAAACAGGATAATGTTTACTACATCTTCGTGCATGCCCGCACGTGGCGGATCGGTGATAATTACATCGGGACGCCCGTATTTATCGATGAAATCCTGTGTAAGTATATCTTTCATGTCTCCGGCGAAAAACAACGTGTTGTTTATTTTGTTGTTTTCAGAATTATATATAGCATCCTCGATCGCGTCTTCCACATATTCTATACCGATAACTTTTTTAGCCTGACGGGCAATAAAGTTGGCTATGGTACCCGTACCTGTATACAAGTCGTAAACAAGTTCATTACCTGTAAGCCCGGCAAAATCACGCGCTACTTTATATAACTCATATGCTTGCTCACTATTTGTCTGGTAGAAAGATTTCGGACCTATTTTGAACTTTAACTCTTCCATTTCCTCGTAAATAAAATCGTTCCCTTTCCATCTCAGCACTATCTGGTCGGTAATAGTGTCGTTTGCCTTCTCATTTACGATGTAAAGCAAAGAGGTGATTTCGGGAAATTTGTCAGCAATAGCATTTAGCAGATCTTCGCGTTTTGTTCTACTGGCTTCGTAGAAAACGACGATCAGCATCAGCTCCCCGGTAGTAGAAGTACGCACTATAATATTCCGCATCAAACCACCTTTGTTTCTGAGGTCGAAGAATGTATACTCTTTATCGATACAATATTCGCGTACAAAATTGCGTATCCGGTTCGATATATCGTCCTGCAACCAGCATTTATTGATGTCGAGCACCTTGTCGAACATACCGGGTATATGGAAACCGAGAGCATTCATATTATCAAAACTTTCGTTCGAATTAATTTGCTCCTGTGTCAGCCACTTTTTATTCGAGAATGTAAACTCAAGCTTGTTGCGGTAAAACTCCGTTTTGGCAGAACCCAGTATAGGCTGTATTTCAGGCAATTCGATTTTACCGATACGGACAAGATTATCCGTCACCTGCTTTTGTTTATATTTCAGTTGCTCGGTATACGGGAGTATTTGCCACTTACACCCGCCACAGATACCAAAATGCTCACAAAACGCTTCCGTGCGATCAGGGGAATAAGATACAAAGCGAACCGGTCTCCCTTCTGCATAACTATTCTTCTTCCGCGTTATCTGCAAATCGATAATGTCGCCGGGCACTACATATGGTATAAACACTACCATATCGTCTATTTTTGCTATCGCTTTTCCTTCCGCGGCAATGTCGACAATCTCTACATTTTCTATCAAAGGTAATTCCTTCTTTTTCCGAGCCATTTTGTGATAGTTTTTTTGGAGGAACAAAGATATAGGTTTTAAATGAAAAATTAGCAAATGTGCCAATTTGAAAATGTGCCAATTACATACGCTGCGCTCCTGTGACCGATGGTTGGCGCGAAGCGACAATAACAGTA
>BNXH01000169.1 GCA_025999435.1 Bacteroidia bacterium | reverse complement strand
ACAATGGTTTATCTTGTAATAATTTAAACAATCTTATGATTCTAAATATGTTAATTATTTGCATTATAAAGAGAAAATAAATGGATAAGAAAGATTTAAAGATAGTCTTTATGGGTACACCCGACTTTGCTGTAGAAAGCTTACGGACGCTCGTAGAGAATCAATATAACATAGCAGGGGTGGTTACGATGCCGGACAAACCAAGTGGACGAGGACACAAAATCCAGTATTCGGCAGTAAAGAAGTATGCTCTGGATAACAATTTACCCCTCTTACAACCCGAAAGGCTGAAAGATGAATCATTCCTGAAAGAACTGGATGCATGGAATGCCGACCTGCAAATCGTTGTAGCATTCCGTATGCTGCCGGAGGTAGTTTGGAATATGCCACGTTTAGGCACATTCAATCTGCATGGATCTCTTCTACCCCAATATCGTGGCGCTGCACCTATCAATTGGGCTGTCATCAATGGAGAAAAAGAAACAGGTGTAACAACATTCTTCCTGACTCACGAAATCGATACCGGAAAGATTATCCTTCAGGATAAAATAAAAATAGAAGAGACGGACAATGTAGGAAAGATTCACGATGAACTCATGCATTTAGGTGCAAAGCTGGTAAAAGAGACCGTAGACCTGATCCTGGAAGATAAAGTAGAAGCTATCGACCAAAGCAAGTTCTATATGAATGAACAGGAACTGAAACCTGCACCAAAAATCTTTAAAGAATCTTGCCGGATAGACTGGAGCAAAGGTGTAGATGCTATACACAATCATATCCGGGGACTATCGCCCTACCCTGCCGCATGGTCAGAGTTACACAGCGAAGACAAAGAACCCCAAGCTGTAAAAATATACGCATCGGAAAAGATAATCGCAAAAAATAATCTACCTACAGGTCATATAATTACAGATAATAAAACTTATCTGCATATTATATGCAACAATGGATATATAAACGTTACCGAATTACAATTCCCCGGAAAAAAGGCAATGGGAACAGATGAGTTACTGAGGGGCTATAAATTTGAAGAAGGAGCATATTTTAAATAAAGAAAGGCAATGCAAAAAATAATCAAATCCATAGACCTGAATAAGGACTTATCATATATTCTCAGCCAACTGTCTTTCGACAAACTATTTGTCCTGACAGATGAAAATACCGAAAAGCTATGCTATCCGTTTATAAAAGACAATGAGCAGGTAGCCAAAGCAGGAAAGATAATAATCGAGGCTGGAGACAATAACAAGAATATCGAAACATTATCTTCTATCTGGAAATACTTGTCTGAGAACGGAGCTACCCGCCATTCCCTATTAATCAATCTGGGTGGAGGCATGCTTACGGATATAGGAGGATTCGCTGCTGCAAGCTTTAAGCGGGGAATCAAATGCATCAATATACCGACAACTTTACTAGGGGCAGTAGATGCTGCTGTGGGTGGTAAAACAGGAATAAACTTCAATGGACTGAAAAATGAGATCGGAGCATTTGCTCCTGCCGAAACAGTATTAATAGATTCTGTATTTTTCCGCAGCCTCGACCATCAGAATTTTCTTTCGGGATATGCTGAAATGATTAAGCACGGGCTGATAGACAGCGATAAGGAATGGAATGCCACGGTTGCTTTCGACACAGAAGAGATTGATTATGAAAAGCTAAAGCAATTGGTTGTTGATTCGGTTGCCGTAAAGGAACGGATTGTAGAAATCGATCCTTTTGAAAAGGGTATCCGAAAAGCTCTCAACTTAGGACACACCATAGGGCATGCCTTTGAAAGCCTTTCCTATGAAATTGGCAAACCTGTGCAACACGGCTACGCTGTGGCTTGGGGTACCGTTTGTGAATTATATTTGTCTACGAAGTCCTGCAATTTCCCGAAAGAGAAGTTATATAAAACAGTCTACTTCATTAAAGATAACTATGACGGATTTCCGTTTGATTGCGACCACTACGAGCAACTATATGAATATATGAAACACGATAAGAAAAACGAATCGGATACGGTAAATTTCACATTCTTATCAGATGTCGGCAAGGTGGAAATTAATCAAACCGCAAGTAAAGAAGATATATTCGAGTCTATCGATTTTTTGAGGGAAAGTGTGGGCTTGTAACTACCAACCAAAGGCCTCCTCGCCCATCCATTTACCCTGGGCTTTCATCACCTGTTCGATAACATCACGGGCAACGCCATCGCCACCTTTGCAG
>BNXH01000168.1 GCA_025999435.1 Bacteroidia bacterium | reverse complement strand
CTTATTAATTACCATTTTTACATTTTTAAACAATCAATAATCTAATTTCTTATGAAAGAATTCTATGAAACATTAAGATTAAATGATAAAAACAGGGGTTTATCATGCACTGTTTTATTATTTATAATTATGCTTATTCTGCCTGTTTCCTTGATGGCTCAAGAGAAAAGTATATCAGGGAGGGTAATAGATGCTGAAACAAACGAAACTCTCGTTGGAGTTAGTGTTGTTATAAAAGGAACAACTACCGGAACAACTACCGATATTGACGGTAAATTTACGTTGCAGGCTGCACCCAATTCTATATTGGTTATATCCTATGTGGGATATGTAAAACAAGAAATCAGCGTTGGTGATCAATCTGATATTATGGTACAATTGGCAGAAAATGCCAAACTATTGGACGAAGTAGTTGTTGTCGGTTTCGGTACACAAAAGAAAGTGAACCTTACGGGAGCTGTTGGAATAGCTACGGCGAAAGATTTCCAGGATCGACCCGTGATGCTGGCTGCTCAGGCGTTGCAAGGTCTTGTGCCGGGATTGAATATCTCGCAATCCAATGGTAGCCTTGAGACACGTTCGTCGATGTCTATCAGAGGAAAAGGCTCTATTGATAGTGGCACGAATACATCACCGCTTGTATTGATTGATGGTATAGAAGGCGATATTAATACCCTCAATCCCAATGATATTGAGAATATATCGGTATTGAAAGATGCTGCTGCTTCTGCTATCTATGGAGCTAAAGCTCCTTACGGGGTTATCCTTATTACCACCAAGAAAGGTGTTGCGGGAAAGACTAAAGTGTCTTACAGCAATAATTTCCGTTGGAGTAAACCTATTCTGATGCCGCAACAGATGGATTCTTATACATTTGCCCTCTATTTCAACGACGCATGTAAAGATACTCCCGGTTGGAGTCCTAATTTCAATGACGCGTGGCTGAAAGCCATCAAAGATTATCAGACAGGTGCAAGTAGACAATCGACCGTTCAGTCCGGTAATACCTGGGCGGAAGGTTTCGACCCTATCAGCTCTGCGGGAGGTGTAGGAGGTAGCGCCAATGAAGATAATTACAAAAATTTCTTCCGTTCAACAGGGTTTTCTCAGGAACATAACCTGAGCCTGAGCGGAGGTAGTGATAAAGTAACCTATTATGTATCGGGAAACTTCCTGGATCAAAAAGGCTTGATGCAGTTTAATCAGGATGGTTATCAACGGTTTTCTGTAAATGCAAAGATTAACTTCAAGGTAAATAAATGGGTGGATTTTAACTACGGAAACCGTTTTCAACGAGATACTTACCACCGTCCGTCCGCCATGTCGACAAGTTTATTCACCGACATAGGAAGACAGTGTTGGCCTATCATCCCGTTGTATGATCCTAACGGAAACTTACTTTCCCGCTGGGGACTTGCTTTGCGTGACGGTGGTACCGACAAATCGGAAACAGACAACTCATATCAACAGGCACAATTAGTAATAGAACCCATTAAAAATTGGAAAACCTACGCCGAAGTAAATTATTCCATTTATAATATTGACCGGCATTGGGATCAGCAGACTACTTACCGCTACGATGTGGATGGAAATCCGTATGCTATTGGCGAGCCGAGAGGCAGAGATAGTAGTGTACATGAAGAAAGCGCAAAAGAAAACTTATTTGGTCTCAACTTATATTCCGAATATTCATTCAGCTTGGATAATAGAAACAATTTCAAGGTGATGGTTGGATTTCAGGAACAGTCGATGGCTCAGAACAAAAACGGATTAACCCAATATGGTATTATTTTCCCTTCTTTGCCGGAAATAGATCTGACAAACGGGCTTGGCTATGATGGAACCGCCGTAGCGCCTACTCTCAATGGCGAACGCAATGCCTGGGCTACTCAAGGTGTTTTCGGGCGTCTCAACTATGATTTCGAAGGAAAATATCTGTTTGAAGCTAACTTACGTTACGATGTTTCATCCAGGTACAGAACAGGTCACAGAGGCGTTGTATCTCCCGCCTTTTCGGCAGGATGGAATATTGCACAGGAAGACTTCTTCCAGCCGCTTAAAAGTGTTGTGGATGTGTTGAAACTGCGTGTATCGTATGGCCAACTTGCCAATCAAAATACAACAGGCTGAGGCGATTGTTACAACAAGTACTTGACTTTCGAAAGGTTGAGAGTGGAAATCTGAAATTAAAAGTTTCAAATGGTGATATTTCGA
>BNXH01000167.1 GCA_025999435.1 Bacteroidia bacterium | reverse complement strand
ATGTTTTGTTTTTCGGCGGTATAAATGGTTTTGTTTCTGTAGTAGGGACAGGTTCCGCCCAACAGGAGTATTTTCCGCAAATTCAGTTTGATAACCTGGTAATTCTGGGTGAGGGAAAAAATATTTTTGATTTTTTGCATACCGAAAGTAATAAGAAAGTACTGACTTTGGATTACAATCAGAATTTCTTCTCTATCTCATTTACGGCACTGGACTATATCAACGGGAATAATTACACATACTATTACAAACTGGATGACCTGAGTAAGCAATGGATCGACAATGGAACATCCAATAATGTATCTTTTACAAGCCTTTCACCCGGTGAGTACACATTATTCATAAAATATATGAACAGGCTTACAGGGATGGAAAGTCCCGTGTACCCAATCACAATAAAAATAAAGCCGCCATGGTATATGTCACCTCTGGCATATATTATGTATATAATTGCTATCATATCGGCTGTTGCGCTATTTATAAGGGCAATTATTATTAAAGAGAAAAAGAAGAAATATAAGGCTACTATGAAGCTGAAACAGCGGCATCAGGAAGAAGTTTATGAGTCGAAACTTCGCTTTTTCACCAATATAGCCCATGAGTTTTGCACGCCTCTAACCTTAATTTACGGGCCTTGTAACCGTATATTATCCCATAACGGCTCTGATAAGTTTGTAAGAAAATATACCCAACTAATACAACGAAATGCAGAGCGCCTGAATGACCTGATTCAGGAATTGATAGAGTTTAGAAGGATCGAAACCGGTAATAAGACCCCTCAGATAGAAATGTTATCCATTAGTGGCATCGTTCATGACATCTGCGATTCTTTTAACGATTTGGCTGAATCTAAAAATATTCATTTTGAAAAAGTAATAGAGGACTCTCTTATATGGAACTCTGATAAGGGATTTATATACACGATTTTGTCGAATCTTATATCCAACGCATTTAAATATACTTTTATAAATGGATTTATACAGGTTGAGGTATATGAAGAAAACAGAGAGCTGATTATCATCGTATCTAACACAGGTAAAGGTATAAAAGCAGAAGATATAAATAAAATTTTCGACCGTTACAGTATTTTGGAGGACTTTGAAAACCGGGAGGTACAAAAATCATTTTCCAGAAATGGTTTAGGACTCGCCATATCTCACAGTATGGCAAAATTACTGGACGGGACTATTGAAGTGAACAGCGTGCTGAATGAGCGTACCGACTTTATTATAAAACTGCCGGAAAAAGAAGTGATGGGATTAATTGAAGGAACTACCCCGGTATTACCGGAACTGAGTATCAAAAAGGACTATGAACCTGTAGTAGAGTTACCCGAATATACCTTTGACAAGAATAAACAGACAATTTTCATTATTGATGATGATCTGGAAATACTATGGTTTATAAGTGAAATATTTGCCGGTGAATACAATGTAATACCAATAAATAAACCATTATTAGTAGATGAGATGCTCACACGGATTCATCCTAATATTATTATATGTGATGTTATGATGCCCGGTAAGGATGGTATCACTCTGGCTAAGGAGATTAAATCGGATAAGAAGACCGCACATATCCCATTGATATTAATTTCGGCTAAACATACAATTGAGGAACAAATTGAAGGTCTGTCATCAGGCGCGGAAATGTATCTGGCAAAACCTTTTAACGCCGACTACCTGCGCACATCAGTAAGACATCTGATTTCGCGGAAAGAGACATTAAAGGATTACTTCAACTCGCCATTAAGTGCTTTTGAATTGACGAAAGGAAAAATGACCCATAAGGAAAATAGCAAGTTTATTCAGGATATATATGATATTATAGAAAAGAATATCATGAATAAGAAGTTATCAGCACAGTTTATCGCTTCGGAACTGAATATGAGTTCCCGCCATTTATACAGGCGGTTGAATGAAATGGAAGTAGAAAGTGAAAGTCCTGCTGACATGATACGGGAAAGCAGGTTGCATATAGCCCATAATCTGTTGCTCAACACTAAAATGACAATAGATGAAGTCATTTATAAATCAGGTTTTTCAAACAGGGCTACTTTCTTCAGGCAATTTGCACATAAGTATGGTTGTACACCCAAGGAGTACAGGGAAAAGGAAATTCCATGAAAAGATCGGCTATATTATCCAGCGTGATCATTCTTATACGTGTCGCCAAAAAGATTAATGACACGACGCTGCCAACCGCCTATTGACGGTTTTGTTGGTAGTACGTAAAATAGGGAAAAAA
>BNXH01000166.1 GCA_025999435.1 Bacteroidia bacterium | reverse complement strand
CAATTGCCATGCAAAAATAAATGGGGATAATGTCCATGAAATTATATTAACCCAGCCTGCGGCTCCTTTAGCTATTACGGAAACAAACCAAACCGATATATCCGGATTTGGGCGTTCCGATGGAGAAATAGCAATCAAAATAGCCGGAGGGACGATGAATAACTCCGCGCCGTACTACGATATTATCTGGAAGAATAGCTCCGGTACAGTAATAACAAGCGCTGACGCTTTTGACGCTTACGGCGTATTTACCTCAAAGATACAAAATCAACCTGAAGGAACATATACAGTAGAGATCAGGGACAACAATTATGTCGGTACGGCTAATACCTGCTATGCGACGGCTACTTTTACCCTTACCCAGCCCGATCCTCTGGTTGTACAGCTGGTACAAGCCGACAGCATCTCCTGTCACGGAGAAGCTACAGGAGAACTAGTTGCACATGCCAAAGGAGGAGTTCCTAACCTTCAGACAATTTATCCATATACCTATAAATGGTATAAAATAGAAAACGGGAATGCAATATTTATTCCTAACGAAACAGATAGTGTTTTAAGCCAACGCCCTTCTGGATATTATAAAGTACGTATCGAAGACTTCAGCCGTATTACCAATACGATCGAATCCGCTGTAAATGAAATTACCCAGCCGGCTCTTCTCGTTGCTGTATTAACGACCCGAAATATATCCTGTCATGGCTTAAATGACGGTTCTATTAAGCTAACAGTGACAGGAGGCGTGGGAGGCTATAAACTATTTTGTAAAAAAGATACGGACGCACTGTATCGCCAATATCCGATCAATTCAGATAATAAAACTTTTTTGATAGATAACCTGTATTTCGGGACCTATAGCATCTATATACAGGATGCGAACGGGTGTTATGCACAGATAAATTCGGAAGATATACACGAAATCACCTTGGCTCAACCTGCCACACCGTTAGCGATCTCAGGCATGTCTAAAACCGATGCTTCGGGCTTCGGCCGCTCCGACGGGAATATAAAGGTTACAATAGAAGGAGGAACACCCAATGTGGACAACACTTATAATATGGTTTGGAAGAATAATATAGGTCAAACCTTGTCTGCAACAGGTTCCATTGAAAATGGTAAATATGTTTCATTGCTGAATAATATACCCAAAGGAAACTATACGATAGAAATAAAAGACAAAAATTATGCGGGAGCCTATCCCGGTGCAAACTCCTCCTGTACCGTGCAGGAACTTTATTCCATATCCGAACCAGATGAGTTACTGGCAAACATAGAAGAATCCCGTTTTATATCCTGTAACGGCATGTCCGACGGGCAACTTATCGCTCACGCCACAGGAGGCATACAAAATCCGGTGGCCGGACGCCCGCCTTATATCTATAAATGGTATAAGGAAGAACCGGGAACAGGATATACCCTGCTTGCCAACGAACGGGACAGTATCTTCTCCAATATATCCACAGGTAATTACAAAGTCGAGATAGAAGACTACAGCCGTATTGTAAATACTATCTCCGTCTATTATAACCTGAGACAACCAGACTTATTGCAGGCTTCAGCTACAGAAACCGAGATTACCTGCGGGCAAACTGCTCAGATATCTGTAGCTGTCACAGGCGGTACAGCTCCTTATAGCTATCAGTGGAGTACAGGAGACAAGACTGCGTCAGTAAACAATGTTACTCCGGGCCGTTATTTTGTCTTTGTTACCGACAGCAGAGGATGCGAGACTACAGCCATAGCAAAAGTTTCGACACCGGCAAACCTGCATGTAGAGAGTATAACCACAAACCCAATATGTTATGGGGCAGATAACGGAAGTATTCGGTTGCAGGTGACAGGCGGCACGGCGCCATATACGTATAAATGGAATACAGGGACTACCGGCAAAGACCTGGACAATATCAAGGCAGGATTATATACTGTGCTTGTCTCCGATAAGGACGGATGTACTTATACGGATAACTTTAAGCTGTCCGATCCGGAACCGTTGACCGTATACCTGGGAGAAGACCGTACTTTGTGTAACGGGCAGAGCCTGGCTTTAGTCCCTGCTGTCGCAGATCCGAAAACAAAATTCAATTGGACGGGGCCGGGCTCATTCAAGTCTGTTTCGCCTGAAATTACAGTCGATAAAGCGGGAACTTATAAACTTACAATAACCGATAGTAAAGGTTGCCAGGCTACGGATGAAATTAACATCAATGTGAAAAATATAGATATTAGTTCTGAGATCTTCGTTGCGACGGAAGTTTTTGCAGGGGATA
>BNXH01000165.1 GCA_025999435.1 Bacteroidia bacterium | reverse complement strand
CACAGGAAACTTTGGTGGTAGGCGACACGGTGTATGATATGGCAATGGGTCAGGAAGCCGGTTGCATCACATGCGGAGTAAGCTATGGAAACCATACGGAAGAACAACTCAAAAGCCGGAATCCGGATTTTATTATCGGAAAATTCACCGAAATAACAGGTATTATCGGGGAGATATATCAATTGTAAAACGACAAAGATTATGAAGCGTAAAGTAGATAATTCATACGGAATAATTCCCTTTTATATTCCATCCAAAAAAATAGTGGAAAAGTCGAAAGGCTGCTACCTGTATGATTCGGAAGTAAAACAATATACCGATTTTGAATCGGGGGTCTTGTGCGCCAATCTGGGGCACAGTAACGACCGAATTGTGAAAGCAATGGAAGCGGGCATCCGTCAATCTATTCATCACGGGTATAAGTTCAGAAATCATCCGTCGGAATTTTTGTCTCAGGAACTTGTACGGATAACCGGATTGGAAAAAGGTTCGAGCGTTTTCCTGTCTTCCGGTTCGGAGGCGGTTAATCTTGCCATATCAATGGCGCGAAATATTACGCGACGCGAGAAAATATTAAAAATACACAATTCTTACCTGAGCGCATACGGATACATGCTACTTTGACGAAGATATGATATATAGGTAGGTTTTTTTATACTCTGAATCCATTTTGCATAAACTGATTGCTCGTTAAATGTTTGTTAACTCCTGATTATGAAAAGGTAAAGACTATGAATATCTCAAAAAAGATGCATCTGACCGAATGCTTACATTGCTTTTACCCCCCTGTTCATCGTCGAATTACAGAACACCGGCAGCAACCGGTCTTTCGACGCTTTCCCCCGGTATCTTTCAAGGATTTGCAGGGGAAGTTCCATCAGCGGGATTTCATAAGGGTTGTCGTTTTTCTTGCGCGCCGTCCTGATCCATGCTGTCCCGTCTTCGGCAAGGGTTAAATCTTCGTCGGCCAGCTTGCGCATATCGCTGTAAGGGATGCCCGTGTAACAGGAAAACAGGAACAGGTCGCGTATCAGGTAATGGTTGGGATTGGTTAGCGGAGTAGTCATTAATTTATCCAGTTCCCCGCGGGTCAGGTACTTTTGTACCGGATTGGGGCGTTCCGGTGAGTAGCCCGCAAACGGGTCGCAGGTAATAATTCCCTCGCATATCACATAATTGATAATGATGCGCAGGCGGGTCATTATTTCAATGATGGTTCCCGGCTTGTACCCGGATTCTATGCGCAAATGGAAATCAAAACCCTCGATAAAGGACTTGTCAAGTGCCTTAAACGGAATGTCGGACAGCTTGTATTTCTTTTGCAGGAATTTTTCAAGATGCCCCAAAGCATACCAATAGGAATAGGCCGCTTCCGGCGAGCGGTTCACCCCGACGCGCTTGTCGAAATTCTCATTGTGCCTGCGGAAATACGATATAAAGGTTTCCTGCCCGAAAGCCATGCCCAGCAGGGCGCTCTTAACATCTTCGGCGGTTACTTTGATCCTGACGGCGTACAATTCCCTGTAATGCGACAGGGCGGATGCCCTGTAAGCGTCCAACTGCGCGTTGATACCGGATGCCGCATGGCTTTTCCCGGTAGCACGGCCGGAAGTCCATAGGGATACCGGCACTGTCATTTTTGCGCTGAACGTGGTCTCGGATTTACCGACCTTAAGCCGCGCCATGACGGGACATTTCCCGTCCTCTTTCATTTCGTTCTTTTTCAGGTAGAACGACACCTCTACTTCTTGTTTCATACTCTGTCCGTATTAATTGCAAAATTAATTGATACAGAGCTATTTGAAACTATTCAAAACATGGCGGAACGGGGAAAAAAAACGCTTTTCACCGACAAAACCTACTTTTTTCAGCCAGCCTGAAAAAAAAGGGTTATCTTTGTCCGGAATTGGAAGAAAAACGGGCGCTCTTTGATGGTACAGGCTGTGTTTAAGGAATTGTTCCGTGTGTTATCCTGCTGCTGTTTGGCAGTCCAAAAAGGCAACGGATAAGTAGCAAAATTTTCACTTAACCCCGCCTTATTCTTCTTTTTCCTTCTTTTTTGCATACCGGAAGAATAGGGCGGAACAGCGCCTAACCAACTTATTTACCAGGAACTTACTTTGTTCATCCAGGGCAAACGCATCTAATTTTTAATCAGATTGATTAGGTAGTTGTTGTCCCATCCTGCTTTGAGTCTTTTCCCTCTGACACCAACTTTTGTTATTTTGTCGTTTTTCAACAGGTTTAAAGCTATCCGGTTTAATAAAGAGTAGTTTTGAGCTGCAAATCCGGTTCTTTTGCGACTGCTAT
>BNXH01000164.1 GCA_025999435.1 Bacteroidia bacterium | reverse complement strand
ATGAAGGGTTAGTTTCGACTGGCAAAGATGAATATTGGCGTAATGTGGACTTGTACATCGGTGGTACGGAACATGCTACCGGACATTTGATATACAGCCGTTTCTGGAACAAGTTTTTGTTCGATACAGGTGTTTCTTGTGAGAACGAGCCATTCAAAAAGCTGATCAATCAGGGAATGATACAAGGCAGGAGTAATTTTGTTTATCGTATCAACGGAACAAATAAATTTGTGTCTTTGAATCTGAAAGATCAATATGAAACAACAGAATTGCATGTGGATGTAAATATTGTGAGCAATGATATTCTGGATATAGAAGCGTTCAAAGCATGGCGTCCTGAATTTGCAAACGCCGAATTTGTACTCGAAGATGGTAAATACATCTGTGGATGGACAATAGAAAAAATGGGCAAGAGATACCATAATGTAGTAAATCCGGATGATGTGGCAGAAAAATATGGAGCAGACACACTTCGTATTTATGAAATGTTTCTTGGACCACTTGAGCAATCGAAGCCTTGGGACATGAATGGCATAGACGGAGTTCACCGTTTCTTACGTAAGGTTTGGAACCTTTTCTACAAAGGAGAAGAATTTGCTTTCTCTCCGAAAAGGACTGATACCCTAATATGATGAATGAAACTCCCAACAGAATAAAATCGGGCGACAGATTACAATCCAAAGCCCAGCGGCTTTTCATTATATGCCATGGATTGAGGAAGAAGATCAAAACAACAATAAAAACTAATAGGTAATTTTTACTGTATTTTCTGAAAGTGTAATAGAAAGTAATAATAGAGATGCAGCTAATAAGAGCCATTGGCAGCCTATATACTCCGGAGGATAAACCAAATAGTTTAATAAATGGCACACCCAAATAAGCATATAGTGCACTCTGTCCACTACCCCACGAACGCAAATAAACCGGATAAGACGAAAGATGCTTATCGACACCATAATTGGTTATGCACCAAGAATCGTAACCACTAATTGCTTCGTCTGAAGAAATACCTGCCGGAAAAGAAAATAGAGATATAGTCCGGAGAATAATTCCCAGAAAAATTATAATCTGCGACCAATAAATATATCCCCTATCAGAGGGAGTAAGGGTATTGGCATATTTGATTTCTTTCCTGTTAAATAATAGAACAAGAATCCAGAAAAAAATTAATATTACGTAGGATGTATTAAAAGCCATAGGCTATCTTATTTTGTCAAAACCCTCTCCATAAACACCGCGAACAGTGCTCTGAGAAATAAATGCCCTTTCGTCGATACTTTTTATTAAACGGAATATTCCTACTGCTTCGGATCGTTTTGCTAAAACAATAAGAACTTTTGTCGGCCTTTTCGTATACCAACCCATACCATCCAAAACAGTACACCCCCGATGCAATTCTTCATTTATGGCAGTGGCAATGGTATCGTATTTCTCCGAAAACACAAGTATCTGTACAGACTGACGAAAACCGTTTATAACCATATCGATACAGTAGGTCATTACACCCATTACCAGCAAAGCATAAACTATTATCTGATAATCCTGAAGTACAAAATACGAACAACAGATAATGACAAAATCACACAAAAGCATCCCTCGCCCGAAAGCGATGTTCTTATATTTATTGATTATGGCAACAACAATATCTGTTCCCCCCGTACTACCATTAGAGCTAAAAACCAGTCCGATGCCCACTCCGCACATCATAGCGCCGATAACGCCCGAAAGCAAAGGTTCGTTTTTCACTATCGGCTCTTTAATGAACATTTGGCAAATAGTAAGCAAAAAGGTGAGCACAATAACGCCGTATATAGTCTTAATCATGAACTTCAAACCCAGTAGCTTCAATGCCACAAAAAGCAATGCGCAGTTTGTCAGGAAATAAGTATACTGCAATGGTATACCGGAAGCGTACTCTACAAGCAGGGCAATACCGGTTAACCCACCTGTTACAATGCCTACCGGTTTTATGAACCCGATCAGCCCAACAGCATATACGGCCAGACCGACAAATATCAACGCATAATCTTTCCAATAAAATTCTTTTAAATAGCGCTTAGACATCTCTATATTTTTTAGAGTATATTTTAAAGGACAACATTAATCATCTTTTTAGGAACAAAAATAACTTTCTTAGGTATGTTTCCGTCAAGCCATTTTTGAGCTAACTCGTGGCCCAACACAACTTTTTCCACTTCTGCCTGTATCGCTTCTGCCGGAAATTCCAGTTCAAAGCGTACTTTACCATTAAAGGCTACTCCATATTTGAATGAATCTTCTGCCAAATATTCTTCATTGAATACAGGCCACTTGGCATCGC
>BNXH01000163.1 GCA_025999435.1 Bacteroidia bacterium | reverse complement strand
CATCACTCTTAAATGGCTTATAACCGTTTTTGGAGTCCACATCGTCGTAATAATCTATATCATGCGAAGCAAATACCTCGCCTTTCGAGTCGATATGGTTAATTTTAGTAAGGATGTTAGTATTGAAGGCCCCCTGCTTATACTCAAACGTATAGCTGCGCAGGGTTTGTCCTTCAAAAGCGATATCTACCTTATTTAATAGTTTATTGCTCGAAGTCAAGAAACCGTAGCGTGCACTGTTGGTTTTCTTATCCTTCTGCGAAGTGCTTGTCAGAGTAACCACCGTATGCGGGTCATTTCCTTTATTACCTGCCCTTACTTCCTTCAGGTAGATAGCTTTGGCCGTCAGGTTTCCTTTTACAGGCTCGTCCGCTGATTCGTAGGTGTATTCAACCCAGTCGCCGTGCAGTTCTTCCACACGTGACAGTTTCCACTCGGCTATCACTTCCTTATTGCCGCCCAGGGTTTTGGCATTGCCTTTCAGTACGGCTCCGTATGTATATTTGGTTCCCGATTTATCGGTTACTTCCCATGTGTAATTACTTGGGCTGCTTCCTTTACGGATAATCTTCGAGAACGAGCCTTCATTCCGCGGATAGAACTGGCGGTCGGCCTTCCGGCTTATCTTGCCGCCACGGTGGGCTACCGAGCTTTCGCCATTATCGTCCATGGTCATCAGCATGGAGCCGTTGAAGCTGTAGGTCTCGGTTTCCATCGCGTCGTCCCATCGCGGTACTCCCCAGCGGGTATCTACCGAGATACTTGGTGTAGACAAATCCCAGCCTTCGCCGAGCCATCCTGATCCGCCATCCGAGTTATACTGTACCCCCAGGCTTGGCTGCATGCCGTTACGGGCCGGAGGCATCTCAAAGGAGTAGCTTAATCCTGCCGAACCTCTGTTATTGGCCGCAGGAGGTGCTATCAGTTGCACTTTGGCCGTAGGGTCTGCCGCCTTGATGTCGTTCATCATTGTCGGAGCAAAGCCCTGTGTCTCCGGTGATTCGGGAGTCTGTATCACCCCGTTGATCATATCGGTAAAGTGGGTAGTGCGTGATACGATCAAATGGTTCGCCTTATCGATGGTATCCCGTTCCAAAGCTATCCAGTGTTTTGTATCCAGATCGAAGTAATAGGTTTTAATATCGTCTTCGGTAAAGCCGGACGGTATTTTGGTGCGGTCGTATTGAATGGTTATGGTCGCCCCATCGGCAAAATGCTCCCCATGTGGCAAAAAGCGGTAGCCCTTGTGTTCCGCCGTGATATTGCTCATACCCATATCCAGGGCGGGGATGTCGATGTGGCGCAATGTAGTTATCGAAATATCCTTTGTTGCCAGAAGAGCTTTCGAGTCCACATTCAACAGTGCGGTCTCCAGTTTCAGGTCTTCGGCAATCCCTTTCTTAAATATTTTGGAAGCCTGTTTAGTATTGACATTCATGGCATACTCTATATCGGCGGAAGCTCCGTTTGTAAAGGTGATTTCTTTACTTACTTCATTACCGTTTGACAGTATGGCTTTTACGTTTACTGTTCTGTTTGCATTTAACGGAACAACAGTTTCAAATTCACCGTTGGAAGCATTTATTTGTTTTCCATCGATGTAGATTTTAGAGCCGACTGTGTTTTTGTCCTGAATAAAACCATGTACATAGGCTTTATTATCATAACTGGCCTGTGCCGCATTTACAACCAGCGGGGATTGGTTTGCTCCTTTCTCCACCTCGATAGACAGGTTGCTTACCTTATATCCGTACTCAGCGTTTTCGGGCAAACTGAACTGAATCCGGTTCTCTCCTTTTTTGAGCCATGCCGGACTGATTTGCTCGCGTTGCAGAGCGGGTTTGTCCGATAATTTGACCAGGTAACCTCCGGTTGCCAGACGATCATTGATACTTTTAGGAATATTGGTATAATCGGATACTCCTTCCAGTTCATAGCTCAACCATACCTTGTCATTCTGATTTAGTTCCTGATCCAGTTGTACGGTAAAAATATTGTCGGCAGGGTTATCAAGCTGCTTGCCGGCGTAGGTTCCGATTATCCCTTCCTGCTGCGCGGAGAGGAATTGTATTACGGCTGTATTTTTATTTACGGCCTGCTGTGGATTCCCTTTTATATCAGGGGCTTCTCCGGCGGCTTCCCGCTGTGCGGCGGCAGGGGCTTTATTTGCGGGAGCAGACGCGGTTTGTATCCCCGAACTTTTTCCGGAGAACAGCACCGCCCCGAATATCCCGGCGCTTATTACCAGTGCGCCGAGTAATGCGTATCTTTTATTCTTGTGTATCATAATATTCTCTTTTTTTTCGTTATTGGACGATGGCCTTCTGTGTA
>BNXH01000162.1 GCA_025999435.1 Bacteroidia bacterium | reverse complement strand
CTTAATATACCGTATGTTTTGCTTCCCGGAGGGGCTGCAATGCGCTCGGCGACTTCCTTCTGAAGCATACCCGAACAGCACGGTACTTGGTTTTTATAATCGAGTATTTTGAAAAATATCTGTGAGGATATGTTGTACGGATAATTTCCTATTACACAGAACTGATCTTTGTAAATGGATGACAGTTCCAGCTTTAAAAAATCATCCTCTATTATATGTCCATGCAAGGCCGGATAATGCCCGTTCAGATAAGGGATCGACTCCCTGTCTAGTTCCACCACCGTCAATTCTTTTTTTTTCTCAATCAGAAATTGAGTAAGCACACCCATTCCCGGGCCTACTTCGATTACAGGTACACCTTCGAATTCGTCGAGTGTATCGGCAATGCGACGGGCTATGTCCAGGTCTTTCAGGAAATGCTGTCCTAAGAATTTCTTCGGTTTAACTGCCGGCATAATTATAATTAATGATTATATTTGCAGCCGCAAAGGTAGCATTTATTAATAAAATATTACTACTATTGCGTAAAGAAACCATAATTTTGCAATATAAGGAATGGAGAATCCGGTAGAAGAGGCGCCCAAAAAGAAATCACTGCTCAACACTTTGATAAAAGTGGCATTGCCTCTTGCTTTAGGCGTATTTATCATATATTACCTGTTCAGGAAGGTCGATTTCTATCAGGTATGGGATATTGTAAAAGGAGCTAACTGGGCTATTTTACTTTCTTCGCTTGTTTTTGGTTTGCTGGGTAATACCATCAGGGGCTACCGGTGGGAACTGTTTGTGAGACCTTTGGGCTATTCGCCAAAAGTATCGGTTCTCAATTATGCCATATATGGCGGTTATGCCGTCAACTATGCTATTCCCCGCGCCGGAGAGATATGGAAATGCGGCATGGTGGCCAAAGAAGAGAAAGTTCCGTTTACAAAACTGTTCGGGACAATGGTGCTCGACCGTATTTTCGATACTGTCACTGTGTTACTGATTGTATTCGTGGCTTTTATCATCAACATGCAGTTTTTTATCACGCAGCTGAAGTATAACCAAAGTACATTCGATACTATCGTGGGCATCCTTCAGTCTCCGCTGTTGTATATCTTGATAGTTGCCGCTGCCATTACCACATACATCGTATTTAAGTTCTTCAAAGAGAATTTCATCGTATTGAAGATAAAGAACATCATGAAAAGCATGTATGCCGATATGAAAGCCATCTGGAAGATGAAGACCAAGTTTCGCTTGTTGGCATACACTATAGCTATCTGGGTTTCTTATTTCTTCTATTTCTACATAACATTTTTTGCTTTTGACTTTACGAAAGATCTCGGATTCGAAGCCGGACTGATTGCTTTTGCCCTTAGCAGCCTGAGTATGGGAATCCCTTCCAACGGAGGATTAGGCCCGTGGCAAGTGGCTGTTATCGCCGCCCTCACACTCTACGGGGTAGGGCAACTCGAAGCAACGGCTTTTGCCACAGGCGTGTTTGCCGTGCAGGGTATCTGGGTGATTGTCTGCGGACTGTTCGGCATTGCTATGCTTGCCACTAAGAAGCAGAAGTAACTGCCCGAAGGGCGGAAGTAATCCGTAACTAATTTTATCTATAGATATAGTGGTAATTAGATAATTTGAAAATTAGCGAATTTGAAAATTTGAAAATTAGCAGATTAGCAAATGGCGCGAAGCGGCAAAGGCTATAAGCTAACAGCTAATGGCTAATTGACTGTAGAGGTTTGTTACATTTTAGTTAAAAAAAGTACAGATTATTATGTATTGTCGCATATGTTTTTTCCGGTTTGTCATGCTGACGACAGGAAGCATCTCCTGTCTCCCGGGGATCGGGATCCTTCCCTGCGGTCAGGATGACAAAGAGGGTAACCGCGCAAGCAAGAGACTAACGGCTAACGGCTAAAAGCTAACGGCTAATTTACTGTAGAGGTTTGTTACATTTTAGTTAAAAGTTACGAGTAGACGAGATACGAGGTACGAGTTGTTGGCTGATAACTGTCGCACGTCATTGCGAGGGTTTACCCGAAGCAATCCATTAATAATCAATACTCTGGATTGCTTCACTCCTGTTGGCTCCGCCGATTTTTCAAATTCGCAATGACGAAAAGGTCGACTGTTTACTGACTACTAACTACTGTTTACTGTGGAGTTTGTTACTTTTTAGTTAAAATGAATACCCACAAGCAACTTTGCGTAAATTAAAGTAAACTAACTGATTTACAGTATTTTTAATCAAAAGCAAACAGGTAGATGAAGCCGGAAAAAGACCGGAAAATACCCATTTTGGACAGGGTACAGTTACTAAACCGTTACCTGTATTTTCCCTGTTCCGGCTTGATAAAC
>BNXH01000161.1 GCA_025999435.1 Bacteroidia bacterium | reverse complement strand
ATATTCTACTGATAAATACAGGTACACTTGTATTGTCTGTTGTGGCTATGATCGGTCCTTCCTATCTGATCGCTAAAATTTCTCCTGCAAAATCTATCCGGTTCGAGTAATAAGTAAATTAGCAGATTAGCAAATGAAGTTGAAAGTAGTAAGTAAAAAGTAGTAAGTACTTAAAACTCATAACTCATAACTTGTATCTTGTATCTCGTTCACTGATTACTCGTGGTGATAAGGCTCATTATTGAGTATTGTCATTGCTCTGTATAGTTGTTCCACAAATATGAGACGTACCATTTGGTGCGAGAAAGTCATGCGCGACAGTGTTAGTTTTTCGTTCGTTTTATCGTACACCGCTTGCGAAAATCCATAAGGCCCGCCAATGATGAATACGAGACGTTTTGATACGCTGTGAGTTTTCTTTTCAATGTAGTTCGCAAACTGAATAGAAGTATATTCTTTCCCCTTTTCATCTAGCAGCACAATGTAATCTCCCGCTTGCAAATTTTTGATAATCAGTTCTCCTTCCTTATCTTTCTGTTGTTCCGCGGTCAGGCTTTTTACGTTTTTTATATCGGGTATAACCTGAATTTCGAAAGGAATATAATGTTCCAGTCGCCTCTGGTATTCATTCACGGCGTCGATAAAATATCCGGCGTCAGTTTTGCCTATAACAAGGAGAGTTATTTTCATATCTGATCTTTATGAATGCAAAAATACGATTTTCTGTTTATCTTTATATCAAAACTATAAAATGAACAAATTGGATAAAGAAAGTCTTAGACAGGGAGTATATGATATTGTCAGATATATTCCTCGTGGGCGGGCGACCAGTTACGGAGCTGTTGCCAAAGCTGCGGGTTATCCCAATTTGTCGAGAATGGTTGGAAAAATAATGGCAGGGTGTTCGGAAAAGAATATTCCTGCCCACAGAGTCGTTAACAGTCAAGGCGTTCTATCGGGTAAAGATGCTTTTGGATCTGCCGGAGAAATGCAAAAACTATTGGAAGCTGAAGGGGTTGTTGTGAAAAACGACCGGATAATAAATTGGAAAACCATATTCTGGAATCCGCTGAAAGAAATCAAAATGGAATAATTTATCTGTTTCCCAAATCCAGATACATCATCTGGAAGAATGATTTTGCTTTCTCCTCCAAATCCGGATTCCCATCTTGTCGAATCACACTCTTTTTATCGTTATCGTAGGTTATTGTTCCTGTCGGATCTATCATGCAGAATCCGTTTACATACGAATAAAACGCAAACTTATTTCCGTCCGGGTTTAATATATCCTTACTGAAAATAAACTCGTCATGCTTTACATTCATTTGTGATAACAAAGTCGCCGCCAGATCGTTCTGCGAAGCAAAATCCTTTATAACTTCCGGTTGCTTCACAGCCCCGCCTATCCAGATCATAGGAATACGGAATCGCTTGGGATCACTATTATTTATTCCTTTCGGGTAAGATTGCATGGCATGGTCGGCAACAAAGATTATCAACGTATTATCCCAGTATTTTGTGGTTTTCAATTGTTTTACAAAATTACCCAAACATTCATCTGTGTAATGAACAGCATTGAGGAAAGGTTCCTTGAATTCATTAACCGGAACATCAAACGGCTCATGGCTACTTAATGTCAATACCGTTTTGAAGAATGGTGTTTTTACCTCTTTTGTTGTCAGGTCTTTATAGAATCTTTCTATAAGGGGTTTATCCGGCACACCCCATTTAGTCATCCGTTCACTCAATGGAAACCCTTTATCTGTTACCAAATCTTTTATGCCGCAAGCCCCTACAAAATAAGAGCGCATATTGGCAAAGTCGGCGTCTCCTCCATAATAAAAAGAAAGATCGTAGCCCGTTTCTTTTAATGTACGAGGTATAGTGGGTAAATTACCTGTCTTTTGAGGATATTTCATTATTGCAACGGTCGGATGTGCAGGGTAACCACTTAATACGGATACTACTCCTCTGTCTGTACGGAAGCTATTTGCATAAAAATTTTCAAAAAAGACACCTTCTTTCGCAAACCGGCTCATGTTTGGAGCGACAAGAGAATCTAATGCTACACTAGCCGAAAAGCTTTCTAGAACAAATAGAATAATGTTTGGTTTATCAGTATTTAGTAATCGTGGAATACTATCGCTATGCGGTTGATTTGTGATTTTGCTAAATATCCCGGCTGCCTCATCCTTATCATAAAACTGATACTGTGAAGCAAAATCGTCAGACTTGGTAAAGGAATACATCAAATTAAAATGCGGATTGATGGCAGCATGATTCAGAAACATATTATCACTGTAATATACTTGTCCTACATTCATTGTAGAAACTGTAATTCCTCCTCTGATT
>BNXH01000160.1 GCA_025999435.1 Bacteroidia bacterium | reverse complement strand
ATTTCGTCAACAACAAGAAGGCTTCCTATAGCCCCTTCATAAAATGCTACCCGTTTGCTGGAGGATAGGACGATCGCTAATTTATAATCGAACCGGGAATAATCTATTTCTTCGGTATAAATAAACGGTATATCAAATCTTGTCCAATCATTCTTTTCTTTTCTGTCTGATATTATAGCAGTTGCAACCAACCTGTTAGAACTCAATACATCATTTGCTGTAAGATATACATTTTTGCCCTCATTCCCCTGAGGCACTTTGAACATTACAGCATATATATCTAATTCATCTTTTTTCCCGGGAATCGTATCCACTATATTATATTTTGGCGTATCATTAACAGTACAGGTTTGGTAATACTCTCCCGATTTATATTTGTACCATCCGGTAAACCGGATCGGTTTACCGGCGCTTTTTGAATGAATTTGCCCGAATTTAACAGATGTTACAGGATTAGACATATTGGTTTCAAAAACGCCTCTAAATGCAGATCCTGCATATAAAGGAATATCCAGCATATGAAGGATTGTGTTCCTATTCCCAAAAACTGTTTCTAGTAGTATACCATATTCTCCATTATGGCTATCGGTTGTCCGTCTTGTCGGGAAAGGAGTATTATCGCGATAAATCATAGCTACTCCTTTATTCGCATTGCACCATAATTCGTCAGAGAGCATATCGTAAATTCTGGTGCCCGTAGTATTAGATACTTGATACCAATTTTCGAAATTATATTTAAGAGGTCTGTCTTTTTCCAGAATAATGGTATATGATTTTTTATTACCATCCCCGGCTGTTACAATATACGAAGTCTGATAATTTTGTAATTGAACTTCCACACCCGATGCGGGTTCTATTTTTGCTCCGGGAGATAGTTTTATGTCAGGTGTAATTTTTGCGTTCTTCATGCCCGTAGTATCGTCGACTGTTATAATAACCCTATTGTTGTCTTTCTGGTTTACAATAGTGGAAGTCAGCATTATATCGGAAGATAAAGTAAAACTTTCAATATCAGCCTCTCTATATACACCTTCATCTTTAATGCAAGACGATAAGGAGAATACGAAAAAGGTAATGGCAATTAGTATTAGTCTCATAAAATGATTGGATTAGAATTTGCAAAGTTAGAGATAATTTAGCAAGTAAAAAAGGTGGGCTATTAAAACAAGCCCTTTCTATTGACAATTATTGACTTTTATAATGTCTAGAGATTAAGAAGCAACAGGTTTTATCTCAGGAAAGATCGTTGTTTACTAACAATTCCCTATTGCTATAAAGCAATTAAAAAGCTTTCAGGCTAAGGTCGATATTAGGTGCTGAATAGATAATTGCTCCTGATGAAATATAATCTACACCTGTTTCGGCTACACTGTGTACTGTTTCTTTAGTTATCCCTCCCGAAGCTTCCACTTTGACTGCTCCATTAATAAGTTGAACGGCAACAGTCATTTCAGATAAAGACATATTATCGAGCATGATAACATCTACTGCTTTCGTAGCCAATGCCTCTTTTACTTCATCCAGATTACGGGTTTCAACTTCTATTTGTAGATCTTTTCCTTTTTCTTTCAGGTATTTTACTGTAGATTCTACCGCCTTAGTTATTCCTCCTGCATAATCATTATGATTGTCTTTTAGCATAACCATATCGAAAAGTCCATAACGATGATTTTTACCGCCCCCAATATATACCGCCCACTTTTCGCACATACGGAATATAGGAGAGGTTTTGCGGGTATCTAATATTCTGGTATTGGTATCTTTAAGCAAATCAACCATTTCATGCGTATAGGTGGCTATACCGCTCATCCGTTGCATACAGTTGAGCACCAGCCGCTCCATTGTAAGAATAGAACGGGCTGACCCGGACACAACAAAAGCTATATCTCCTTCCTCAACCTTATCCCCATCATTTTTAAACACTTCTATATTTAAGTCTTTATCATAATAATGGAATATTTCCTGAGCAAGGTCTACTCCGGCCAAGATACAATCATGTTTTACCAGCAAGCGTGCCTTATGCCGCAAGCCGGCAGAAACACTAGCCAGGGTTGAATGATCACCATCTCCAATATCTTCCTTTATAGCTTCATCTATAAAATGATACAGTCTTTCGTCCGTAACATATGCAGGCCTATTCTTTTTCATCTAAATCCTTATTATAAAAAGTGCCTTTATTTTCATTTTGCTCTAAACTCTGAG
Organism: Bacteroidia bacterium; assembly: GCA_025999435.1. Classification (GTDB taxonomy): domain Bacteria; phylum Bacteroidota; class Bacteroidia; order Bacteroidales; family Dysgonomonadaceae; genus Dysgonomonas. The sequence continues at coordinate 157 of BNXH01000160.1, read as the reverse complement.
TAATGATAAGAAATGCAACACTTACTAAATTTCTTAATTCTGATAATTGCGGTGATAAAATAGAGAAATTGTATATTTCTTTTACCGATTTATATATCTCTTCTTCTTTCTGCTTTGCTAACTTTAAACGTTAGCAAAGCAGAAAGAAGAAGAGATA
>BNXH01000159.1 GCA_025999435.1 Bacteroidia bacterium | reverse complement strand
TTGTACCATATGCACCAACTCCTAAATTAATACTTGTTCCATAAAGTATTCCCCCATGTTTATCTTTAGCAGAAGAGTATGTGGCTCCAGCAACAACTAACTCTCCCGCCATAATACTTCTAGAATCAGCATCTCCAATAAAGTTTCTTGCTCCAAAATTTTCAATCTGACCATAATAATCATATACTTCTAATCCTCCTGTAGCAGAAACACTTGGAGCTCCTCCGCCAAAGCCAGCACCTCCTAATGTAAGAGTAGTTCCCTTGTCTGGACCATCTGTAATATAAATTATTTGAACAGGGGTTAAGTTCATAGTTGCTCCGAATTGAAAATCTAGATTTACACTAACTCCGAACGCAACACCACGATGCATTTCTTTTTTAGGTGAGAGTATAACAATAAGAGGATTACCGTCTTCATCCACACTTAACGGTTGATCCTGAATCATAACATTTTCTCCTCCCGGATGACTTATTATAGATCCGTCAGGATATTGTTGAGCAGTGCCATCCGGATTGACATGTACTGTATCCGTACCCAAAGGATCAATGTATCTCATAGGATTGTTAAGAGCATATACATATGGAGATACAGAAAAGTATTTTTCCGCCAGCGGGTCTACCGTTGTAAACCTTCCTATTGCACTCTCATAGTATCTTGCCGAGTAATCGTACAGGTTCAAGCCATGCATTTGGTCTAATTCCTTGCCATTGTACTTGTATGGCTGGTTTGTCCCATTGTCAAACTTGTCGGCAAAAGCCATCCCGAACGGATAATAATGATTCTTTTGTATTACCGTTCCGCTTGCATTGGCTACGACCCTATTATTTCCCAAGTGGTCATTCAAATAGTAATGATAGACATTGTTTTCAATATAGCCGCCATCAACCAATATTTTTGTCTTACTGGTTATTGTAGTCCCCTTTTTCTCCGTTTCATAAATAATATTGCTTACATAGTCAGTATTCTTATAGTCTACAAAACCATCATTGGCAGGAGTGGTGGCACCCATAGGGGCAGCACTCAAAGTAGGGTCATAACGCTGCTCAGTCTTCAGCTTCACGCCTGAAGCCGAATAGGTGTAATAGTTCTTGGCCTTTACCGATGAACTGTTTATCACCATTACCTGCGGTAAATTTAACGAAAAAAGTTACAAAAGTTACACATTTTCTATTTCATTCTTCCTGTAGTTGATTTCACATTCATTAACCATATATAGTTAAAAGGTAACAGAAGTAACAGATTTTGCAATAACTTTTATCCTGTATCTTTTTTGCTCCGCTGAACAAATTGTATATACTATAGATAAAGTATCCTGCCGATGATGATACCGACAGGATAATTAGTATAGTAGATTAAATATTCCTTACAACGGATCAACAAATGAAATAATTACTTTTTATCTTTTATTCGTTTTGCGATTTCTATTATTTGAGATATGGGGAGCTCTTTGTGAGATGACACCACCTCTTTATCAAGTTGAAAACCTATCTCACTTAATTGTTCTTTATTTATATCATCTTTCATTTTCTTATTTGCAAAAAAAGCTTCTGCTCCGACAAAGAATGTAATATCAAATTCGGAAAACTGATAATATCTATGATTTTCCTTATAGAATTTATAATCGTTATATACCTCTAATTCATTATTTTTTATAACAAATATCTCTTCACCATATTTATTCCATAGATAAAGTTTTATAAAAAATCCCGATATAAGCCATGCAAATAACCATGATATTGAACCTCCTAAAGATAACCCTTTCATTACAAATATTGTTACAACTATAGGAAGTAAAAACATTATTACCCCAACTCCTCCAATAAAAGCCAGAGCACATCCACCACGTTCTGTACCGACTATTTTTAAGCAAAATGAATCATCAGACTGTTTTAATTTATAATAGTTCATATAGTTTTATTTAAGCCGTTGTATTATTTCTTTTCCTTTAAGCGGATTGTTTTTTGTCCCTTTAATAGGAGTATAGTTACGATAATAATTTCCTGTTTGTGTAGAAATATTATTTGTTCCACCTGCTCTGGGTTTAACTGCTGGTTTAGTAAAAGTTACGAAGGCACTACCTATATTATCCATAATTTTTAACGGATGATCCCAATTAGATTTATAATTATCCCATATATTTTTCATCATGCTCTTTTTACCATCTACTCCCATAGACGAAGCAATTCTTTTTGCAGTAACCATTTCTCCATCTTCTTTTGTTTCGCCGGCTTTAAAATCATTAACTCTATCTTTGCCAACAATGAATGCATTATCATACAAGTCTACTTCTACTTCTTTGCCATCAATTTCCACAGTAGCTTTTCCGTATTGTTGTATTGCAATATAGTTACCTTCATTCTCAC
>BNXH01000158.1 GCA_025999435.1 Bacteroidia bacterium | reverse complement strand
CTGACGGGTACCTGTACCAACAGCCTCGACTATTCGGCTAACCCGTTGGGAAACATTGTTGTAAAGGCAACCTATAATACCGGCCGTACAAATCCGGCAAACAGTTACACGGTTACAGGAGTCACTTTATCTGCGGCAACGGTATTGTCTGTTAATTTTTACGATGGCTATGAGTTTTTGGGCATTACGGGAGTACCCAATACCGCCGACACGCAATATACCATCGAAACGGGTTACGGAGTATGCTACGGAGACCATCAGGCAGCTAATAAGCATAAGAACAAAGGCCTTTTAACCGGGAGCCTGACAGCCCAGATGAAATCCGACGGGTCGGTTGACCCTGTCTACCTGTATTCGGTGATGTACTACGACAACCGGGCAAGGCTGATACAGACCAAGAGTAACAACCACCTGACGGGAGGTTTGGAAAAGGAGTATATCGCTTACAACTTCACCGGACAGCCGACACAGAGGAAACATGTACACCAGGCCACAGGTAAAACCACCCAGACCGAAGTCTACACCTATACCTACGACCATGCCGGCAGGTTGCTGACGACCAAACATAAGCTGAATACAGCAGCAGAGGTAACACTGGCAGAAAACAGCTATGACGAACTGGGCAGGCTCAAGACCAACAAGAAGAACAATCAGGCAAACCTGAATACCACCTATGCCTATAATGTCAGGTCGTGGACGAATAGTATAACCAACGCACATTTTAATGAGGCATTAACCTACAGCTATAACGGTAATATCAGCCAAATGCAATGGGTGCAGGCAGGCAAGACCCGGAAATACAATTTCGCATACGACAACCTGTCAAGGTTGAAAACGGCAACCTATACAGGGGATGGCAATTTCAATACGGCATACAGCTACGACAAGCACGGCAATATGCTGACCCTGCAACGTTACGGATTGACCGCTTCCGCAACTTACGGGCAGATAGACAACCTGACGATGACCTACACAGGCAACCAGATGAAAACAGTCAATGATGCAGCAGCCGATATAGCCCTGAATACTTCGATGGATTTCAAGAACTACAGCAATGTAGCCTCCGAATATACCTATAACAGAAACGGAGCGATGACACAGGATCTGAACAAAGGTATATCTTCGATAAGCTACAACAGCCTGAACCTGCCCCGGATGGTAGACATCAAGAATAAGACCACCGAAGGGCGCAACGAATATACTTACTCGGCATCGGGCCAGAAACTGAAAGCAGTACAGAAGTGGAACCCGAACTATTCTACCTCTCCCGTTATAGGCTCCACTATCAATACGGCGGCTTTAACCCAATCCCAAACCACAGATTATGTAGGTAATATTATTTACGAAAACAACGCGTTGAAAAGAATTTTGGTCGATGGTGGTTATAATGAATCAGGAAATTACTATTTTTACATCAACGACCATCTGGGCAATAACCGGATAGTGACCGACGCGGCGGCATCGGTGGTTCAGAGTACGCACTATTATCCTTTCGGCACATCGTTTGCGGATGCTTCGGGGACAAGTACCCAACCGTACAAATATAATGGTAAGGAACTGGACGCACGCAACGGGCTGAATATGTATGATTACAGTGCTAGGTGGAAAGATGATTTTAGGTTTACAACGGTAGACCCGCTGGCGGAGAAAAAGTATTGGTCTTCTCCATATGCCTATTGTTTGAATAACCCATTGAAATATATAGACCCTGATGGAAGAGATGAGTGGGAAATAAATGAAAATGGAGAAATGGTAAACAGAATAGAAAACAAGGAGAAGACGGGATTCTATGTCGTAAATAGTGATGGAGAGAGAATAGATGGTAGATCAGTTGAGTTTGAATACACTCAAGTTTCTCATATTACCGGAACTATCACGATTGATGGTAAATCAGAAAAATATGAAACTTATTCTATGCTTGGAGATGAAAACGGTACTAAAGTCTTTGAATTTATGGCTCAGCAGTTTGGTACAACAAAAGATTATGGCGGTGTAGCAAACGTCCGAGGTGAAACAATGGAATGGTCTATAGTTAGATTTGGAAATACCGGAGAAGCCGGAATAAATCATATATCCACATCATTTCTAACCTCGGCTGAAGGACGTGCTGGAGAAATTATTCAGAGGAATACCGGAATTCCTTTACGAGAATCCACCCACAATCATCCATATAGCGGTCCTAGCAATTTGCCGATACAACCATCGGAAACAGATATTAGAGCTGCAGGAATAGTGATGAGTAATTATACTACAGCAGGGGTCATTCCTATTTTTAGAATCTACTCGGGAGCCCAAAATCAATATGTAAGATATAATCAGAATGGTATAATTAAACAATAAGATATTATGAATAAGAATAGTACGAGTAAGATA
>BNXH01000157.1 GCA_025999435.1 Bacteroidia bacterium | reverse complement strand
TGCTTTGGTATCCCAAAGCTCGGGCTTGATGTTTAGCTTACAGCTAAACTGCGAGATGGTACTGTTTACAGTGATTCTTCCCATTACAGGAGCTTTACCATCTTTCAAATTGTTCTTTTTCAGGTAAAACAAAACCTTGAATGTACTTCTTGCCATAACTCTAATTTTTTAATTACAAATTTAGTTTACTTAGAGTTATCCGGTGCTATGCAAAATTACGCAAACTACTGAATAAGTGACGAATAAACTCCAATCAGACAAAATTACTCAGGTAACGATTTGGTAACGAGCCTATGCTTTTGAATTATTCCTTTTTGAATCAGAGTTTTAAGACTCAATAAAATCCGAATAGGTAACGGATAAGTAATGAGATAACTTCTTCGATTTGCTCCGCTTTGAGCAGGTTGATTAGCCTCCGACAAAGATAAAATAATATTTTAATCCACATAAGAGATGACACAAGTATGCTAAAAAAATACCGTATATATGGTATTTTGTATTTTATTAAATGTATGTTAATTTGTATCGAAATCACTATGATAATATAAGTACGGCAAAAATGAAATCATTTTCTAAACAATCGACCCTTTTTTTTCAGGAGAGCACTAATTCCGGCACATTCTTTTGCCCAGCCCTTTCCGGCTTCGAAAACTTTTCTTCTTTCCGAATGCGAATGTGTTGCTGTTAATAGCAACATAAAATCTGGACTTATCAATTAAACTGTCTGGTTTTATATGGTTGGTAGCTTGTCTGTCAGCTATATGGAATAGATATATCCGTATATAAAAAACGAACACTTCCTTGTCCGACGGCAAATGGCTTTGGAAGTGCTCTTGATAAACATTAATTTATCCATGGTAAAGATAACTAATTTCTTTAAAGGAAGTTATACCTCTTCCTTTTCTGTCAAAAAATGCACATGCATTTTTCTGGTTTTAATCGTGTGTCCACTGGTCATTCACGCTCAAACAACGCTGACAGGATATGTCCTTGATGAAAAAACAAAAGAACCGGTAACCGGAGCTACTGTCGTTGAACAGGCTACAACCAACGGGAGTAGTACGGATGCCGACGGCCGATTTGACCTGAAAGTATCCGGCAGGTTTCCGATTAAACTGTCAATCCGTTTAATCGGTTATAAAGACCAGGAGGTCATTGTAAGGAATGCAACAGACCCTGTTAGCATATATCTTACTGAAGATATTAATGCGCTCAACGAGGTTGTCGTTGTCGGCTATGGAACACAACGGAGAAAAGAACTAACCGGAGCTGTAGCATCCGTTTCCAAAGCAACTCTGGAACAACCGGCTACTTCGGTAAACGAACTTCTGGGAGGGAGTATAGCGGGACTGAACGTCTCTCAGAATTCAGGACAGCCCGGAACAGGTTCGGCTATCCGTATCCGCGGGGGAAATTCTATTTATGCAAGTAATGAGCCGTTATATGTGATAGATGGCTTTATCTTCTTTAGCGAAAAGAATGCGACTCAGGCAGGCGTAGGCAATATCGATGGAAGTCTCGATCCTTTGGCGGCGATTAATCCTTCAGACATAGAATCGATAGAAGTCTTAAAAGATGTATCGGCAAAAGCTATCTATGGTTCCCGTGGCGCAAACGGAGTAATCCTTGTGACTACAAAAAAAGGTAAACGGGGAGGAAATACCATTCGCTATCAATATACTATAGGCGTGGATAAATCGTCAAAAAAACTCGACCTGTTGACAGCTAAACAATGGCTCTCAATCCAGAAAGAATATTTCAACGATAAGCCCAGCCTGTATTATAGCCAGGAAGAGCTTGCCCGGTTTGATAAAGGGACAGACTGGCAAAATGCAGTATTGCAGACCGGAATTTCGCAAACCCATGAATTATCGGTCAGCGGAGGGGATGAGAAAACCCGCTACCTCATCTCAGGTAATTTTACAGACCAAAAAGGGATTATCCTTAATTCAGGCTTCAAACGGTTTAGCGGGCGGTTGAATTTAGATAAAGAATTGTATCAGAATCTGAAAGTAGGACTTACAGCTACAGTAAACAGAAGCACACAGGATGCGCTCACTACTTTTGAAGGAGCCAACTATAACGATTCCCCTTATTCTCACGGGATAGCCAATTCTCTTACTTATGCCTTATATATGCCTCCGGTATTGTCCATCTACAATGCCGACGGAAGTTATAATTATAAGAATCCGTTCGAATATAGCTATCTGAGTTATTACGGACAGGCTGCAAATCCCGTCTCGGACTTAAAGAACAGCATTGGGCAAACCATAAGCACATCGTTGTTGGGTAATTTCTTTGTCGAATACAATATCCTCAAAGAACTGAAGGCAAAGGTCAATGCAGGAGCAAATACTGATTATATTACACAAAAC
>BNXH01000156.1 GCA_025999435.1 Bacteroidia bacterium | reverse complement strand
CGGTTATGATTTGTTCGTTTCGCGTTACAATATGAATAATGACAATTATCTTGCCCCCGAACGGCTGAATATGCCATTCAATTCCTTATATAACGATTATATGATGGTGGTGGATGAAGAGAAAGGGGTCGGTTGGTTTGCTACGGATAGATATATGCCGGAGGGAAAAGTTTGTATTTATACCTTTATCCCGAATAAAGTAGTGAAAATAATTCAGAGTGAAGATGATGCTTATTTGGCCGGAAGAGCCCGTATTTCTTCCATTAAAGATACATGGGCAAAGGACCGGAAGTATAAAGACCTGATAGCCTTAGCCCGTAAAGCTCCTGATATAAAACCGGTGATAACTCACGACTTCGAATTTGTTATCAACGATAAATATACTTATTATAAATTATCTGACTTTAAAAACAGGTCGGCGTCGGGCACATATGCAAAGGCGTTGGATTTAATAAAAGACGGGAAATCTTTATCAGATGGCTTGGCTAAGCTTAGAGACTCATATGCTTCTTCACCGGATAATCAGAAACGGAGTATGACGGAGGAAATCTTGAACACAGAGAAGAAATTGGAACGATTACAAACAGAAATTAAAGAGCTGGAAATTCAGGCTCGAAATCAGGAAATACAGTCCCTGAAATGATATGGAATAAAATAGCCGGAAATTTTCCGGCCATTTCTATAAATCTTCATTTACGATCAGAGTAGGCTCGCAGGGTCGAGATTTTTACCCTCTATATCTTTAAAGTAATTATATGTGCCTACTTTCAGTTCGAATGTAGCCATCTCATCGCAAACGATAATCCCTTTCGGATGCATTTGCAATGCTGTGATAGTCCACATCTGATTAACAGCGCCCTCTACTGCCTGAGCCAATGCCCTGGCTTTGTTGTGCCCGTTGACCATAATCAGAACTTCCTTTGCATCCAACACAGTGCCTACACCTACCGTTACGGATGTTTTCGGCACTTTGTTTACGTCATTGTCGAAAAAACGGGAGTTTGCAATGATTGTATCCTGGGTTAGAGTCTTTACGCGTGTGCGCGAAGACAGGGATGAGCCCGGTTCGTTGAATGCTATATGCCCGTCAGGACCTATTCCGCCAAGGAAAAGGTCTACGCCTCCTACAGCCTTCATTTTGGCCTCGTATGCGGCACATTCTGCATCCAGGTAGGGCGCATTCCCGTTCAGTATATTTACGTTTGCAGGATCGATGTCGATATGGCTGAAAAAGTTTTTCCACATAAAGGTATAATAACTTTCAGGATGATCCTGTGGTAAGCCTACATACTCATCCATATTGAAAGTAACTACATTGCGAAAAGAAACTCTTTTTTCCTGATAGTGTTTGATCAGAGCCTTGTACATTCCCATCGGTGATGAGCCTGTAGGCAATCCGAGTACGAAAGGTTTTTCGGCTGTTGGTTTAGCCGCGTTGATTTTCGATACTACATAATTGGCTGCCCATTGGGAGAGCAAATCGTAATTAGGTTGAATAATTAGTCTCATGTTTTATATTGGTTATGGTTATTGCAAAAAATATAACAAACCTTTCGCGGAAGATCCGGAAAGGTTTGTCACCTGATTTATGCTTATAGGGGATGATATTCCACAAAAGCTTCTATCGCTTCATATGAAGCCATTCCCAGTTGCCTGTATAATTCTGCCGTTGCACGGTTTCTGTCTTCGGAACGTTGCCAGAACAGACGCTCGTCATTTCCTAAGAATGGAGCGCTTTCCATTTGCGACTGATGCTTCAGGATCGAATTCCTTTTCTTGCGAAGTTCTTCCGGAGAAATAGGAACTGCCATTTCAATATGGTCTATTTCCCACTCGGCCCATGCTCCGCGATACATCCAGAAACGACATTCCTTAAGCCATTCCGCACCTTCGTTTTTCAATTCGTCCACAGCGGCAAGTATTGCATCTAAACATACCTTGTGGGTTCCATGAGGATCGGCAAGGTCGCCGGCTACAAATACCTGATCCGGCCTTACCGACTCAAGATATTTTTTTACGATAATTGCATCTGTTTCCGATATAGGGTTTTTCTTTACGCGGCCTGTTTCATAGAACGGGAGGTCGAGGAATTTAATATTCTTATCCTCCACTCCTACATATCTGCATGCTGTAGTAGCTTCCTGGCGGCGGATATGCCCTTTAAGGAATAAGATATCAGGAGTGTCAACATCCACTTCTTTCTTATCTTGCATCAAATATTGAAGAATTTCGGCATATTTTTTCTTCAGAGCTTCATTGTCTGCATCGTATTTTTTTCTGACATCTTCCAATAACGAAACGTAGCGAATTACTTCCTCGTCTCCCACAGCAATGTTTCCGGATGTCTGGTATGCTACATGCACATGGTGTTTTTGATCAACCAGACGTTTGAATGTACCT
>BNXH01000155.1 GCA_025999435.1 Bacteroidia bacterium | reverse complement strand
CTCACTATAGAGCTAAGAACTATCGCAAAAGAACTTGGCATAAGACGCCCTGATGCATATAAGAAAGATGAGTTAATTTATAAAATTCTTGACGAGCAAGCTATTTTGGAAGCTAAAAATAAAAACTCCGAAAGCTATCAGAGTGAAGACAGAATAGAGCAACAGAAAAAATCTTATCCGGCAAAAAACAGACAAGAAAAGGAAAAACCTCAAAAAAAGCAAACTCCCGCAAAAGAAAAAGCTTCTGAGGCTATAGAACAACCTAGAGTAGAAATAAAGGCAAAACCCGAACCACAACCGAAAGCTCAAACTTCAGTTCCAGTTCAGCCGGTAAAAGCAAAAGAAGAGGTTGCAACCGTAACAGAAAAAAACATTGCAGAAAAAACTCCGCAAAAAGAAATAAAGAAATTAAATAATACTGAAGCTAAGGAAAACTCTGAGAAAGAAATAAAAACACCTCTAGTAAAACCAACTCAGCTTGTTTTTCGTTCAAATAAAGTTCGTGAGCCAGAAGTAGAAGAAACTGTTCCCGGCTTACCCTTACTTTCTCCACTGGAAATAGACGCGGAAGTCGCGCCCGTAGAAATAGCGGAAGTTCCGGTTAAAAACAAGCCTCAACAGACACCAAAGAATAATAATAATAATAATAATCAGAAACAAAATAACCAGCCACAGGATAAATCGTTCGACTTTGAAGGAATATTAGCGGCTACAGGGGTTTTGGAAATTATGCAGGAAGGATATGGTTTCCTTCGTTCGTCAGACTATAACTATATGTCGTCACCCGACGATGTATATATTTCACAGTCTCAGATCCGCTTGTTCGGATTAAAAACGGGAGATATAGTTGAAGGTCCTATCCGTCCTCCTAAAGAATCAGAAAAGTTCTTCCCTTTGGTAAAAGTAGATAGAATCAATGGTCATACACCGGACGAGGTACGTGACCGTGTTCCGTTCGATCACTTGAAACCATTGTTTCCTAATGAAAAGTTTAGATTGACAAAAAGCAGAAATGATAACTTATCGTGCCGTGTGGTTGATCTGTTTTCTCCAATCGGTAAAGGACAACGTGGTCTGATTGTAGCACAACCTAAAACAGGTAAGACAACTTTACTAAAAGATATTGCAAATGCAATTGCAAGCAATCATCCGGAGGTCTATATGATCGTTCTTCTTATAGATGAACGTCCGGAAGAGGTTACAGATATGGAACGGAGTGTAAATGCTGAAGTCATTGCTTCTACATTCGACGAACCGGCCGACCGCCACGTCAAAATAGCTGAAATAGTTTTGAATAAAGCAAAACGCATGGTTGAATGCGGGCACGATGTAGTCATCTTACTAGATTCTATTACACGCCTGGCACGTGCATATAACACTGTACAACCAGCATCAGGAAAAGTACTTACCGGAGGTGTAGATGCCAATGCGTTACACAAACCAAAACGTTTCTTCGGTGCAGCCCGTAATATAGAGAACGGAGGTTCGCTTACGATAATAGCTACAGCACTTACCGAAACCGGATCTAAAATGGATGATGTTATCTTTGAGGAATTTAAAGGCACGGGTAATATGGAATTACAACTCGACCGTAAATTATCTAACAAGCGTATCTTCCCGGCTGTGGATATTATTGCGTCCAGTACACGGCGCGATGATCTGTTACTCGACAATGACACTTTGAGCCGGATGTGGGTTCTTCGCAACTTCTTATCTGATATGAACTCGGTAGAAGCAATGCAATTCTTAGAAAGTAGATTAAGAAAAACCGTTAATAACGAAGAATTCCTTATATCCATGAACGATTAAAGCGAATAAATTCGAGAATATATTGAAAAGCAGTGGGAAAAGATTTAACTTTACCACTGCTTTTTATATTTAATTATTCTAAATAAGCAAATATGGGAAATAATCATAACCATGAACATTCACATTCACATAATCATAATGCCAACAAGAAAGCTTTGACTATCAGCTTTATCCTTATAGCCGGATTCATGTTCGTTGAATTTGTAGGAGGATATTTGACTAATAGCCTAGCCTTGATTTCGGATGCGGGTCATATGTTAAGCGATGCCGTTGCTTTGGGGCTCAGCCTCAGCGCCCTTATATTCGGAGCTAAAGCTGCGACATCCTCCAAGACCTATGGATATAAACGTTTTGAAATATTAGCAGCTCTATTAAATGGTATTGTGCTTGTTTCATTAGCTGTTTTTATCTGCAAAGAAGCAATCGAACGCCTTTCGGCACCACCTCATGTAATTGGCAAAGGTATGATGATTATATCTATAGTCGGATTATTGATAAATATCATGGTAGCGTGGATTCTCCATTCGCAAGGATCTACAAAAGAGAACCTCAATGTCCGAAGTGCATTTTTACATGTTATCGGCGATTTATTAGGCTCGGTAGGGGCAATTATTGCAGCTGTACTTATTATGCTGTTCGGCTGGTATATAGCAGACCCTATAGCCAGCATAATAG
>BNXH01000154.1 GCA_025999435.1 Bacteroidia bacterium | reverse complement strand
TCTACTTATACTTATATAACGAAAGAGTTTATCGATAATATAATACTCAGGCGGGATAAATTCGCCCATAAAGGTACTTATGGACATGCCTTGCTTATTTGTGGTTCCAAAGGAATGGCCGGTGCGGCCATATTATCTACCGGCGCGGCACTCAGGTCGGGTTGTGGATTGGTAACAGTGCATATGCCCGCGGAAGAGCGATTTTCTGTACAGGCCGCTTACCCGTCCGCGCTTTTTAGTTTAGATGATGAATCTTGTTTCTCAGAATTACCGGATAATATATCTAAATATACGTCAGTAGGTATTGGCTGCGGTTTGGGGCAATCGCACGATACCGAAGAGGCTTTTAAAAAGTTATTAAATGCTTTCTATAAACCGATGGTTATAGATGCCGACGCTTTAAATATAGTATCTGAAAATTCGAAGATGAAACAAAGTATACCTAAAGGCTCTATCCTTACTCCTCATTTGGGCGAACTTACCCGTTTAGTAGGAGTGTGGCATAGCGAGGAAGAAAAAATAGCTTTGGTGCGTCGTCTGGCTTCCAACCTTAAATCGATTATTATAGTAAAAGGAGCGCATACGATGATCTGCCTGCCGGATGGAGAATGTTATTTCAACCCGACAGGAAATAGTGGAATGGCGAAAGGTGGGAGTGGCGATGTTCTGACGGGCTATATTACCGGATTGTTGGCAAGAGGGTATAATAGTTCTCACGCTGCAATTTTGGGTGTATATATTCATGGCTTGGCAGGAGACAGAGCCGCCGAAATCTATGGTATGGATGCTATGAACAGTAAAGACCTTATTGATAACTTGCATTACTGCTGATTTTTCGGCTGTTCAAGATTTATGTTAATTGAACGAACAGATAATACAATATGCGATTTGCCCGTTAGGGCAAGAAATTACCCCCGCCGGCGCGGTTATGTAACCGTGATCCAGGAGTGGTCGGAAGATTTCAATATATCATATGTTGTTGTTTATCAATTCAATAGTTTGTAATCAGGTCGGTAAATATATTTTATGACACTGAGTACCACTGAGCAGACACTGAGGTTAGCTGTCAGCTGTTAGCTGTCAGCTGTTAGCCGAAAACATTTTATCATTTTCAAATTCGCTAATTTTCAAATTTTCCCTTGTCCCTGCCCGTTTATTATATATCAGGGCGACCACAAGGGATCGCCCCTACGACAATTGGTATTTGTCTATATAAATATTTTCTATAATGCATATCCTCAAAATATTTGAGTAAAAGGTGGTTTATTAGAAAACTTCCCTGTATTTTTAGCATAAAGATAGTTTCTAATACTCATTTTTTTTTTTACATTCATGAAGATACACGAATATCAAGCAAAAGATCTATTCTCGTCTTGGGGTATCCCTGTGAAAAAATATGTCCTGTGCTATCGAGCAGACGAGGCAGCAAAGGCATACGATGAAATAACAACAAAGTGTGTTGTGGTTAAAGCACAGGTTCTGACCGGAGGACGTGGTAAAGCAGGCGGCGTAAAGCTGGCTAAAACAAAAGATGAAGCATTACATCATGCGAAAAATATTTTAGGACTGACCATCAAAGACTTTCCCGTTACAAAAGTTATTGTAAGCGAGAGTGTCGATATAAAGTCAGAGTATTATGTGAGTTTTATTATCGACAGGAACTCAAAGGCAGTCGTATTAATGATGAGTGCCGAAGGGGGAATGGAGATAGAAGAAGTCGCCGCCGAAACACCCGAAAAAATACATAAGTTCGTTATCGATCCTATAATTGGATTGCCTGATTATCTGGCCCGTAGATACGCGTTTGTTTTGTTTGATAACATTGCTTATGTCAATCAGATGGCAGACATTCTGCAAAAATTATATAAGCTGTTTATAGATACGGATGCTTCCTTGGCCGAAATCAATCCGTTGGTTGTTACCAGTGCGGAAGAATTAGTCGCTGTAGATGCTAAAATGACATTTGACGATAATGCATTGTACCGTCAGCCGGATATACTATCGTTGTTCGAACCGACAGAAGATGAAAAGGTAGAAACGTATGCCAAAGAAAAAGGATTCAGCTTTGTTCATCTCGATGGAGAAATCGGTTGCATGGTCAATGGCGCCGGTCTGGCAATGGCTACTATGGATATGATAAAACTGTACGGCGGGACTCCTGCTAACTTTTTGGATATAGGGGGAAGTTCTAATCCGAATAAAGTTATAGACGCGATGAAATTGTTGTTGAAAGACCGAAAAGTGAAAGTTGTTCTGATTAACATATTCGGAGGTATTACTCGTTGCGATGATGTTGCTTCCGGTTTGCTAGCCGCTTTTCAGCAACTGGATACCGATATTCCTGTGATTGTCCGCCTGACCGGAACAAATGAAAAAGAAGGTCGTGAAATACTGAAAGGGACTCGCTTCAAAGTTGCCGAAACAATGGGTGAAGCAACACGTATGGCTGTAGATGCTTCGAAGTAAAAATTTACAGCTCATATTCATAATTAAAAAATCAATAACATGAGTATACTTATAAATGAATCAACACGTTTGATCGTACAAGGAATT
>BNXH01000153.1 GCA_025999435.1 Bacteroidia bacterium | reverse complement strand
AACATAAGCATAATCTAGTCTATCGTAAGAATCATACCAAAATTCTATTTTGAAGAGTTTATCACCCCTATTGTATGTCTTAACATAAGCATAATCTAGCCTATCGTAAGAATCATACCAAAATTCTATTTTGAAGAGTTTATCACCCCTATTGTATATCTTAACATAAGCATAATCTAGCCTATCGTAAGAATCATACCAAAATTCTATTTTGAAGAGTTTATCACCTCTATTATATATCTTAACATAAGCATAATCTAGCCTATCGTAAGAATCATACCAAAATTCTATTTTGAAGAGTTTATCACCTCTATTGTATGTCTTAACATAAGCATAATCTAGCCTATCGTAAGAATCATACCAAAATTCTGTCTTGAAGAGGGTGTTGTATTCACTCTTCAGATACTCACCATCCACATTATAGACAATATCACCTGTGGCGGAAGCGCCCGCCCGCAGGTAGTTGTTGTCTATGTTGAAGACCACATCGCCGATCTTGCTGCTTCCGGCACGTATCAGCTTATCGTCCAGGTTAAAAACAATGTCACCCGATTTGCTGCTTCCCGCACGGATATACTCCCCATCGATGTTAAAGACCGCATCGCCTGTCGTACCCTTGCCTGCACGTATGAGGTTGCCATCGAGGGTAAAGACGATATTTTCCTTTGGTGTTGGCGGAGTCGGGTCGGGCGTGTACGGGTTATCGTCTCCGCAGGCGGATAAACCAATGCAAAGGATCAGTAAGCCCCCCGCCCCCCATAGGGGAAGTTTTGCCTTTATATATGAAAAGATTACATTCATAATCGTTCGCTTTTAGTCCTGTTTCTCCCCTTTGTGGAGAGATTAAGAGGGGCGCTTTACAAATATAGACTATCCTTTTCATCCGATGGTTTAAATTCACAAGGAAATTTTTTTGGCGTTTGCAATGACGAAAAAAACAGCCTCTTAACATTGAGAGACTGTTTTATATCTAATTAGAAAGGAATTGTTTTTAATCCACAAAATAATTATCGGTGTTGAAATGCCTTGTCTTTATATCCATGGCATTGAATGACTCGATCAGTTTTGCTGCTTCTTCCTTCATTTTCTTACCATCATTTTTGTCGTGGTCGTTTGCGAAAAGCAAGTCGGCATATTCTGCTACTTTTTCAGGTTGATCTAAATAGAAATATATTTTGGCTACATTGTAATATCCTACATAGCGGAGTTTAACATCTGCTTTCAGCTTAGGGTCGGTATATCTTTTAGGCAGTTCCTTGAAGTAATTCAGCTCTTCTTCTACATCGGCTTCGGTAAGCCCACTGTTGGGATTCATCGATTCTAATTTCGATTTCAGGTTGTCGGCCATTTCCCTGAGTTTCTCATTTTCAGGATGTTTTTTCTCATTTATAGTCTTTATCATTTCCGACGATGTCGATTCAGCAAATCCATATAGACGTGAAAATGTAAAGGTTGCGTTTTTTATCGCTTCAAAGGCAAGGTCATTTCTTATTTTTGCATAGACATCATCTCTTTGCAATTTCCAGTTATTGTTTGCATCTTTCAATGTCGAGTATTCTTTAGTCTGGTATTTCAGGCTACTGGCAAACTTATTAAATACCGGCTGGTTGATAATTAGTTTGTCACCCTGCTTAAATAGAGCATTTGCATTGAAAGAGTACGCAACAATAACACTGTAATAGTGGTTGCGTCCGGTAATCTTCCCATCTCTGTCTTTTATTTCTTCTACGCGCTCGTTTACCTCAGGAACAGAGAAAGATACCGGCAACAGATTTACTGTAATAGAAAAATCGCTGTCTTTATTGTCTGTGACAAATCGTTGACCTTGTATCTGCAAAGCATCATACAGGTCATCTATATTACTTAACGATTCCTGAGTTTCTCCCGGCATATTGATTAGTTTGCTGTAATAGAAAAACTTTGGAGTTTGGGCTTTATCCGGAAAACTTCGGTAACTGAGTCTGAATCTGTGGCTATCGATATTTACGTTTTTTTGCGCGTTAAGCGAAGTTGCCATCAAGAGGAATAGGAACAGTTTTAATGTTTGTTTCATGATCTTTATGTTAAAGTAAGTATTTTGTTATTAAAAACAGCGCAAATATATGAAACAAATTACAAAGTGGAAGTATTTGATTTCTTATTTAACTTTGTACTCCGTCATTGGTAGTCGGAGTGAAGCAATCCAGATGAAATGATTTTCGTTTGCCCGGATGTTATCAGGCAATTATCATTCTCTATCCCAAGATTTTTCTTACTTTTGCAACTTCCTTTTTTGAAAGACCGGAATATTAAAAATAGAAACAGATCTTATGTCGAAAACACAAATCCCTATGGCTGCATTTGCCGATACCAAACCACATTACGGGATACTTGATGGATTGCGCGGGGTGGCTGCTATTACAGTTGTATGTTTTCACCTGTTTGAAGCTTTTGCGACCAGCCATTTGGACCATCGCATAAATCATGGTTATTTGGCTGTCGATTTTTTCTTTATACTGTCAGGATTCGTTGTCGGTTACGCTTATGACTATCTTTGAGGTAAAATGTATTTAAAGGACTTCATCAAAC
>BNXH01000152.1 GCA_025999435.1 Bacteroidia bacterium | reverse complement strand
CTACTGCCATGGCACATATTACCCAATATGGCGGAAAAATAGAAGAGCTGTTGTATGACGAGGCTTATGTTATCAACAGTAAGCACCCATTCAAGGGAAATATGAATCTCGAAAAACTGGAACAATGTATCAACAGGCATGGTGCATCGAAGATTCCTTATATAAGGATGGAAGCTTCTACCAATTTGATAGGAGGTCAGCCGTTCTCTATGGAAAATCTGCGTGGAGTTCGCGCTATTGCTGATAAATATAAAATACGTCTGGTTTTGGATGCCAGCTTAATAGGTGAAAATGCGTATCTGATAAAACAACGTGAAGACGAATTTAAGAATAGTACGATGGCTGAAATTCTACTTGCAATGACCGGTCTGGCTGATTTGGTATATTTTTCTGCCCGAAAACTCAGTTCGTCGCGGGGTGGTGGTATTTGTACAAACGACTATGTTATCTTTAAAGAATTGGAACCATTGGTGCCTTTGTTTGAAGGTTTCCTTACATACGGAGGCATGTCGGTACGTGAAATAGAAGCGATAGCGGTGGGCTTGTATGAAACACTGGACGAAACGATGATATGCCAGAGTCCACAGTTTATAGCATACTTGGTCAATAGTCTCGAACAGAAAGGAATTCCTGTGGTAACTCCGGCGGGAGTGTTGGGTTGCCATGTGAATGCGATGGAAATCTGTTCTCATATTCCACAAGCAGAATATCCCGCCGGAGCTTTGGCTGCTGCTTTCTTCCTGATATCGGGTGTGCGTGGTATGGAGCGGGGATCGGTTTCAAATCAACGTGATGAATATGGCAATGAAACCTATGCGGATATGGAATTACTGAGATTGGCTGTTCCACGCCGTGTGTTTACATTATCGCAGATAAAATATGTCGAGGACCGTCTGACCTGGCTTTATGAAAACCGCCGCCTGATAGGAGGATTAAAATTTGTATACGAACCACCTGTACTACGCTTTTTTATGGGTGGGCTTGAGCCTGTAAACGACTGGCCGCAACAACTATTGGCAAAGTTCAGGGAAGATTTAGGAGACAGTTTATAATAAAATCTAAAAATAGCAGGGCACAGTAACCTGCTATTTTTTTTCTATCTTTGTTTCATATAATTTTATTAAGAACTCATCTAAACTATACGAAGCCTGTGTCAAAGAAAATAGCTGAAACCCCGCTAATGAAGCAATATTTTGAAATCAAGAGTAAACATCCTGATGCCATTTTATTGTTTCGGGTAGGAGACTTTTACGAAACATTCTCACAGGACGCCATTGATGCTGCCGAAATACTGGGCATTACTCTTACCCGTCGGGGAAACGGCACTGCTCAATTTGTAGAATTAGCCGGATTCCCGCATCATGCATTGGACACTTATCTGCCAAAACTTGTGCGTGCAGGTAAACGTGTTGCCATTTGTGACCAGTTGGAAGATCCGAAGCAAACTAAAACGCTGGTGAAAAGGGGAATTACCGAACTTGTAACCCCCGGTGTTTCTATCAACGACAACATTCTGAACCATAAGGAAAATAATTTCCTCTGTGCTATTCATTTTGTGAAAAATATTTGTGGCGTATCATTCCTTGATATTTCCACCGGGGAATTTTTGGTTGCAGAGGGCACAAGAGAATATATAGATAAACTTCTGGCTAATTTTTCTCCAAAAGAGGTGTTAGTAGAACGGAGTAAGAAAAAACTATTCGAAGAAAATTTCGGAACTCGCTTTTTTATTTTCGAGCTTGATGATTGGGTATTTACCGAAGATTCGGCCAGAGACAGACTGCTTAAGCATTTCGAAACAAAAAATCTGAAAGGATTTGGAGTAGAGCATCTGGCTAATGGTGTAATTGCCGCCGGAACTATACTTCATTATCTGGATGTTACCCAACACACACAGATCGGGCATATTACAACTCTATCCCGAATCGAGGAAGATAAATATGTACGATTAGATAAGTTTACCGTCCGCAGCCTGGAGCTTATTTCGACCATGAACGAAGGTGGAAAAAGCTTACTTGATGTCCTTGATAAAACAGTATCGCCGATGGGCGCACGTATGTTGCGGCGTTGGTTGGTATTTCCGTTGAAAGATGCCAAGCCGATAAACAACAGGTTGTCGGTTGTAGAGTATTTCTTCAAAGATCTGGAACTGAAAATGAGTGTGGAAAATGTTACTTTTTAGTTAAAAGGCAGAGGTCAAAGTAATAGTTTGTTGACTGTTGACTGCTAACTGTTCACTGTAGAGGTTTGTTACATTTTAGTTAAAAGTGACGAGTAGACGAGATACAAGGTACAAGTTGTTGACTGTTCACTTACTACTGACTACTAACTACTGTTCACTGTTTATTCCGGCAGAAATAAATTTTTGATGGTTTGCCCTGTCATACTTAGCATTTTACAATATTTTATTATACTTTTGTAGCCACTTTAATATATCGTTTTATGACAAGAAGGGTTAGGGTACGGTTTGCCCCCAGTCCGACAGGACCTTTACATATAGGCGGCGTACGTACGGCGCTATACAACTATCTCTTTGCAAAAAAGCATAATGGAGATTTTGTATTGCGAATTGA
>BNXH01000151.1 GCA_025999435.1 Bacteroidia bacterium | reverse complement strand
AGAATATACAGGATATTTATATCCACAGGCATTTCGGACACATAGTAATTATCCGGATTAAGTTTTATCACCCCGAAATACTTTTGTATCAATAAAATTGAAAGCGCTATAATGTTTCCCCAAAACATTCCTTTCAATATAAGAAATGAAGCTACATACAAGAACGTTTTTCGAATACTGAAATTCCTTGATCCCAGAGTTTTGAGCATGCCTATCATATTGGTTCGTTCCAATATGATGATTAGCAAACCCGAAATCATCGTAAATACAGAGATAACAAACATAAGCCCGATGATCACCCACACATTCATATCCAATAAATCGAGCCAACTGAATATCATGGGATTTAACTCCTTTATCGAACGGGCAAGCAGTGTATTATTATCCTTATCCCGATATGTCATCAGATCGAAATAAACGTCTTGAGCAGTTTCCTCTAACTTATCATAATCTTTGACCAACAATTCTATTCCGCTTACTTGCCCGGGTTCCCATTTATTTAATCGCTGTATCAGGGATAAGTCGGTCACTACAAATAGCTTGTCATATTCTTCAAAGTTTGTACTATATATCCCCGTTATATTGAATTTACGGGCACTGCGCTCTTCCACATTGCGCTCACCTACAAAATAGGCGATAAAACTATCCCCTGTTTTAAGATGTAATTTCGATGCTATATTTTTTGATATGATTACCTGATTCGTAACGGAAGTGTCCTGAGGATTAATGATAGAGCCATCAACCATATTCTGTTTAAAGAAACTCCAGTCATAATCTTTTCCAACTCCTTTGAGCATAATCCCCTGGAAAGCATCTTTTGTTTTAATTACTCCCGGCTTTGTTCCGTATAACTGTATATGTTTTATATTCGGTGCATCAGTCAGTTCCTTTATCAATTCGGGAGATACCGATATGGGCTGGTTTTCGTAAGATGTTGTATTATTCAGGTTGGTTATCTGTATATGCGAACCGAATCCTACAACCTTATTACGCACCTCCGTTTTAAAGCCAACGACTATCGATAAAGATAATATCATAGCCGCAAGTCCTATCGCCACTCCGGCAACAGCTATTTTTATGGCAGGAGAAGAAACCCGTTTCTCCCCTTTCTCACTTTTGAAGTGAATCCGTTTCGCTATGAATAATTCTAAATTCAAATTGATCTGCTAAAATAAAAAACCTTGTTCACTTTGCCTTTTCCTCCCCAGATGCTTGTAGGCTAAATCCGTAACTTCACGGCCTCGCGGTGTACGTTTCATAAAGCCTTCTTTGATGAGGAAAGGCTCATAAACTTCTTCTATTGTTCCTCCATCCTCGCCTAATGCCGTGGCAATGGTAGATATACCTACAGGCCCGCCTTGAAATTTATCAATGAGGATTAACAGTATCTTGTTGTCTATTTCGTCGAGACCGTACTTATCTATATTGAGCGCTTCAAGGGAATAAGTCGCAATAGCCTTGTCTATCTTACCCGAACCTTTCACCTGTGCAAAATCGCGCACCCGGCGCAACAGGGCATTGGCAATACGCGGAGTGCCACGGCTACGCGATGCGATTTCCATAGCTGCATCTTCCGAGGTATGTATATCGAGTATATCTGCTGAGCGGAGAATAATACGCATAAGGGTATCGATGTCATAATATTCCAAGTGCATATTGATACCGAAACGTGCACGCAAAGGGCTTGTCAGCAATCCGCTGCGTGTAGTTGCCCCAATAAGGGTAAACGGATTAAGTTCTATCTGCACAGAACGGGCGCTAGGACCTTTATCTATCATAATATCGATCCTGTAATCTTCCATCGCACTGTACAGGTATTCCTCTACAACAGGGGAAAGCCGGTGTATCTCATCTATAAAAAGCACATCATTTGCTTCGAGCGAAGTCAATAATCCGGCAAGATCACCGGGCTTATCCAGTACCGGTCCCGATGTAATCTTAAAACCGACACCAAGTTCGTTGGCTATTATATTCGACAATGTAGTTTTCCCCAGTCCGGGAGGGCCATGTAATAAAGTATGATCGAGCGATTCGCCTCGCATTTTTGCCGCTGTGACAAAAACCTGTAGGTTCTCTACAACCTTACTTTGTCCACTGAAACTACGGAATGTCAACGGTCTGAGAGCATTTTCAAACTCTTTCTCGTTGTCGTTTATATTACCTCTGTGTATGTTAAATGTTTCTTCCATAAAGCATGGATACAAATTTACATCAATTATCTATAAAGTGAGCAAACTTTATCGTTTTCAGTGTATTTTATTTATGTTAACCGTAAAATCTTAGTAACTGTTTAAATTTTATACGAATAGTTTAGAGTCTGTTTTAAAAAAAATGAAAAATAATCTCAGAAAAATTTGGAAACAAAAATTTATATTCTACATTTGTAGAATCAAATACATAAACATAGAACATGAGTCTATCGAAAAGTGAAGAACAACTAATGGAAATCATCTGGAAAGGTGAAAATATATTTATGAAAGAGATAATAGATAATTATCCCGAACCCAAACCGGCAGCGACTACCGTAGCAACTCTATTGAAAAGGATGCAGGATAAAGGCTTTGTAGGATATAAACTCTATGGAAAT
>BNXH01000150.1 GCA_025999435.1 Bacteroidia bacterium | reverse complement strand
ATGATTCCATTTACATCATGGGGGATATGCACTTCTTAAAGAAAGCTGTCCATGAGAATGAACTGGTGGTAGGCACGGAACATAATACGATGTACTATTACCGTCTGACAAACGACAGCCTTCTACAGTTAGGCCATGAGAACCCGACCATCAAACTGGAATACACTTCCCCGATGACTTTGATGAACTTCCCGTTGAACTACGGGCAGACAGTCGTATCCGACTACAAGTCCAAAGGGCTTTACTCCTCGACAGTTGATATGCAATCCCAAGGACAAATGATAACCTCTGCCGATGCTTATGGCAAGATGATCCTTCCCACAGGAGACACTTTGAGTCCAGTCCTTCGGGTAAAGACTATCCAGACCATCCTGGATAAGTCAGCCTATACACAGAACCCTGAGAATATAGAAACAACAACAGAATCTCAAAATACAGGTATCCAGTTGGAGACCTGCCGCTGGTACAGTAAAGGCTACCGTTATCCTGTCTTTGAGACAGTGAGAAGCACAAAGCAAAGTGACAATAGTGAAATCTTCTCGACGGCTTTCTTCTTTCCACCGCAGGACCACCTGTACCTGGATACCGACCCGGAGAACCAGGCTTTGCTGGAAGAACTATGGAAGGAAACCGAAAACAGCAACCAGACAGATGATCCTACAGCCAAGACTGTGACACTGGAAGATATCATGACCTGTAAGATTTATCCGAATCCTGTGGAATCGCAGATGAACCTGGAATATGATCTCAAGCAGGATGCCAAAGTCAGTTTCGAGCTTTATTCGATTGAAGGCTTACCGATCCGGAAGATTAAGGCACAGCAGAAGCCGGCAGGCACATACACCGAAACAATTGATTGTTCGTCACTGAGACCCAATAACTACATTCTGCGCATTACTGCAAACAATTTGTTTGTGAATGAAATAATTATTAAAAAATGAAAGAAGATGAAAAAAATTACAAGTATAATTCTTTTAGTCTTATCTACATTCAATTGTTTTTCTCAAGTAGATAAAATAAATGCACCAGAGATAATCCCTCCATCTCCACATGTTCGCAATTTTCTGAAGTATGGAGAAATTCCAGTTTCGAATTATACTGGCGTTCCTAATATTAATATTCCTATCCATACTATACAGCTAAAAGATTTAACCTTTCCTATCAGTCTTTCTTATAATGCTTCGGGAATACAAGTAGGGGAAGAAGCTAGTAGAGTAGGATTAGGTTGGGTGCTCAATGCTGGAGGTATGATTTCTGTTACAGTAATGGGAAAACATCATGATTTTACTGAATGGGCTTATTTTAATGATGGTCGAGATAATTTACTAAATGATTTAACCGGAGCTACACATCTTTCTAGTTTTATGTTCACGGGTCCCAAAAATGATCCTCCTATTTCCTATGCACTTTCTGGCATGTCTATGGATATTCTATATAGTGCTATTGTTTCAGATAATTTCGGTTCTCAATGTGATCGTGGAACTGAATTAGCTCCAGATGTTTATAACTATAACTTTGGAGGTTATTCTGGCAAGTTCATTTTTTCACATTCTGGTAAAATAATAAAAGAAAATGAAGATAATGTTTTGATAATTCCAGAGAAAGTTAAAAAGTATGGATATGATATTTTAAAGTCATGGAAATGTATTACACCCGATGGTACAATATATTATTTTGAAGTAACAGAGAAAACTACCTACACAGATCGTACTCAAGTTGAAGATTATAATAGTTGTTATTATTTATCAAAAATAGAAACAGTAAGCGGTTCGGTTATTGATTTAAATTACAAAAAGTCTAGATCATACTTAGGGCGTTTTCAAAAAACGAACGACTTCATGTTCTCTAGATACGCGTATTACGAGGTTGTATCCCTCGACAACATCAGTTATCCTGGAGGCAAAATTAGGTTCGATTATAAATATGACAGAGAGGACTATCAACCAGAACCGAGATTATCGGCGATTTACGTAGACGATGAAACAAATACCAATAAGTCCGAGTGGATATTTGACTATGAATATTTTGTGGCAAATAAAACTGAAACAGATTATCCTACTTTGTCTGAGATAAATTGGCATATGAGAAAGAGTCTTTATTACAATGACTCTTGGAATAACACTTTTTATACTGAATCATGGAATAAAAAGAGACTTAAATTAAAAAAGATAACCCATACTAATAGTACCGGTAATGTTTCTCCTGAAGTCTATAGCTTGTATTATAATGAGACTAATATACCGACAAAACTATCTGCATCTATTGATCATTGGGGGTATTATAATGGAGCGTTGAATAAAACTCTTGTTCCTGGTTATTTCCATGATGTATCTCAGAAAGATGGTGTAATAGATGTTCGTCATCAAGGTAGAGATGCTAATAGAGAGCCTAATAGTTCTTATAATCAAGCATTGATTCTAAAAGAAATAGTTTATCCAACGGGAGGGAAAACAAAATTCACCTATGAATCTAATCAATAGAGTTTATATCGAATAATTATATAAAGCGTTCTTTTACATATCTTTGCAAAAAAAAACAGCAAAGTGCGATACGACAAAGTAAAGAAAAATGCGCCCCAAATGTTGAGTATGACAGGTTTTAC
>BNXH01000149.1 GCA_025999435.1 Bacteroidia bacterium | reverse complement strand
CCTTTGCAATTAGCCATATATTGAAGAAATTTTTTATCGTCCAATCGATGCATTGTCAAGCCTTTTCTCAAGACTGTCTCGGATTCAACATCTTTCTTGTCCCAAAAGAAGTTCAATTCAGTTTCAGAATTATCCCGATGCCACTCTCTGACTTCGTTTTCGTAACCCTGATTTAACATATATCCTAAAATATAATCACCATTGCCAGGTGTAAGTTCAAGCACTTCTTTTCGCAACAAAGGAGGGACGACTGCTATTCTGTGAGGTATATTATCTTTCAACGGATAAAACGACAATGCCAATGTTTTGGTTGCACCAATACCGCAGAGAAGAGTATGCAGACGAAAAAGCATCATACCCTGCCCGTCTCCCTTAGCATACATATAGTCGGGATGCTTAATTAAGAACTGATGCCCGATATTGATAAAGGGCGCTTCTATGCTAAATCTCAAATGTGATAGTCCCGCAAGTATTTCATAAAAATTGACCACCACATCAGGAGATGTTTTCTTAATACGGCGATTAATCATCTCAATACTTTTCTTATACCTTCTTAACCTTTTAGGATTGATATTGTATATCAATGTTTTAAGAGGATGAATATGTTTCTGATTCTTTTTGAATATAAAAGACGGCGTATCATATAGTCTGCATTTTGCTCCGATCCGCCTATAAAAGAATTCAGGTATTTCTCTGGTCTTGCTCTTTCCAATAAGTACTTCCACAACTTCGTGCTTATTACGACGAAGCATTTCAGATAATGCGATAGCCTGAGTCATGTGTCCTCTTCCATCACCTTGTACTATAAAGAGATACTTCATATGGCTTGTGGTATAAGTTGTGTATTTATATCAGGAGTTAGTCTGTCTTCTATCGTTTCCTGTTGCTGGTAATAAACCAGGTTCCAATTTCCTTCATGATCTTCGGTAAGCGCCGACAACGATTCTACCCAGTCTCCGGAATTAAGATATAATATATCGTCATAATAGCGCATTTCAGGATGATGGATATGCCCGCAGATGACCCCGTCACATTTCTTTTTACGTGCTATTTCTACAATATGGTGTTCGTAATCACTGATATATGAGACAGATGTCTTAACCTTATTTTTTATTTCTTTAGACAGAGAATAATACGGCAGGCCTTTCTTTACCCGGCGATTATTGTATAGTTTGTTTATCCATAACAAAAGAGAATATCCAACATCACCTATTTTCGATAACCAACTAAAACGACTTGTCACTGTATCAAATACATCTCCGTGAAGAATGTAAAAGCGTTTATCACCGCTCTCATAAATACAATCTTTGGCTATTTTTATATTCTGGAAAGTCATAGGTAATACCGCATCCAGAAAATCATCATGATTGCCCCGCAAATATGTAATTTTAGTCTTATGTTGAATATCCAGCAGAAGCTTTATGAATTTAGTATGCCTTCTTTTCCATTTATTCTTTTTGCCCCGCATCAGGTTCCAGCCATCTATAATATCTCCGCAGAGAATAAGGTTGTCACATGTATTTTCTTTCATGAACCGTGTAACTTCTTTCGCTTTCGACCATTTAGACCCCAGATGAATATCTGAGAGTACGATGGTCCTGTGATGTTTCATTTTTGTCATTTTCATATCATTTTTGTATATTCAAAACAACAACTATATTATGACGAAGCCGTGTCTTTCCGATGAAGAATAGATTAAGCCTGAGATATTCTATTTTTTGTATTTGGAGCTTCAACTTTACGCAGATACAGGTCTTTAATTATTCCGTCAGACACCCCTATTATTGGTGTTTCTACAGTAAGTGCCCGGGCCATTTTCATTATTTTAAGATAGATACTTATAGCCGGAAGGATAACATTTGCCCGATTGGTATTCATATTGTATTTAATGACACGCTCTTCGATAGTCATTCCTTTGAGAGTCCGGGCAAAAGATACCAGCTCTTCTCTCCTTATACGTCCACACCTGCGAAGCAGGGAATCTATCTTATTAATATTACCGCCCGATCCGATAAGAGATATTTTAGTAAATTCGCGGCAATACTGATAAATCCAATTTTTCATTCTCAGCCATTCGCCTTGCTCTTTTCCATCACTCACATCCGATAAACGTAATGTTCCAACGCGAAAAGATTCTATTGCAATTTCCTTTTTCCGATAAAACAAGATTAAGTCTGTGGAACCACCGCCTACATCGGTAAAAAGATAAGCACGGTCATCGTCCATATTCTGCTCAACGCTATTGATTATTATAAACCGGGCTTCTTCTACTGTATTTATGACATCTATTTCGATTCCTGTTTTAGAAAAAACCGAATCTACAACTTCCTCTACATTACTCGCCTCCCTAATTGCCGATGTTGCACATACCCGCCAATCATCCACATCATTAATGCTAATGATGCCTTTAAATGAATGCAGAAGAGTAGCCAGTTTATCCAATTTCACTTCTCCAACACATCCGTTTGTAAATGTATCTTCACCCAACTTTAACGGAATACGTATGAAAATATCTTTCTTAAAGAAGGGGCTACCCTTATAATCAATCACATCTGTAATGAGCAAACGCACTGAATTGGAACCAATATCAATTGCTGCTAACCGTTTATTAT
>BNXH01000148.1 GCA_025999435.1 Bacteroidia bacterium | reverse complement strand
TTGGTTTACTTTATCTTCTATATTAAATCTTTCTATAATATCTTTTCTGATTGCATCTTTATCAAAGGTCGTATCCAAAGCTTTATTTATCGCTTTTGCAAGGCTGTCACTTGTAAAAGCTTCTGCCAAGAAACCATTAAATCCATTTTTGATTATATCCATCCCTCCCCCGTTAGGAAATGAAGCGACAGGAGTTCCACAGGCTAAAGACTCAATAAATACTTGTCCGAAAGCTTCCTCGATAGAAGACATGACAAATAAGTCGGCGGTAGAATAAATTTTTGCCAAAAGAGTCTCGTCTTTGATAAAACCTAAAGAGTTTATTCTCGCATCTATATTTTCATTTGAGCCGAAACCGTAAAATAGAACATCCTTATCCGAGATTCCATTCATTGCTTCCAATAATAAGGATGTCCCTTTTCTAGGATTTGATAACGACTGGGCTCCTATTAAGATAATTTTTGCATCTTGAGGGATATTCAATTCTTTACGAGCAGAATTTTTGTCATGTTGTTTGAATACATCAGTATCTATTCCGTTATGAATAACGGTTATAGGTTGATCTTTTAAAAATTCGCTTTTCCGTGCTTTTTGTTCTTCCCAATTCGAAATAGCTACATAGTTAATTTTTTTACCTTTTAAAGATTTTCTGCGCAGACTATTATTTTTCTGTAATAGTACATTGTAAATATCAAAAGGAAATCCTTTTTCGTAATGATAGCCTCCTCCGCATACATATAGATCAGGCATTCTCCATATAACAGGCTTTGTGTTTTTTTGAAAAAAACCAGGTTCATCAAGAAATCCGGCAACCCAATTAAGCTGTATTATGTCGGCTTCTTTATATAATGGATGTTCTGTTATATCGAATATTGTCTTAGGACAAGAGAAAATTTCGACGGGATATTTTTCCTTAAAATTATTCAATTGATCCATTTTTTCTTTATAACGATTATATTTCCACCTTTTTAGAAATCGTTGTAGTCTATTCTTCGTATTTTCCCAATAGTTAAATTCGTATACTTCAGGAAAATCTTTGGACTTATATAGTACTAATACTTTTGAATCTACTCCTTTGTCGAGGAGGCCTTTATGGATGCGTAAACATGCATTTGCCGCACCACCGGTATCATATGTATTGATATGCAGGATTTTCATCGTAAAAAACAAGTTCCTTTAATTTTAGCTATTTTTCTATTTTTTAGAATATGTGGTGTTAGCTGTATCATCGAAAATAAAGAGTTAGTATTTATAACAAAATTTTTAAATGAGAGACGGAGTAAATTCTTATATAAATCTATGGATATTAACAAAAGGGATTTAAAGAATAATCTTTTATATGAAGACTGTAACCTTGTCAAAATAATTAAATAGCTAATCAACTCAAAATTCTTTTTTTGTTTAGTGGTCAGAACATTATTTCTAAGTTCCCGGTCATGGACTCCATACGTTTGAGGATAAATACCTCTCTCGAGTCCATGGTATTCCAGTCTGTCAATATAATTATTGTCCTCTCCGTAATGTGGAAATATAGGATCAAATCCGCCAATTGTGTTAATACATCTCTTAGACATTAGCCACAAAGCTGCATTTACAAATTTTATGGGATAGATTTTATCTTCAGCTTTCCCATTTACAATAAAATCAGAAACCAAGTTAGGACAAAAAGGTGGTTGGATTTGCATCGAAAAGTTATAATCTAGTTTTCTTTCAGAGCCGGTCAAATGAATAGGACTCAATATACCATACTCAGGGAATTCCTGCATTTTTGATACAAGTTTCTGAATTGTGTCGGCATATACCCAAGCATCTTGATTTATAAGAAAGACATAGTCTGCATTTTGCTCTAAAGCATACTTTAATCCTATATTGTTAGCTTTGCCGAATCCTAAATTTTCAGTGCTTTCAATCAATACAATTTCTGGATAATTATCCTTGATATATTCAATTGTACCATCAGTCGATTTATTGTCAATAACAATAGTTTCAATTGGGACAGAAGAGTATTTTAGACTGTCAAAACAGTTTTTGTACCACTTCATGCCATTATATGTGACAACAATCGCTATTATCTTCATTTATTTAAACTTTACTTTTGCAAACAACTATCTGATATCCAATATATTTAGAACCAAGATCTTCAGATTTATATTGTCCCTGATATTTTTCAATAACCGGATAATTCGATTTATCGTCCCATAGATTATAAAGAGGTGGAATATATTCACTTCCCCTTATCTTTTTCCGGATTTTATTTCTGAATTTCTGAATAAAACCGATATTATTCCGAAAATCAGTCATTATCTTATCATTGGCTATACAATGTTGATATAGTTGAACATAAACTGTTTCAATATCAAAATGAGAAGATATTATATTTTGAAACGATTGGAAGCCCCACTCCCTGATATGATATGGATTATGTGGGTGTTCATCTACCTCTAAGTGGGATATAGGAGTTGAAACAATAAAGAGTCCTTCTCTTTTTAGATTTTTGTTTATAGCTTCCAGGAAGGCTTTATAATTAGGCAAATGTTCGATAGTTTCATAACTTACAATCACATCAACCTTATTATCAACTTCTAGTTTCTCTGCATCGCCTTGCTTATAAGAAAG
>BNXH01000147.1 GCA_025999435.1 Bacteroidia bacterium | reverse complement strand
CATTACAGCAAAGTCCCGTTTTACACCTGAACGCAATGGTCGTGTTAACGTAGATTTTATATTGAGAGTTCCAAAAGAAATTCTCTCCGAAAACTGGAGGGTGACATTGTCACCAATACTGCTCCATAATGATTCAATTATTCCCTTAAAGGATGTTATTCTAAAAGGCCCGGCTTTTTACGCTAAGCAAAAACAGGACTATAAAGACTATGACGAATACCTGAAATCGATTATAGGCAAGGATCAGTATGACGAAGTATTTTTTGACAAGGCAGGTACAGATAAGGATATCCGAAATCGCCAAAACTTGTATTATGAAGAATACTATAAGGAGTGGAGTAAACAGATGGAATACGAGAAATGGAAAACCGAAAAAAGTAAGTTCGATGCAACTCAACTTGCAAAATTGAGTGGTTACCGTCAGAGATTCTATAACGAATACGTGCGTAAAGCCCGCGAACAAGTGATCAGGGATATGGCTAAGGGTAAAGATACTCTCGGCCTGTTTGATCACTATATGAAGAAGTTCAACAAAAATGCCCAATCCCTGGTATTAGACGACGAGGATTTCAAGATCAACTACATGAAATTGCCTGCTAAGTTTCGTGAAGCTTATGAAGCAGGCCGCACATTGGACGACATTATGAATAATGTTATGACCGAAGCTGATTCTATCGAAATCGCATCGAACAGATATATGTTTGAGGCTATAGCCGAAAACGAGATGAAATCGAGTCGCAAAGAGGAAGTTGAAAAAGAACTTATCCCTTTCCCATATGAAGAAGGCATGAGGCTGGATACCATAATAGAAACAAATAAAGCATTTGTCTATTTATACAAACAAGACCATCCTGTAACCGTCGGACTAAAAAAACTAAGGTTGACAATGGATGCGCATGTTGATGCAATGGATCGTAGCAGATATGTAATGCCTCCTGCCGATACGATTTCTTACTATATATCCTCGTTAGCCCAGCTTGCCGATACTTCGCTGATCTTCAAAAGAACCAAGCTGCACAGGGATGCATACAACCGTCTGGCGGCTTATCCTAAATTCGCACCGGATAAATTTGATTTCAATCTGAATTATGCCGACAATAAAGCTGAAATAAACAATGTCCTAAACACGTATAGAGCATTTACCAAAGATAACATGTTCGTGATGGATAGTATCGTTATAAGAGTAACTACAGCATTAGATGGTCCGTACGACAATAACTATACTTTGTCGGAAAAACGGGCTAAATCTATAAAAAACTATTTTGTAAAATCACTCTCGGGTGAAATAAAGGATGCCGAAGATGTTATTAAAATACAGTTCGCGGGAGAGGACTGGAATACTTTAGCTCGCCAAATCCAACAAAGGAATGATATTATGAATAAGACCCAGATATTAGGAATGCTGGGAGGCGCGATACATCCGGATGAAACAGAGAAACAAATTAAAAAAGATTTCCCAGATGATTATAAAACCATCCGCGATTTCATTTACCCTTTGTTGAGCAGGGCTGACTTTGAATTTAACATGCATCGTCCGAATATGACAGAGGAAACAATGGTAGATGTACAGGAACGCCCTGACTATGAAAAAGGTCTACAACTATTACAGGACAGAGAGTATTGGAAAGCATTGGAAATATTATCAGATTACCCCGACTATAACACAGCTTTGTGCTTGATATGTATGGGGTACAACGCCAAGGCTAAAGAAGTATTGGACAATCTGCCTGAAACAGGAAACAACGAGTATCTGCGTACGATACTATCAATCCGTTCCGGAAAAGATCAAGAAGCTATAGATCATTTAATGCACGCATGTGAAATGGATCCGGGCAAAGTATACCGGGCGCCTCTGGACCCGGAAGTTTCAGGGTTAATCCGAAAATATAATTTAGAACAAAGGATAAACGGATTAGCAACAACTGTAGAGGATATTATTCCTGAAAATCAATAAGAAAAGCTATAAACCAAAAGAGCCTGACTATAAGCAAACCTAGTCGGGCTCTTTCAGTTTACAGTCATAATTAATAAGGATTAAGGGTAGTTGTATCACTAATATTTACACCATGTACCAAATCTTTCGCTACAAAACTATCCTGTGAATCCGGCAATTCTTCCCACGATTCATTCAAGTCGGCAATAACAGTTTTTGCAAAGTCATCTATTTTGAAAAATGGAAGAGGCATTATTTCGTGACGGAAAAATTGCTCTTTTTCAATCACTTTAGTATCTGTATTTTTGATCCACACCAATACCGTTTTTATCATAAAAAGACTCTTTACAGTAAGATCTGTTATTATCACTTCATAGTTACCAATAGATTTATGCAATTGACTTCCATTCGGATTTATCGAATAGCCTGCTGCTTCTATCTTTTTCAGATATTTTTTTATATATGGAGAATACGGTTCCATATTCGTCGTATAAAAACAAATAATATCTATTCAAAATATGCTATATCGTATTATAAACAATTTCCATCTTATAAAGTTAACTATTATACAAAAATACTTTTTAAAATGGAATAAAGAAATTACTACTTTCTTTATTAATAAGTAATCTATGATAATTAATGCAACATTCTCTTTGTCATCCTGAGGCACGAAGGATCTTGTTCCTTAAAAGCGGAACTGACAAGAGAT
>BNXH01000146.1 GCA_025999435.1 Bacteroidia bacterium | reverse complement strand
AGTTACTATGTGCCTGTTGGAGAATATACGGCAGCGACAACCGATTATATAAATCCATTTAGCGCGGCACTACATAAAGATAATTTTTATGCTACTCAATTCCATCCGGAAAAGAGCGGTAGTGTAGGCGAAAAGATACTGCTGAATTTTTTGAATATATAGATTATTCAGCTATTCCACATTTCGTATCCGCCATCGATGCTGTAAACATCGGTAAAACCTTCCTCCGATAGAAATTGAGCTACTATTTGGCTACTATTTCCATGATAACACATCACTAGTATAGTTATATTTTTGTCTGTATTCGCCAGAAAGGCTGGTAAAGAGTCTTGATTAATATGAATAGCTTTACTATCGTGATCTGCATTGAAACTTTCTGTGTCGCGGATATCTAAAAGGAGTCCCGGGTTATTTTTTAATATTTTTTTAGCCAATAAAGGCGATATTCTTTTGACTGACATTTTTTTTAGAGTATAGTTCAACGAGTATAACAAATAATTTAGAGGTTAGTTCGGTTAAGTTTTCGCTGCGAAATACAGATCAGTCCGGTTATCGTCAATAGTCCATTGAGTAATAGTATCTCATATCCGACCTGATAGTTCCAGAACCTGAGTAAAATAAATTCTGTCAGGTAGCTGATGGCAGGGGCGAGGATACAAACAACAGGAGCAAATTTATCTTTTATGCTCATTTTAGTGAATAATCCGAAAAAGAATAACCCAAGTAGAGGCCCGTATGTGTATGACGCCAGTTTATATATCGTATCCAGAATGCTGTTTTGGTTTATCCGGTCTATAAAGAGTATAATAGTGAAAAAGACAAGGCATACCAGTAAATGTATCCTTGAGCGGATCTTTCTTGATGTTTTCGGGTCTTTCTTTTCTGTCTCGAGTAAGTCTACGCACGTTGATGTTGTGATGGAAGTTAAGGCGGAGTCGGCATTGGAAAATGAGGCAGCAATAATTCCTATGGTAAAGCAGACTAATACAGGAAATCCCAGATATTCAGTGGCGAGCATAGGGAGAATCTGATCTGATTTTTCAGGTAGAGCGATGCCCTGTGCGGAAATAAAGGCTAGCAGTAGGATACCCAATGATAGAAAAAGATAATTCATCGGTATAAATCCGAAGCCATATGTCACCATATTTTTCCGGGCGTCTTTCAGGTTTCTGCACGTAAGGTTCTTTTGCATCATATTCTGGTCTAAACCTGTCATCACTATCACGATAAATATACCGCTAAGGAACTGTTTAAAAAAGTTTTGCCTCGATGTCCAATCATCGAAAATGAAAATGCGACTGTGTTGACTTGTACGCACAGTATCGATCACCTGAGAAAAATCAAAACCGAGTTTAGATGCAACTTGCCAGATAATGAGTGTAAGTGCGGCCAGTAAACATATTGTTTGTAAGGCATCTGTCCA
The DNA here is from genome assembly GCA_025999435.1 of Bacteroidia bacterium. Classification (GTDB taxonomy): domain Bacteria; phylum Bacteroidota; class Bacteroidia; order Bacteroidales; family Dysgonomonadaceae; genus Dysgonomonas. The sequence goes on along the minus strand of BNXH01000146.1, from coordinate 1,226 downwards.
AACTATAGTTTTCATACCACTCTTATGCGTATAAGCCCAAATGAGTATAATTATGCCGGCTACTGTTGCATAAAGCGGGATATTCCACTGGTCAAAAATTAATGTTTGCAGAATCAATGCAATCAGGTAGAGTTTCGATGCCGACCCTATAATTCGTGAAAGAATAAAGAAGGAAGCTCCTGTTTTATATGAAAAATTTCCAAAACGCATTTCCAGATATCCGTAAATAGATGTCAGGTTGAGTTTGTAATAGAGTGGAAGTAAAACAAAAGCAACAATAAGATAACCGGGAAAAAATCCCAATACCATTTGCATGTAGCTCATGTCAAATTGTCCGACCATTCCGGGAACAGAAACAAATGTCACTCCTGATATAGAATCACCCAACATGCCAATAGCTACTATATACCAAGGAGATTTTTTGTTGCCAAGAAAAAAAGCATCATTATCATTTCCCTTTTTACTGACGAAATAAGATATAAGCATCAGTAATCCGATGTACACGGCGATAATAATAAGCATCGATATTCCCATGTTGGTTTGTTTCGGGTTACATTTGTTTTGTTAACTGTTGTTTCGACGCCAAAGATATTGCTTTCGACCCATAAAATATGTTTCATCCTGACAAAAAGTCTGCCAATAGTGTTAAAATAACGATAAAGGATTTTGACGTGGTTAAAAGTGTTAAAAATGAACTTCCGCTGTATCAAGTGTACGGATTTTGTATATAAATTTGAAACAGATTTTGAAATAAAACTATAAAAATACTTGCGTATGAAAAAAATTTGGAAAAATATTTCAACCTATGTGGTGGTTGCATTGGTGAGTATAGGTGCAACATATGGAATGTATACTTATTTGGACTACAAACGTGGTTATAGTTCGGCTGATTCTTATAATTACGGGAATGAGTTCGATCAAAGCGGTGTTCGTTTAGCCTCGCTGACTTCGGATGGGTATCCTGATTTTACGAAAGCTGCCGAAAATTCGATCCATGCAGTAGTACATATAAAATCTACGGTAAAATCGTCAGCGCCGGCCGGAAATCAAGGACAGCAAAGGCGTAGAATGATAGATCCTTTTGATTTCTTCTTCGGAAACCCTGGAGGAGGCGATGATTACCAATATGGAAGTCCGCAGCCAAGTGTAGGTTTCGGTTCGGGGGTGATTATATCTAAGGATGGTTACATAATCACAAATAACCATGTAATTGATAAAGCGACCGA
>BNXH01000145.1 GCA_025999435.1 Bacteroidia bacterium | reverse complement strand
CCTGAACAAGGGCGGCGGTACGCAGCAGACAACCGTACAACTGACGCTTACAGTCATTGCTACGCCTTATACGCCACCGTTAACGCACCTGGTGAATATCGCTACGGCGGCTAACGGGACAGTATCGGCTAATCCGGCCAATCCGGTAGCAGAAAATGCAACCGTTACGCTGACCGTTTCACCCGCAACGGGCTATGAATTGGATGCAATCTCGGCGCACAAAACCGGCGATGCGGCAACAACCGTTGCATTGAACGGCACGGGAAATACCCGCACATTCAATATGCCGACGTATGATGTTACGGTAAACGCCACCTTCAAAAAGACCGCCGACCAGTCGGCAGTGGAAGCAGCGCAAAGCATTATCGAAGGCATGAACAATGTAACGGTAGCGCAGGCTACGGCAAACACCGAAGCAGCAGTTAAAACATGGCTGGCAACGCAAATCAACGCCCTTGCAGGCATGAGCGCAACGGGTATAACCGTATCGGCTTCCGATATTACGCTGAGCGGCTTCACGGCGGCTGTGGCAGGAAATGCAGGCAATCCTTCGGGAGCAAACGGCTCGTTTACCTTTACCGTCTCCCTGCAAAAAGGAAACAGCGCGACACTGACTACCGCAGGCAAGAACGGAACGATTACGGCTACAGCCTATATTGCAACAACTTATGCCGTAACGATTGGCGCAACAACCAACGGAACGGTATCGGCAGACAAAACGACTGCGACCGAAGGCGCAACCGTAACACTGACCATAACGCCCGCTACCGGGTATGAACTGGATGCTGTTTCCACAACGCCTTCCGTAACCCTGTCAGGCAGCGGCACTACCCGCACCTTTACGATGCCCGCATCCAATGTAACCGTATCGGCTACTTTCAAGAAGACGCAGGCGCAACAGGACAGGGAAGCCGTAGAAGCGGCCAAGTCAGCCATCGAAGGCGGAACTTACCGCGTGGCAATGGCAACGGCCAATGACGCGGCAAGCGTTAAAACATGGCTGGTAAGTACCCTGAACGAACTGTTCGGGCAGTCGCACGGCATACAGGTCAAGTCGGCGCAGCCGTCCATCGTCGGCGACGTGGCGGTAACAGCCATTACGCCTGCAATCGCGGGAACGGAAACCGCGCCTGACGGCACGAATGGTTCGTTTACTTTCACAGTTACGCTCACGAGAGGTAATACCACACTTACGGCAACCGTTCCGACAGGTGTTATTGTGGCCACGCCTTACAATGCCGCTGAATACGACAATACCCTGCACGGCATTACCGTGAACGGGCAGCCGTTAAGCGTTTCGGACAACATGCTCTATGTACTGCCTTGCGGCGACGGCGAAGTTGCAATCGTCCTCGAAACGGCAGACGGGGCAACCGTCAATACCGGCAAAACGTTTACGGTAACAGTCGATAAGCCGCAACTGAAAACGGTAACGATTACAATTACCCCGAAGGGCAGCCCGCAAAGCAGGACTTACACGCTGACCATCGAAAGGCGCTTCCCGTTTGAGCAAATCGTAAAGATGCGCTGGAACAATACGCTGACGGTCATCAATAATCCCGCGAACAACGGCGGCTATGCCTTTACCTCGTACAAATGGTTCCGTAACGGGCAGGAAATAGCTACAGGACAGTCCTGGTCGGCAGGAGCTAACGGCGAAAACCTCAATCCGGCGGACGTATATTATGTGGAAGTAACCGGCGACTTTGAGGGAACCTTGCGCACCTGCGAAAGCGCCGTTTCATTGCGGAGCATGGAAGTCAGGGCTTACCCGAATCCGGTCGCCGCGGGGCAGACGCTCTATATACAGGCAGACGTAGCCGATGAACTGCTGGAGGGAGCCGTGATTGAAGTATATAACATGGCAGGAAGCCGCGCAGGACAACTGAAAGTACAGGGACAGCTTACGCCGGTGGACGTAAGATACCCGGCAGGCGTCCACGTCTTTGTCCTGAAAGGAAAAGACGGGTTCCGTAAAGAGTTGAAAGTAGTGGTACAATAACAGTGGAATTAATAAATTATATGAAAAGGATAATAATATATGCAATGGCGGCAGCGGGACTTTTGTCCCGCCCCGCCCTCCATGCGCAGGACAGGCATGAGTTCTCGGTATATGGCGGCGGGGGGCTGTCCTCCCTGAAGTATGAGGCGCCCGCCAACGAACGGAAGGACGGCTTCGGCGGGCAATTCGGGCTTGGATACAAGTTTTTTTTCTCGCCGAACTGGGGTTTGGGCACAGGCGCGGAAATGGCACTGTACAAGACCGTGTTTAATCCGGACAACATCGGGACGCGCTATATGGCAACCGATACCGACGGCGACGCCTTTGAGTTCCGCAGTGAACTGAACGGCTACGAAGAAAAGCAGAAAGCCCTGCTCCTGCAAATACCGCTAATGCTGCAATACCAGACGGGTAACCGTCATAAATTCTATGCCGCCGCAGGCGGGAAAATCGGCTTCCCGCTCAGCGGGAAATACGGAAGTTCATCCGCGAGTATCCGCAATTCGGGCTTCTACGCCGAAGAAAATTACGAATACACGACGCAGGAGTTTATGGGCTTCGGTACGTTTCCGGGTAAGGATTACGACGGTAGCCTGAAATTCAAGGCCGCTTTCTTTGCTTCGGCGGAGGCGGGCGTCAAATGGAAGCTAAACGGCGGATTGTCGCTCTAC
>BNXH01000144.1 GCA_025999435.1 Bacteroidia bacterium | reverse complement strand
TACTCATATTTGGATATATCAGATATTATGTCCCATTCAGCGACTCGGGTGTAAAGGCCGGAATACTAAATAATGTAAAGCATAAAGGAATCATATTTAAAACTTACGAAGGTGAATTAATCCAGTCGGGATTCCGTCCGGGAGCACAAGGCTTACAGTCCAATGAATTTCAATTCTCCATAGAAAGTAAAGAACTGTATGATAAATTAATGTCTCTTAGCGGACAAAATGTAAAACTGCACTACAAAGAATATTATGGCACTCTGCCTTGGCGCGGCTACACTAAATTCATAGTAGACAGTATTGTTTCGGCAGATCCAATGCAACCTGTACAAAAAGATGAAATACCACCCTATGCGGCCCAATAACTTATGATAAGAGATGTTACCCCGGCCGATGCTGCGCGCATAGCCGAAATATATAATTACTATATCGAAGAAACGATCATTACTTTTGAGTACGACCGCGTAACCGAAAGCGATATACGGCAACGTATCGAAAAAGTCCTCAAAAAAGGGTTTCCTTATTTTGTTTATGAAAAAGATGGAGAAGTCGTTGGTTATGCCTACCTCGACAATTGGCGGGAGCGTGTAGCTTACGACATCACCCTGGAAACAAGTGTCTATCTCGATCGCAACCTGATAGGCAGAGGAGTAGGAAGCATTCTGTATCAGGAGCTGATAGACCGTGCCCGGAAAATTAATATCCATTCGTTGATAGGGGTTATATCATTACCCAACGAGCAAAGCCAAAAACTACACCGAAGATTTAATTTCGAACTGATAGGGAATTTCAGGGAATCGGGTGTGAAATTCGGAAAACTGATAGATGTGGAATTCTGGCAATTAATTTTGTAGCAATTTCTTACGAAGCGTATTAACGGGATACAGTACAGCCAAGAATCCGATAAGGCTCACTGTAAAGAATATAATAACTATATCCAGTGTTTCTACTGCAACAGGATACGCATTGATAACAAATTCTCCCGGAGACGATCCGAGCTTCAATAATCCATAGTGTTCTTGCAGTAAGCAGGCGACAAGCCCTATTGCCAACCCCACTACAGCCCCGACAAAAGTTATCAGCCAGCCTTCAAATAAAAATATTCTGGTGATCAGTTTGTTTTTCGCGCCCATATTACGCAAGACCTGAATATCATCGTTCTTTTCCAGAATCAACATGGTGAGAGAGCCGATGATATTGAACACAGCAATGACCAGAATAATGCCAAGAATAAGAAAGGTAACCCATTTTTCGATGTTAACCATGCGGTACATTTCTTCTTGTTGCTGCATGCGGTTTTTAATAATCAGGTTCTCACCCAATACAGACTTTATTTTGCCTTGAACTTTGTCTATATCATAACCCTCTTTCACTTTAATGTCGAGCGAAGAAACCTCTGTTTCATAGTCCAGCAATTCGCGCACTAAGCCAATGGACATAATAAGAACTTGCTCATCATATTTCGGTTGATTGAGGGCAAATACTCCGCTTATATGGATCTGGGACGGAGTAAATGCAGTGGACGGATTAGCCAGGTTGATATTCACATTGCGCTTAGGCACATACAGTTCCACCGGATCGAGAAAGCCTGCGCGAACGCCCAAAAATGCAGCCAGTCCGGCTCCGACAACCGCTTCTTCAACATCTCCTTCTTTCAATACGAAGCGACCGTCAATGATAAGATTGTTGATGTTCGCCAAGTCTACAAATTCGGGAGATACGCCTTTCATTACAATCGCTTCCTGCCTGTCTCCAAACTTCGCCAAAGCACTTTCTTCCAAGCTTTGCGAAACAAATGATACTTCAGGGATAGCTTTTATCTTCGCTATTTCCTGTGCCGGTTCAAAGACCTTGCCTGTTGCAGGCGTTATTTGCAATTCGGGATCGAAAGCGCTGAAAGTCCTGGCCGAAAATTCCGTAAATCCGTTGAATATGGACAATGCACATACCAATGCCGCTGTGGCGACCGTAATACCGCAAACCGAGATTAGCGATATTATATTGATAGCGTTATGCGACTTTTTGGCAAAAAGGTAACGCCCGGCTATGTGCAACGGAAGGTTCAACTTAGTCTTCTTTTTTATCGTCAGAGTTCAACAACCGGTCGATGTTTTCGAGGTAATCGAGCGAGTCGTCCAGATAGAAAGCCAATTCGGGAATCACACGCAATTGTTTTCCAACCTTTTGTCCAAGTTCGTATCGCAAAGTTTTCACACTGCTTTTGATGTTAGTAAGAATCTCTTTTCCCTGTCCGGACGGGAATATGCTGAGATAAACCTTTGCCAATCCCAAATCGGGTGTCACCCTTACTGTACTTACAGTAACAAGCACGCCACGCATCTGAGCCGTTTCTTTCCTGAAAATCTCGCTCAGCTCTTTCTGAATCAGGCGGTTTATTTTTTGTTGTCTGGTAGTATCCATTTCTTTAATCTTTTATCAGACTACAAAAGTACAATTATTATTTAGATCTGAAACGAAAAACTTTAGCGTCAGGACAACCTATCAAAAAAGTGAAGAATGAAAAACTAAAAATGAAGAATGGCGCGAAGCGACAGAAGCTTGTAACTTTTTAACTAAAAAGTAACAAACTTCTACAGTTAGCAGTCAACAAGGCCATACCTTCTAATAGCCCGTAGGGCTTGCATATCAATAGAAAACAGCCTAATCCCCTCATAAGTTGCCCGGAGGGCATCCAC
>BNXH01000143.1 GCA_025999435.1 Bacteroidia bacterium | reverse complement strand
CGCCCTATGCCCAATGATTCAATATCCGGGCGGGCAAACCCCGCCCCTACAGCATCCGTAATTTCTACAATGCCATGAAAATGATTCGGCATAATCACATATTCATGTAATTCGACATGCGGATATTTGATTTTCAAATGTTGCCATTCATTGTTGATAATTTTTCCCGCATCATTCAAAATCATTTCTCCATCTGTAATTTTCCCGAATAAACATACCCTGTTCTGCACGCATATCGTTACAAAATACAATCCTTCCTGTGAATAATCATATCCAAACAGACGGATACTACGGCGATTATGGTGTGTCACTCCTTTCATTATCTCCTTTCCAATATTTCTTTTATCGGCTCTAATAGCTGGTCAATATCTCCTGCGCCGATAGTCAGCAGAACCTCAATATCGTTTTTCTTTTCCAATAAAGGTAATAATTCTTCCTTGTTACACAATGTTTTAGGACAAGTTACCTTGTCAAATATTATTTTTGAAGTAACTCCTTCTATCGGTTTCTCCCTTGCAGGGTAGATGTCAAGCAGAATAAGTTCGTCCAATAACGAAAGACTTTGCGCAAACTCGGGAGCGAAATCTTTTGTCCGGCTATACAAGTGAGGCTGAAATATTCCCGTAAGTTTCTTATCCGGATATAATTCTTTTACAGATGTAATGCTGGCAGCCAACTCCTCAGGATGATGGGCATAGTCGTCTATCATGGTTATTTTGCCCGTTTTCAGAATAAAATCGAAACGTCTTCTTGCACCCTGAAAAGTGGCCATAGCGTGACGAAGCTCATCATCCGTTGCACCGTTCAGCCATGCCAAAGCCATTGAGCCTATTGCGTTCTCTATGTTTATTTTAACAGGAACGCCCAGCTGTATATTATCAATGATTCCCTTTGGGGTAACAAGATCGAAACGGATTTCTCCATTTCCTATCCTTACGTTTTTAGCGTGGAAGTCTCCTTTTTCGATTGAATAGGTATAGACCTTTACATTATCACTAACCTTCGGGGCGAGTTTTATGTTATGCTTCATAACGAGGGTTCCTCCGGGTTGGATGAGGCTCGTAAAATGTTCAAAGCTTTTCAGATACTCCTCTTCTGTTCCGTAAATATCCAGATGATCGGGGTCTACAGATGTTATCAGAGCCATATAAGGATGCAGCCAGTGGAAAGACCGGTCGTATTCGTCGGCTTCAATAACTGTAAATTCGCTTTTATCGGAAAGCATCAGATTGCTGTTGTAATTCTTCAAGATACCGCCTAAAAAAGCATTACAATCGAGATGAGACTGTTTCAGAATATGAGCCAGCATACTCGATGTTGTTGTTTTTCCATGTGTACCCGCGCAACAAAGAGCTTTACTCGATTTGGTTATTGTCCCTAAAACTTGAGCCCGTTTTTGCATGCTGAAACCATTGTCTTGGAAGAACTTTACCTCCTCATTATCAGACGGTACGGCAGGAGTATACACCACCAATGTACTCTTGTTATCTTTACAAAAATCAGGAATCAGTTTCACATCGTCTGTATAATGTATAATCGCTCCCTCTTTTACCAGTTCTTTAGTCAATGTGGTTTCCGTGCGGTCGTATCCGGCCACCTTCTTTCCTTTCGACATGAAATAGCGAGCCAGATTACTCATGCCTATTCCGCCTATTCCAATAAAATATATAGACTGTATATTATCCATTATTTTCAATAAGTTTCATCGCTTCATCTACAATCCGGTTCGCCGAGTTCGGTTGAGCCAGATTGAGGATATTTTTTGATAGATCAGCTAATTTATTTTCATCTTCGACAGTTTTCAAAGCTGTATTTATCAGTACATTATTGGCTTCAACATCCGTCACCAATATCGCCGCTTCTTTATTGACCAGCGCCATCGCGTTTTTGGTCTGATGATCCTCCGATACATTGGGAGAAGGAACCAGAATTACCGGTTTGCCGAGCAAGCTAAGTTCAGAAATGGAACTGGCTCCTGCTCTGGAAATTACCAGGTCGGCGGCTTTGTAGGCTAAATCCATGCGATCTATAAACTCGAGAAGATGTATATCTTTTGGTCTCCCTTTCGCATCAAGATCCATATTCATTTCAAATGAATACAGTTTTCCGCATTGCCAAAGAACTTGTATTCCTGCTTCTTCAATCGCATCGATACCGTTCAACAGACTTTTGTTTAAAGTTCTTGAACCCAGACTGCCACCGATAACCAATATTGTTTTCTTTGCAGGATCGAGCCTAAAATGTTTGTAAGCTTCTTCTTTTGTTATGTCCGGCAATAGTAGTTCTTCTCTGCATGGATTACCGGTCATAACAATTCTGCCGGCAGGAAAAAAGCGTTCCATACCTTCGTATGCAACACATATCTTCGAGGCTTTTTTCGCCAGAAATTTATTTGTGATTCCCGCATAAGAATTTTGTTCCTGAATAAGAGTCGGTATTTTGAGAGCGTTAGCCTTATACAGAGTAGGACCACTGGCATAGCCTCCTACCCCGATAACGATATCCGGCGCGAAATCTTTTAATATTTTCTTTGCTTTACTCAGGCTCTTCTGAAATTTCCAGAGAGTAGTGAAATTTTTGAATATATTTTTTCTGTTAAGTCCTGCCACTTCTAATCCGATAATTTCATATCCGGCATTGGGGACTCTGGTCATTTCCATCTTTCCTTCAGCGCCTACAAAAAGAATTTTAGCAGATGGGAAACGCTTTTT
>BNXH01000142.1 GCA_025999435.1 Bacteroidia bacterium | reverse complement strand
CAGTCAACAACTTGTACCTCGTATCTCGTCTACTCGTAACTGTTTAACTAAAAAGTAACAAACTCCACACCCATTTGCTAATTTACTAATTCGCTAATTCGCTAATTTTCAAATTATCACTACATCTATAGATAAAACCAGCAATTCTTCATTTTTAATTTTTTACTTTCACTTTTCATTTTCATTTTCTTTCGTGGCTCTGTCCAAGTTCCATTTCGGGGGATTGAGGGGGCTTCTTAAAAGCAAATAGTATAAACAACAAGGAAACGGCGGCAATGCACATTTCCACAACAAATAAACCTTTGTAGGTAATCATGGCAGCGACTTTTCCGGAGCCGACACCTATAATAATACCACTCAGGTGCGTGATTACAGTTTGTATCGTAAAATCCGTCCCTTCAAAACCGGGACGAACACAATCCATCGCAGTAGTGTAAACCACAATCACAGCCAATCCATAGCTACCCCATAATAGACTTATTCCCAGATGCAGTGTTGCTATATTGACAGGAAGAACCGATACCAATAAACAAAAATAGATAGTAGTAAGCAAAACTAACACGGCAAATAACAGCCTAGCCGTATGCCGTCCGATCTTCCTCACGATAAACCCACCGCCAAAAGAAGCCAGGCAGCCGATAGTTGTTCCAACAATGCCCGACATAATACCAATTTCTTTCAAGTTGTAACCATAGTCTACCAGCATTGGTTTCAACATGGCAAGTACTCCTATCAGTCCGGCATAATAGAAAAACAAAAACACAACTTGTTTCCAGATACCCTTTTGTTTGAAAAAGCCCAATATATCGTTAGATGTCGGTTTTTCCTGTTGCTTGGGACGGATAATATCATTGTCCTTGTTTCCTTTAAAGAAGAATAAAGGAATTAGCGCTAATATGACAAACAGGGCTAAAAAGGGCAACAGGTTTCCCCATCCTACTTTATGATAAAGAAGCAATAACATTCCGCTGCCAATCATGGCTCCGGCAAAACTTCCCATCGATTGCATACTATTGGCCAAACTTTTATCCTTTTTGCTAAAGGAAAGAACAGCAAGAGAATCGGTAGCTATGTCTTGGGTGGCAGACGCTACAAATGATAGTATCACAAGCCCTATGATAAGATAAGGCGTTGCCTGAAAATTGAGGAAAGAAACAGCGAGTATAATACTGGCATAAATAAGTTCGGATGAAAATATCCATCTTTTGAAATCAGATAATCTGTGTGTCGAGCGATCAACAACCGGCGACCAGAGAAATTTCAATATCCAGGGAAGTTTCAATAATTGGAGAGCGCCTATCGTTTCCAGAGAAAAGTTCTGTTGCCGCATTATCACAGGCAATACCGTAGAAAAGAAACTCATCGGGATTGACTGCGCGATATACAGGCAAAAAAACGTAAATAACTTTCCTCCTTTTTGAATATTTACTCCCATGCTTAAAATTTAAGGTTCATATTTACACCACATGTAAAAGGTCTTCCTTTTTGCACAAATTCGCCTCCCATTGCAGTAAAATAATAGACAATGTAATCTTTTTCTCCGATATTTTTTGCCCAAAGATCGACAGAAACATTATTCTTTACAAATGAAACCTTTCCATTAAATACTCCATAGTAAGGCTGAGAAACATCATTCTTATCGTTCCAGTATAATTTACCTGTTCCAATATATTGTCCGTGCAGAGAAATATTATCCAGCCATGACAAGCCGGTATTTATTCTATATCCGGCTCCGAGTGAAACGGTATTCTGAGGAACCATAGGCAGATAGTTACCATCATAGTTTGTACTTTCACTTTCTTTATATTCTTTATATTTCGCATTTGTATACCCGTAAGAAAGCTGAAAGTTTAAATTCTTCAACGGATTTACCTGTGTTGAAAACTCAAGCCCCTTACTTACGGATTTACCTGCATTCCGAATCAAGAAACCTTGACCTGTGGCTTTTGCCTGAGATATTTGCTGATCTCTCCAATCGATGTAGAAGAAAGTCAGATCGAAAGATAAAAGATTATCCAGGAAGCTTGATTTAAATCCCAGATCGTAGCACCAACTATATTCAGGATCGAAGGTACGATCTTTCTCCTCATCAGCTGTTGTATTGAATCCTCCTGTTTTATACCCTCTCGATACAGAGAAAAAGCCGAGTCCGTCATATCCGAACGCATATTGAAGTGAAGCCTTCGGGATCAGTTGAGAAAAAGATGCCTTATCTTTTACCGGAGAATCTACTACCGGTTCTTTGTCCTTTTCAAGTGCGGTACGTACCAATGTATTTCTTGTTTTTTCGTAATCGTAACGGATACCAAGTACTAAAGAAAGACCGGGATCGGCAATATTTCTGAAAGTAGATTGATGATATATGGCAAAACCTTCAGTCGGATTATGTACATTCTGTATAGCATGTTTTACCGTCTGGTGATAATCTACATCATTGTTCTGTGCGTAATTTTGATGGAAACCGAATAGCCCGAATTGCCATTGATATTTAGCATCCTCTTTTATCGACCTTATATTAAACTCCTGCGAATACATTTGTTGTCGCTGGTAAAAGTCCACATAATATGTGTTTTCGGGTGAAAAGTCCTGATCGAGTCCCTGCTTTCCATCATAGAATTGGAAAGATGTTTGCGAACCCAATTTAAAATTATCGGTTACATATTCTATATTCAACCCATTGCTCGACATATTACGCTTGTAGTAACTGCGCTCATTATAGTTTATGTCTTTTAT
>BNXH01000141.1 GCA_025999435.1 Bacteroidia bacterium | reverse complement strand
TATTCTTATTTCAAGGCTTTCAAAGAAAAGAATATATATGGATGTAATACGTCATATTCGACCTACTATGACGATCTGCCGATTCATCCCGATTATATATTGCAGGATTTTGCAAAAGTGTTCCATCCGGATCTTTTTCCCGATTATCAGTTGAAGTATTATAAGGCACTGGAATGATTGGCTAAAAATAAAAAGAGGCTGTTTCAAAAGGGCTTTTACGCGTCATTGGTAGGGCGGTACACTTGCGAAGCTAAGGATAATATTTGATAAAAATCAAATAATTAGAATTCTAAGAAATTACTTATTATACGGATAAAGAATAACCCATTGTGATACATCTCTCTGATATACAAATGGGATATCTTTATTTTTATCATTGATATCTACAATATTATTTGAGCGATTTAATATAAAGAGAGTATTAGCCTTTAAATATATTGAATCCGAGACTTCATGATTAATCTGAGGTGTCACGCTTTTTGTGTGTCTCATGTATCGCCATAAAGGATACTCCCATGTGTCGGCTCCTATTATAAGACCAATATCAGCCGTATTTGTTTTGGAGATGATGTAACATGCACTTGTGTAGTCTTGATATGTACCCGGATAATTATAGAATACCAATTCATCCCGGCTTGTATTCCAGAACATTTTATTTAAAGTCCATTCTTCAACTATTGGAATAGCTTGAAAAGATAACAAAGGTCGTGTTCTGTTAAAGAATAATGGCAATAAGGAGAAACCGCAAAGCATCAGCAAACAAAATGTTTTTAATTTCGTATATCTTATCCTGTTGAACATAAATGCGAAAAGAGGTGCAGATAATGCGAAAAGTGGAGTTTGTAATCGTGTTATCCATGGCTGCCACGGAATGCATAGTACGAACATGCCCCAACAAGCTAGGACTATTAATGAATACAGGACACATCTTTTCTTTTTAATATAAAATACCGAAATAAAGGCAATAATAATAAAGATTGTATGAAACGTATTCTTCATAAAATCTTCATGAAAAAATGGCATTCCTCCACGTTCTTTTAGCCATTTATCCTTAGAATAGACATAGATGCTTCCATAAGGATAAATATTTTTATCGACCTTAAATAATTCTTCATTGATTTCATTGGACTTAGGTACAGGGATAGGGATATTCACATATATATTTGAGAATAGGCTTATAAAGAAGGATTCTACTGAAGGTGAAGCCATCGTTTTATCAGACGTTTCAATTGGATTTTTAAAAGTGACATAATTTCTGATATAATGAGGTACATTCAACATTAAGCATATTGTCGCCGCACATAATGCCCCGATTAACTTAGTTCGATATTGTCTTATACTCATTATAGCATATGCAACGACAAAAGCAAAAGCGATCGGATAAGCTGTTCCCTTTGTACAGATAGCTAAACCTAGAGCAATACCAAAATCAATACTATAGTGTAGTTTAGGCTCTTTCCGCCAAGCTAAAAACCTTTCGGCTAAACAAATAATCCATAATGTTTCCACTAAGTCGTTTTGAGTACTCGAAGCCTGTAATATTGCCATCGGTAAGGTGGCAAAAAAAAGAGCTGCAATTATTTGTGATTTTCTGTTTAAGCCAAAATCGGCTACTATTTTTGATATTCCTATAATGGCTCCTAAGAATGCAAACCACTGAGCAAGATTCATGAGCCAATCATCCCCGGACAATAGCCTACCGTGTAATATAACGATTTCTGAAAATGGAGCCGAGTATAATTGTCTGGGTATTGATGTATTATAATGACTCAAACTCATATTCTGAATCCAATGTTCAATTCTAGGTAAATGATATGTCATTGAGTCCCAATTGCTAGGAGGGTAGATAATCGCCAGAAAGAAAGTAGTTATTAACAAAATGCCAATAAAATAAAACTCCCAACACTTTAAGCAAGTTAATGATATTTTAGGTGTTGATAATGATTTGTTTTTGTATTTAGTAAAGAGAAAAGACAGTATGCCTACATCGTAAAATATCCATCCGCATATAACTCCGTTAAAATTTAGGATATTAAATAAGCTAAGAAACTCTGTTAATCCCCATATGAAAACACCTAAATAAAGAGCCGCTAAAATAAAAGATTCACGCCAATCTTTTTTATAACTGTATACAGCCAGATACATTATGAAAAAGTTGAAAACGCCAAATATAAAGACACTCAGGCTTGTCATTTTTGTAATTTTAGTTTGTTGTGGATAAACAAATTAGATTTTACCTCCAAAGATAGAGATATTTAAAGTTATGTAGAGGGTGTTCTACATAATAATGAACTTTGCCGCTTCTAAAGACAAATATAAGCCGCCTTAGTTAGCGACTTATATCAAATGTTTGTTTTTGTTGGGTGAAAGACGGGGTTCGAACCCGCGACCTTCGGAACCACAATCCGACGCTCTAACCAACTGAGCTACGATCACCATCTCGCAATTGCGGTGCAAATATAGGCAAAATTCTTATATTGACAAGATACGAACCGAAAAAACTTCAACTTTCTTGCATACCAAGTAATTTTTTGGAATTAATTGCTATTATTCATAATTCATAACTATTTTTGTCTCTTCAAATTAAACTAATCGATGAGTATTTTAAAGAACTATGCATTTACGCTAATTCTCCTTTGCGGCATTCTTATCGGAGGACTATGCGGAATTTTCTTTGGCGAGGCCACTGCCGTTGTGAAGCCTATAGGAAATCTCTTTCTTAATCTAATGTTTGCTCTCATAGTACCTCTTGTTTTATTGAGCGTTTCCTCGTCTATATACAACATGAGGAAATCCAATATGGTAGGCAAAGTAATAGGCAATATC
>BNXH01000140.1 GCA_025999435.1 Bacteroidia bacterium | reverse complement strand
CCTATATTCTTAATAATATTCCTTTTTACAATCCAATTTTTAATAAAGGTATTATTATCCACTATTTTTTCATAAACAGATATAACCTGCTGAACAAGGGAATAGGTTTGTCCGTTTTTTTTATACATGGTTTGCCTGACAAGCCTTGGCCCATCGGTGAACAAAGACTGGTATTGCCCTATATAAGGCCTTTTTACAAAAAGGAACATATTGTAAGATTGTTTTACATCCATGTCGTTTTCAAAGGTATATTCTGTTTTATTATTATCGTTTACATATTCTGTAACCTGGCTGTACCAAACCGGACTATTCCTGATAAGGAACTGCGAATAACTGGATAAAGAATTGAAGTTCATGCTTCTCAGGCAATTATATGAAGGTCCACATTGTAGATTCTCAGCTATATAAAATTCGTCGATAAAGGTATCCAGCGTGGGAACAAAAGACACATTACCTAATCCATTTTCCCCTGTTCCGTATTTATATGTTTTTATCATCGCAGGCGAATCTGCATCCGCTTTCGAAGTGATTTTAGTAACTCTTAACCCTCCACCCTTATTAATAGGCGCGGGCATCGTTGCAAAGGCTTGAGTGGAGAGAGGATATTGGTCTGTAAACCGATGGGGCTCATATTCGAATGATGAAAATCCTCCGGTAGGATAATCGATCCGTTCCAGCATAAAAGCTTTCATCGACTCCGCATCTACACTCCTGTCTGCATATCCGATATGTTGTGGTTGTGTAGGACCTGAAGCTACATTTGCATTACTGTTATACATTAAAATAGACATATTTGGTATCTGATTGTAGTTATTCTTCCCGTTATAATAGCCCCAGTAATCCAAACCTGTGGAATTTTTGTAATAACGCCTGGCATTATATGTAAACTTGTATAATTCCTGATCTATCTTTAAGGAATTTAGTAATGCAGACTCCTGTAAGTCCCCTGACCTGTATAAAAAGTCCGCAGTCTTATAAGTCAGCCCATTCTTATCCTTCACCTCAAACTTTGTCATAAAGGGGTCGGTACCTGCTTTGTAACTAATGTTGATTATCCCTGAAGGGAATTCAACTTTTTCCAACATCAGAATGTTTTCATAGGTATTGTAATCAACAATTCCTCCAATCTCTGATATAAAATTCACTTCTCCACATGACGTGAAATCTCTTACATTGATGGAAGATGCTACATGTGGGGTATAACTGTTATTATAAGCATAACTTTTCCATGTTAATTTTATTGTCGTATTGTTCGGCAGGACAATCTCCCTTAAAACCCAGGTCGTAGCTGATGTACTATTTGTGCCGGGAAATTCGCACGATTGTTCATATATAGAATTGACTAACTGACCCTCAAGATTTCCAAATTTATAAACCACTCCATTCTCATCCGTTACAATAAACCGGCTTACCCCCGCTGATACTTTCTGGAATTCAATTTTTAATGAATTACCTATGGATATAATTTCATATACACTTCCCGTATTCTTTAGCAAGAATGTATAATTGCCATCCGGCAGATGAAGGGTAAAAATATCATGTTGCGTATCGATTAAATCACTAATCGACAGTCCATGTTCGTTATAATAGGATATGGATCCGTTGAGTCCATCACTCATAATACTTCGCTTACACAGTTCAAAGCATGACCCATCATTATCACATACTTCCGGGCCTACCGAACGCATTGGATAGAAATCATCGGGACGTCCGAAAATAGTCCTTGTTATACGCAAGCCCGGAGAGAATACCCAGCCATACCCGCAAGGATACGGGCGATCGTGTA
Organism: Bacteroidia bacterium; assembly: GCA_025999435.1. Taxonomy (GTDB): domain Bacteria; phylum Bacteroidota; class Bacteroidia; order Bacteroidales; family Dysgonomonadaceae; genus Dysgonomonas. The sequence goes on along the minus strand of BNXH01000140.1, from coordinate 1,051 downwards.
TATTTATACCTGATGTATTGTATTGCAGGGTAAAAGGGAGTGTAAAGTTCCCGACTTTCAATTCGTAGAGCGGAATAGGTACGCTTACGGTCCCTGATGGCAGAGACGGCTGGTGATTCCCGTACTGTCTGAATACAGCCGATGTGGGAGACGGAGGTATTATTTGTGAAAGATAGTCGCTATTCTGCGAATATAGAAGCGTCATATTAGATAATACCAATATGATAGATATAATTTTTGTTCTCATAACTTTGTTCTTCGTCATTTCTTAATAATTATTTCATTGACAAACAAGTTGTTTGCTGTAATCCTCAGCACATAGTTATTCGGGCGGAGGTTTGAACAGTCCAGTGTCTCGGTATATGTGCCTGCCGTCTTCTGCTGTGCCTTGATCCTTTTAACAGGCAAGCCTTCAATCGAATAGAGTTCGAAACTTACCTTGGCATCCTGCTTCAGGTCATATTCCAGGTTCATCTGCGATTCAACAGGGTTCGGGTAAATCTTACAGGTCATCAGGTTGTCTAATGTCACTGTCTTGGCTGTAGGATCGTTTGTTTGATTGTCTTTTTCCTTATCCATATCCCATAGTTCTTCCAGTAAAGCAAGGTTGTCGGGATCGGTATCCAGGTACAGGTGGTCCTGCGGTGGAAAGAAGAAAGCCGTTGAGAAGATCTCGCTGTTATCTGCCAGCTTGGTACTCCTCACTGTCTCAAAAACAGGGTAACGGTAGCCTTTGCTGTACCAGCGGCAGGTCTCCAACTGGATACCTGTATTTTGAGATTCTGTTGTTGTTTCTATATTCTCCGGATTCTCTGTGTATGCCGACTTATCCAGGATGGTCTGGATAGTCTTTACCCGCAGTACAGGACTAAGGGTATCTCCCGTAGGAAGGATCATCTTGCCATAAGCATCGGCCGAAGTAATCATCTGTCCCTGGGACTGCATATCCACTGTCGAGGAATAAAGCCCTTTGGACTTGTAGTCGGATACGACTGTCTGCCCGTAATTCAACGGGAAGTTCATCAAAGTCATCGGGGAAGTGTACTCCAGT
>BNXH01000139.1 GCA_025999435.1 Bacteroidia bacterium | reverse complement strand
CATTCTCTTTGTCATCCTGAGGCACGAAGGATCTTGTTCCTTAAAAGCGGAACTGACAAGAGATGCTTCCTATCGTCAGCATGACAAAAACGAAAATTATGTTGTAATAAATACTTTCCATTACTTAGTTACCTTCTGGCTGTCATATTGTTATTAGGTATTGTTAATAAATAAGGATAAACAGGAAAGGCAAAACAACAGCTGCTGACTATAGTGAAAGGTGAATGACCTTTTATTCTGTATTTTTTATAACTTTGCTTTATAAATTAAGATGAAGCAATGCCAGTAAATATACCAAATAATCTTCCGGCAATAGAGATCCTTAAAAAAGAGAATATCTTTGTGATGAGCCAGTTGCGTGCAGACGAGCAGGATATACGTCCTTTGCGTGTGCTCATTCTCAATCTCATGCCAATAAAAATAATGACGGAGACCGATCTTATAAGGTTGCTGTCGAATAACCCTTTGCAGGTAGAGGTCGAATTTCTGAAATTGAAAACGCATCTTTCCAAAAACACATCTGAGGAACATCTGTCTATGTTCTATAAAGAATTTGACGATATAAAGGACGATTTCTATGATGGCATGATTATTACAGGCGCACCCGTAGAATTGCTCGATTTTGAAGAAGTTTATTATTGGGAAGAAATATCATCTATTTTCGATTGGGCCCGAGTACATGTTACATCCACTTTGTATATATGCTGGGCTGCACAGGCAGCTATGTATCATTTCTATGGAGTGAAGAAAGTACCGCTTCCGGAAAAGATGTTCGGGGTATTCAAGCATATTGTTCACGATAAACGTTTTCCTCTGTTTCGTGGATTCGATGACGAATTCTATATTCCTCATAGTCGTCATACGACTGTTATGCGCGATGATATATTGAAACACGATGAATTAAAAATACTTTCAGAGTCTGACGATTCGGGTGTAGGTATAGTAACTTCGCGGGGAGGAAGAGAATTTTATTTGACAGGACATTCTGAATACGCGCCATACACCCTTCATAATGAATATATAAGGGATATGGAGAAAGGGATGGATATAAAAAAGCCTCTCAATTATTATAAAAATGATAATTCTGCCAATCCTCCTGTCGTTCTTTGGTCGGGGCATGGGAATCTTCTGTTTAATAACTGGTTGAATTATTTTGTATATCAGGAAACTCCATATGATAAGACCAAGATTAAAGATTTAGGAGAACTTGATCTGATGAATCAAAAATAAAAGAGGGTGTGTCAAAAGGTCTTTTGCAGTCATTGCGAGTCGGAACCCAATTTTTTGGGGACAGCCCTTTTTACTTATTCATGCGAATCAGTAGTCAAAGTAGTTATCACTCGTTTCGCTCATTAGTTGACTACTTTAACTACTGATTGACATTATTCATTTATTCTTTCAACAATTCCCTCAATTGCGCATACCTACCCCGGACAATCCCATCTTTATCTGTCAGGATAAACGTGGGCGTGCCTACTATCCCGTAGTTGCGGAAGTTCTCCCCGTCGAAGCCTTTGAAGTAACAAAACTTGTCTGCCCAGGGAAAGTTCGTTGCCGTTTCCACGAATACATCCCTGTCCACATCGGCGGAAATGGTTATCACGCGGATATTATTATCTGTCAATAGTTTATATTTTCTTTTCAGTTCCTCCAACTCATTATGGCAGTTGCCGCAGCCTGTTTCATAAAAGACGATCAGGCTGTTTTTGGGGAGGAAAAGGCTATCGCCTGCTACGATCTCCGGCGCCGTCTGCCCGTTCAGAGGCATGGTCAGGTATTCCGTTCCCAGCTCTGCCAACAGGGTGTCTTTTGCATATTTGCTGAACATACGGATAATAGCCTGCGTTACTTCCCTGCGGATAAATATATCGTTGCCACACCTGCCGAGCATATGGCGGGCATCGTTGAGCAGCAGGCTGTCGTTGGCCGAAGTTTGCACCCATGCTTCGAATACAGGCTGCCAGAAACCGCTGGTGTATAGATCGCCAAAATCGACCTTACGGACAATAAAATCCCGCAATTCTTCCAATATGCCCTCCTGCGACACATTGAAAGAACTGCCTGTTCCCGAAAGGCAATTCAGGATTTCCACTATGCGGGCGGCATACAAAGGGCTGTCATTTAATTCTTTGCGAAAAGCCTTGTACTCATTATCCAATGCCTGCATACGCTGCTCGGGCGGAGCCAGTACATAGGACGGGCTTTGGTTTTGCGGACGGCCCGAAACTTCGACGTATTCGCTTATGATCTTGTTTTGCCGGGCAAGGGCATCAAGCAAAAAACGATTCTCAGGTGAGCCTTCGAATACAGGGCTTGCTTCCTGTCCTTCCCCTTTGGGGGAGCCGGAGGGGGCTATATTTATATTCTCATTGCCATTGATAACAATATTCCATATTTTGCCGTATTCCCTGACAGAGAAACGTCCGATTCCCCGGTAGTTTTGGGGCAGGGTAATAGTTGCCCTGCCTCCGGCATCCAGCACCCCTCTTTTTGCCTGCTGGTGGCTACCGGTACATCGACAATGGCTTGCTCTACCGCCAGGGCACGCTCGGCTACTACTGGAGTACCAGTATTAACAGTACCACTGCGTACAGCCTGTACTTCAGCAGTGCTAGCGTGTACCCTGCCAACAGTAACTACCGCGCTTTCGGCTTTGCTTTGCGTTGCATCAAGAATTCATAATACGGCATGCCCCCGCTCGCGCAGACGTCCCGTCTGTGTGTTGCATAGCAAACCTTTTGCTCTATTGAGCAAGACACGGACTAGAAGTCCGCGCGAGCGGGGGAATATTTATTATATAAACTCTATTAACTATACTTCGGTATGCACAAGATTCTCAGGCTTTTTAGTCTTCAATCGTT
>BNXH01000138.1 GCA_025999435.1 Bacteroidia bacterium | reverse complement strand
AGGTGCGCTTATTAAACATATATCATCCCTTCCCGATAAGGCCTATCAGGAAGCCACCAATATCTGCATTGAAAGAGAGATATGCCCGGTTATACAAAGGATGTATAGGCGTGGATATGATGATATATACAGATGAAGGCGAATACAAGCTGCATCCTTGTGTAGAGATAAATATGCGTTTCAATATGGGATACCTTACCCTGAGATTGTTTGAAAACTATATAACTCCAACTTCGCATGGCAGGTTTTATATCGATTTCAATCCTGAAGAAGGGAATATATACGGACAGCACAGGAGTATGCAACAACAATATCCTGTCGAATTTCAAAATGGAAAAGTAAGTAAAGGATACTTGTCTTTATGTCCTGTAAAAGAGCATAACAAATACAGGGCATACATACTGATCGACTAAACAGTGGGTAGGCTCATTCCCGTAATTTTCCGGTATAAATCGAGGGCGTACACATCCGTCATTCCAGAAATAAAATCCAATATGGATAAAATGCGTTGATATAGCATAGGTGCATCTGTCTCATATTGTTCGGGAATACGGCTTAAAATCAATTTAGAATATTTTGCATCGGGATTTTCGATAGCTGCGATAAATGTATCCAACAGGAAGCCGATAATCCGGTGTCCCGCCAGTTCGATATCTACCACATCCTTTGTTTTATATATTTTCTTATAGCTGATATTGGTGGCTTCCTGATAGGCCTTATCGGGAAGGGATGATATATGTTTAATAAGCGCACCTTCGAAATTACCGCTCAGTATTTGTTCTTCTTTATCTATAAATACGCGGACGCATTCATCAACAAGCAAGCCGATCACACTGGAACGCAGATAAGCAATTTGTTCGTTTATATCGCTTACCACTTCCATTGTTTTATACATCTTAGCCTGCCTGTCTTCTGTGAAGAAGTTCATAAAAAGCCCTATGGTCTGCTCTGTTGAAAGCAATCCCAGCTTATGCGCATCTTCCAGATCCATTATTTTATAACAGATATCGTCAGCCGCTTCCACCAGGTATACCAAAGGATGACGGGCATATTTCAACGGCGAATCTTGCACCGGCAACATTCCCAGTTCATCGGCTATTCTTTTGAAATCCTGTTCTTCGGCCTGAAAGAATCCGAATTTGCCTTTACCATTTGTAGCAATAGATGAATAAGGATATTTTACAATAGAAGCAAGCATGGAATATGTCATAACAAAACCACCGGGACGCCTGCCATTAAACTGATGGATGAGTAAGCGTATAGAATTGGCATTTCCTTCAAAATTAGTAAAGTCTTCCCATCGGCCGCCTTCCTTTTCTATTCCCTCTTTCAGATGTTTGCCGTTTCCTTCGGAAAAATAACTTGTGATAGCCGTCTCTCCCGAATGCCCGAAGGGAGGATTTCCCAGATCGTGAGCAAGACAACCTGCCGCAACTATCGAGCTTATCTCTTCCAAGGCAGCGTCCAGATCCGGATATTTTTTTCTCAATTCCCGACCGGCTATAACCCCCAGAGAACGGCCAACGCTCGACACCTCGATACTATGTGTCAACCTGTTATGCACGAAAATGCTTCCGGGTAAAGGAAAAACCTGCGTTTTGTTCTGCAATCTTCGAAATGGGGATGAGAATATCAATCTGTCGTAATCACGTTGAAAATCGGTACGGTCATGATGCTTCTCATCATGGTATTTTTCCATTCCGAAACGTTTAGTTGATAAGAGTTGCTTCCAGTTCATATATAGTATTATAGATGTAAACAAAGGTAATCTTTTTTAGCATAAGCCTGTATATAATCAGGGCAACCGCATCAAAATTTTGACCCCTACCTTTCATTTTAACTAAAATGTAACAAACCTCTACAGTCATCAGTCATCAGTCAACAGTCATCAGCCAACAACTTGTATCTCGTATCTCGTCTACTCGTAACTTTTTTAACTAAAATGTAACAAACTCTACAGTTATTTTTTAGCCGTTAGCCCCTTGCTCGCGCGGCTACCCTCTTTGTCATCCTGACCGCAGGGAAGGATCCCGACTACAGTCAGCAGTTAGCAGTTATCAGTCAACAGTGAACAACTCGTAACTCATGACTTTTTAACTAAAAAGTAACAAACTTCTACAGTCAGCAGTCATCAGTCAACAGTCAACAACTTGTACCTTGTACCTCGTCTACTCGTAACTTTTTTAACTAAAAAGTAACATTTTCCCATAGTACATGACAAAAAATATTTTATATATATTTAAAAGGCTTATTATGTTGCCCTTACAGGGCACACTTCCTTCGGTTGTCATCTCTCCGGGGTGTTACCCCGAGCTGGAATATATCAGGCTTTCAGCCTGTTTCTTTCCTTGATGCCCTGAAGGGGCTACATAATATAGCCCAATGGCAACGCCTTGGGTGGGAAAACGAAATCCCCTGAAACCGCGCCCTGTAAGGGCAATATAAGATTTTGTAATATTTTTTGTCATGTACTATGCCATTTTCCACACTCAATTCATTTTTTACTTTCTGGATTGCTTCGGGCGAACCCTACCAATGACGAGAGAAAAACTCCTTCCTCATTTTAACTAAAATGTAACAAACTTCTACAGTTATTTTTTAGCCGTTAGCTGATAGCTTTTAGCCGTTAGCCCCTTGCTCGCGCGGCTACCCTCTTTGTCATCCTGACCGCAGGGAAGGATCTCGACTACAGTCAGCAGTCATCAGTCATCAGTCATCAGCCAACAACTCGTACCTCGTATCTCGTCTACTCGTAACTTTTTAACTAAAAAGGACTTTGTTGCAACGGCAGTCAAACCGGTATTTTTCTTCACTATCGTAGCAAGTAAAATTAACTCACTTTGTAAGCATCGGGCATACCAATCCCGATGAATTTATTTAATGTCAAACATTTGAGTTT
>BNXH01000137.1 GCA_025999435.1 Bacteroidia bacterium | reverse complement strand
CACAGGTGTAATGACCGATATTGATGGAAAATTCACTTTTACTGTGCCGGCGGATTCTAAAACCTTGGTTTTTTCGTATGTCGGTATGAAAACTTTGGAAGTACAAATCGGAACCAAAACTTCTTTTGATGTGGAACTGGAAGATTCGGCTCAGCAAATGAGTGAAGTTGTCGTTACCGCCCTGGGTATAAAACGTGCGCAAAAGGCATTGAGCTACAATGTGCAGGAAGTAAAAGGCGATGAACTTACAACGGTGAAAAGCGCCAACTTCATGAACGCTCTGGCGGGAAAAGTAGCCGGAGTACAGATTAATTCAAGCGCCGCCGGCCCGGGATCCGCTGTCAAGGTTGTGATGCGCGGCGCTAAATCCCTATCTAAAGACAATAATGCTTTATACGTTATCGATGGTATTCCTATGTATAATTCCCTCTCCGGAAATACAGACGCCGGTCTATATTCGGCCCAGCCGGGTACGGAAGGTGCGGCCGACATTAACCCTGAAGATATCGAAAGCATATCATTGTTGACAGGGCCTTCAGCCGCGGCGCTTTATGGATATGAAGGCGCGAATGGCGTTGTACTCATCACAACTAAAAAAGGACGGGCCGACAAGACCACAATTTCCGTGAGCAACAATACAACTTTCTCTACACCGCTTATGATGCCGAAATTCCAGAACAAATATGGTAATATTACCGGAGAATCGGGTAGTTGGGGCGGCGAAACAGCTTATCGTTACGATCCTGCCAAGTTTTTCAATACGGGCAGCAATGTATCGAACAGTATTTCACTGGCCACAGGTAATGACAAAAGCCAGACTTATGCCTCAATGGCCGCGACCACAGCTAATGGTATCCTGCCGAACAATGAATACGGCCGCTACAACTTTGCGTTTCGCAATACGACTTCTTTTCTCGATAATAAGCTAGTATTGGACGTCAGCGCCAACTATATCCTTCAGAAAGACAAGAATATGGTTTCGCAGGGGCAGTATTTCAATCCGCTTCCGGCTCTTTATCTCTTCCCGCGCGGTGAAAATTTCGATGAAGTGCGCCTGTTTGAACGCTATGACGATCTGTCGGGAGTGAATACACAGTTCTGGCCTTACGGTGATCAAGGGCTTTCCATACAAAATCCATACTGGATTATGCATCGGATGAACAAGGAATCGGATAAAAAAAGGTACAGGCTTGCAGCCAGCCTTCAATATAATGTCACAGATTGGTTCAACGTTATCGGACGCGTTAATATCGATAACGCCGATTTCCGCAATACCGAAAAAAGATATGCAGGTACATTGGCTACGTTTGCCGGGACGAAAGGTTATTTCCGCCTTGATAACAGGCGCGACCAACAGACTTACGGCGATCTGATGGCAAATATTAATAAGTATACCGGCGATTTCAGTTTCAATGTCAATCTCGGCGCTTCCATCAAAGACTTAAGTATGGACAGTCACTATGTTATGGGAAACCTGGATAAAGTGACAAACTGGTTCACGACGGAAAATATCAGCCGGACCAATGGCTTTAAGATAGATGACGACGGATACAGGCATCAGGTACAGTCCGTATTTGCCAATGCGGAGATTGGTTACAAAAGCATGGTTTACCTAACGCTGACCGGCCGTAACGACTGGGATTCCGCGTTGGCTTTTTCAGAGTCGGGGGATAAGTCGTTCTTTTATCCTTCCGTAGGATTATCCGGAATTATCAGTGAAATGGTTTCATTGCCGAAATGGTTTACTTATCTGAAAGCGCGCGCGTCTTATACTTCGGTGGGTACGGCTTATGATACATATATTACTCGTGGAAGATACAGATATAATGATCAGACGAATGAATATAACACCTTGTCGTTATACCCAAACAAGAATCTGAAGCCTGAACTTACCAATTCCTACGAGGCGGGATTGAATATGCGTTTCTTTAACGGATCTCTCAGGCTGGATGCCACCTACTACCGGTCTAACACGCTGAATCAGACATTTGAAGTAGAACTTCCGGCCAGCTCCGGTTATTCAGGTGTGTATGTTCAGGCGGGAGATGTGCAAAATTCGGGAGTAGAATTAGCGTTAGGATATGAGAAGAAGTGGGGGAATTTTATTTGGGATACCAACCTTACTTACAGTTTCAATGATAATGTAATAAAGAAACTGGCTAACGGCATTCAAAATCCGGTAACCAATGAAATAATCTATATGCCTTATATAAACAAGGCTACGCTCGGTAGTAGCGGTTCGCCGGTAGTCAGGCTTGTGGAAGGCGGGTCGATGGGCGACATATATGTCAACCGCGACTGGAAACGCGACGACAACGGATACATTTATCTTGACCCGAAAACATCCCTTCCGTCATTAACCGACGTGGAATACAAAAAAGTAGGTTCGGTGATGCCTAAATCACACGCGGGCTGGAAAAATACATTCTCTTTTAAAGGGATAACACTCAGCGCTTTGATCAGTGGACGCTTTGGAGGAGAAGTTGTATCCAATACACAGGCCCTCCTGGATCGTTACGGTGTCTCCGGCTACAGCGCCAAACTGCGTGAGTCCGACGGAATACGGATTAATAATCAACAAATATCAGCCAGGGACTATCTGAATATAGTAGCCGCGGGTACCGGGCAGGGAGCTTATTATATCTACTCAGCTACTAATATTCGTCTGGGAGAAGTCAGTATTTCGTATAACATTCCTAAAAAATGGGTGAATAATATAGCTAACGTCACAATAGGGCTGGTAGGCAATAACCTCGCGATGATATACTGCAAAGCGCCTTTCGATCCGGAATTGGAGCAGTGTTTTATAGACTGGACACGTTCGGTCGCCGATTTATGCGCGAATGAAGTGGTAGCCATAGATGGTAAAAGTATGTGCGGTAGCCGTACTTCAGATAAAAAGTCCATCGTTCAC
>BNXH01000136.1 GCA_025999435.1 Bacteroidia bacterium | reverse complement strand
GGATACATTACTACAGCAGGCTTTGAGTCGATATGTGAAGCAATGTATCTGAACAAACCTGTGATGATGATACCTGTCCATGTAGAACAGGAAGTGAATGCCGCTGATGCCGAATCGGCGGGATGTGGCATAACCGGAGCAAGCTTCAACATAAGCAGGCTTATTCAATATATAGAATCATATAAAGGGGAAAATAATAAAAAATTTTGTGAATGGGTAAATCGTGGCGAAGAGTTATTTCTGAAACATTTGACAACACTTGTATAAATACCCCATATCTTTAGCCCGATGTCTTGCCTTTTTGGCTCAAAAACTCTCAGGATAAAGAGTATGGTGGATATTTCTCATGCCTCGATAGAGATGGCTCGGTATTCGATACCGATAAGTTTATCTGGCTACAATGGCTTTCGGACAGTTGAATAAGGCTACGGGTAATGAGGAATACGCGGAAATAGCACGGAAGACTTTTGATATAATTCTTTCAAAAGTAAATAATCCGAGAGGCAAATGGAATAAAGCTCATACGGGGGAAGTTGAGCAGGGAATGAGAAAAGGGGGGATGATAAAATAATAAATGGGTGGTCGATTATTTTTTTAACAACTTACTAATTACTATCTTTGATATGGTTAGTAGGTTGTTATGATTAAATACCTTAGAGCAATGAAAAATAAATTTCTATTATCGGTATGTGCGTTTGTTGTGTGTCTGTCTGTAAATGCACAGTTAGTATATTATGATGGCAGCCTGTTTCCCTTATTCGGTAAAATATCGGAGCAGACCGAAACCCGTTACGAAAGGTTACCGGCTTTTCTTAAAACGATGACAAGGCCACCTGTGTGGGAACTTGGGAAAAACACAGCCGGACTATACATGAGATTTGTATCGAACAGTACTTCTATAGGTTTGAAATGGACTCTGACTGAAAACAGGAGTATGAACCATATGACCCCGACAGGAATTAAGGGCTTCGATCTCTATTGTCTGCAAAATGATAAATGGGAATTTGTCAATTCAGCGCGCCCCAATTCGAATGATAAGAAAAATAGCGCTACTATTATCTCGAATATGACCAGTGATGCAAAAGAATTTCTCTTGTATTTTCCATTATATGATGGTGTGGAAAATCTTCAGGTCGGAATAGATTCTACGGCTACGATTTCACAACCTCAAAAACAATTACCAAAGACAGAAAAGCCTGTTATCTGCTATGGTACCAGTATTTTGCAAGGTGGCTGTGCTTCCCGTGCGGGAATGGCGCATACCAATATTTTATCCCGATGGTTTAATAGAGAATTTATTAATCTGGGCTTCAGTGGTAATGGACAATTGGACTATGAAATAGCGGAAATTATCGCAGGACACGATGCTTCTTTGATTATTCTCGACTTTATGCCAAATGTAAATATTGAGCAGATAGAGCAGAAAATGAAGAATTTCTATGACATTATACGTAAGAAATCTCCTCAAATACCAATACTTTTCATTGAAAATCCTATATTCCCGCACGGAAAATTCGATGGCTATATGCAAAATACTGTAGTCGCGAAGAACGAAGCTTTGCATAAAGTCTTTAGCGATCTGTTAACAGCAGGAGAGAAAAATATAGAACTTATTTCATCTGCCGGAATGATCGGCATAGATGATGAAGCCACTGTCGACGGCACTCATTTCACCGATTTGGGCTTTATGCGCTATGCAGAATATCTATACCCTTATATTCAAAAGTATTTGAAGCCTTAAAAGTTTCTTAATTCTATTGAATATCGGGCTATTTATAATCCCAAAATATCTCTCAATATCTTGTAACCGGTTAAACTGATTTTAACCTGAATCCCATTTTTCAGCTTCAATAGTTGGTTCTGCTTATTGTAAAGTTCTATTTGGGCAATAAATTCTACGTTTACAATACTCGACCGGTGCACGCGGACAAACTTATCGGATGGTAATACCACTTCAAGCGACTTCATTGTCTGTTCTTTCAGGAATTTGCCTTTTCCGGTATGTATCATAACATAGTCGCCTTCTGCTGTTATGCAGATTATTTCGGGTATCATGATAACATCTATTTTCTGCCCGTTCTTCACTACGATGCGCTCAATTGGTTCGATCGCTTTCTCCTCGTTCTTTTCCGGCAGGACGTTTGCTGCCTCCTCTTTCCTCCCGTCTTCTTCCGGTTTGTTACCGTTTTCATGAATACTTTCCGGATATATAAGAATTATCAGGCAGTAGATCAGCATCGCGATCACGATTCGTATAGGGAGGGTTGGAAGCAGTTCTTCCCATTCACCTGCCGGAAATGATATATACAGGACAATATATTCTATACCTAGCCAACCGGTAACAAACAACAATCCCAGTGCACTGTAATTAATCAACCTTTGGCGTAAAAGCAAAGAGGAGAAATGGCTATACTTTACAATATTCTTTAAAAAGAAAATCTGGCCGGCGGAGGGCACATTCTGGCATCGATACCCAACATGAGATACATTGAAGTGCTGCGTGAACTGATTTTTAAGAAAGATTGGGTGTACAAAGACTCCGGGATTCAGGACAAAACTCATTTACGTTTTTATACAGAGAAAAGCATGAAGCGTATGATAGAAAGCTGCGGGTACGAGATAGAACGCATGGAAGGTATAAACGGTGTAGGCCCTTATTGCCTGACATCATTCATAAATCGATTACTATTCAATCGCCTGAAGGATATAAAATACAGGCAATACGTAATACTTGCATCTGCGAAATAACCATAGTACATGACAAAAAATATTTTATATATATTTAAAAGGCTTATTATGTTGCCCTTACAGGGCACAGTTCCTTCGGTTGTCATCTCACCGGGGTGTTACCCCGGGCTGGAATATATCAGGCTTTCAGCCTTTTTCTTTCCACGATGCCCTGAAGGGGCTACATAATATAGCCC
>BNXH01000135.1 GCA_025999435.1 Bacteroidia bacterium | reverse complement strand
ATAATGTTAAAAAATGAATGTAGTTTATATTTTTCTAAAGATGTGAAAATTGAATATCTTGATGCAGATCAAATTATTTTTGATCTAATAAGTAATTAGAGTTTTAAGTTAATTGACTTTCTACAACACATCTCCCCCTGCCAAATAAACCGACAGGGGGCGATTATAATTTATCATTTTTCACAAAATTTATCTAGTATAAAGAGCGACAAGCGAGTTGTAAAGCAAAAAAAGTGACACTAAAAAAATAGCTAAAAAGTGTCACTTTTGTCACTTTTTAACAATCTTAAGTAGACTACTAAGGTTAACTGGAAAGTGTCAAAGGCGAAAAAGCCTATTCGTACAACTATGTGAACAAGCTGGGTTATGACAAGTTCGAGCAACGCATTTACATGAAGTATTGCAACGGGGCGGAAACGAATTATACGTATGATGCGCAAAGACGAAGATTGTCTAACCTGATGGTAATTTCCGGTAAAGACACCCGCAAGCAGATAATGAATAATAACTATACGTTTGATGCTGTGGATAATGTATTGAGCGTGGTAAATACCGCTCCGCTACCGAGTGTAGCTACTGCTATGGGCGGTCAGATGAGCCATACCTATAACTATGACGGACTGTATCGTTTGACAAGTGCAACAGGAACATTTACCGGAACCAATATATCGGCAAACAACCCGAAGACGGCCTCTTACAGCCTTGATATGGCCTACGATAACCTGCACAATATCACAAGCAAGAAGCAGCATATACAGCAGAAAGGTGTCCAGTTCGACGGTGTCTTGAAAGCGGGTTATGAACTTAATTACAACTATGCGAACAACCCGTTCCAGATCAGTACGCTGGAAGATGAGAACTATCGCACAGAGGCATCTGACAATAAAGAACTGACCAAAAAGGAGCATAAGTATGAGTACGACCTGAACGGTAATCTGATTTACATCAATACCGAGCGTCCGAAGAAAGACGGCACACAGACACCGAAATCGGCCGAAAGAAAACTGCTTTGGGACGAAGAAAACCGTTTGGAAGCTATCGACGACAACGGCTTTGTGAGCAACTACTGGTACGATGCGGCAGGGGAAAGGACAGTCAAGACATCGGGCGAGAGCCAGGAAATGTATGTTAATGGTTTGTTCTCTGGCGGCAATACTTCAACAGCTAATTTCACGGCTTATGTGAACCCTTACCTCGTAGTAAGCAAAGGCGGGCAGTACACCAAGCATATCTATATCGGTAGCCAACGAATTGTCAGCAAATTGGGCGATTTGCAAAGCTACGGTAGCGATCCACGCAGGATAGAGTATGCAGGAAGCAATGTCGATGGCGCTAAGGTGGATTATGCGACTAAGTATAAAGCTTTGCAGCAGACTATTAAAGACCGCTATGCTAAGTTCGAAGTGCCGTATTATGGCAAGGATAACGATGACTACGTGAATGGGCAAGGTTTCTGCTGTGACGATAGTAAAACATTGAAATCCTTTGCGGCAAATGCGAATGATAATCCGGAGCTGTTTCAGTATTATTATCACAGTGATCATTTAGGCAGTAGTTCTTTGATAACGAATCTTGATGGTGAAGTAGTTCAACACATTGAATACGTTCCTTTCGGCGAAGTCTTTATTGAAGAGAGGAATAATGTTTGGAATACGCCGTATCTCTTTAATGCTAAGGAACTTGACGAAGAGACGGGGCTGTATTATTATGGGGCTAGGTATTATGATCCGAGAGTAAGTTTGTGGATAAGTACTGACCCGTTGCAGGAGAAGTATCCGAATATTAGTACGTATGCGTATTGTTCAAATAACCCAGTGAAGTACATAGACCCAGATGGACGAGAAAAAATAATATATTATCTTATACCAACACTCGATTCTTACCATTCATCTATGTATCCAGACGACGGTGCTATACATATATTTACCCATAGTTCAAGTAGAATTTTAGGATTAGAAGGATTTATGGGATACAATAAAGTTCGAGTATGGGGTGGAAGTGATTTAGCCTTTGTTTTAGAACAAGATAGTAAAGTTTGGAAAAATAGAACAGAAGGAGAAAAACTAACGATTGTGATTCATGGATGTAATGTTGCCAACGAAGAAGATGGAATATCTTTAGCTGAAAAAATATCAGCTAGCCCAGAATTTAAAGATCATACAATTATAGCCCCTGATAAGAAATTCATTATAGGAGACGTGAACGGAAAATTTGAATATATAGGTGTTTATGGGGATAAAACAGTTAATGGTAAAACTGTTGTAAACTATGAAGATAAAGGAAATTGGGTTGTCTTAGAAAATGGAAAAAAAATAAAAACAATACCAGGTGACCAAATGCCAACATCTAATAAAAAAGACATAGACACAAGCACCAACGTCAACAATTCTAATTATCAGCCTTCTTGGTTACCTGTTACTACTAGTACAAATATTACAAATATAACAAATGATGAAAACTAATTTAAGCAAAGTAATGTTTTCTTGGCTTTTTATCGTCATATTTTTTTCATGTAATAGGAATCAGGAGGAAAGAACATTACAACCAGTAGGTGGATACAATTTGAAAACGAATGGTCCAAATGTTGATATCCCAGACTCTTGTGAAAAAGAGAATACTCTATCGATAAGCCCGGACTTAAACTATGCTAAACCTAAAAACGATTCAATATTGAATAAATGGCAAAAAAAAGTATCTGATGATGGGGATGAATATTATTATGATCAATTAGTTTATTATTATGATGAACATCCTAAGTTACGGGATAAAATGATTAAATATACAGAAATAATGATAAATAAAGTTGACAACAATGATCTCTATATATTATCATATTAGACATTATATAGATTAAATTTATATTGCGTTATATTTCAATGATATACGGAAGTTATGCAAGCCACAGGCGATAAGCATAACCGTATCATCAAAACCAAATTTAGTACATCGCAAGCGTTCT
>BNXH01000134.1 GCA_025999435.1 Bacteroidia bacterium | reverse complement strand
TTAATACATCAGAGTACGGCATGTCACGCGATGACCTGTATTTCAAATTACAGGAATATGATGTTTTCGGACGACGCTATTTCTACCCACTCATCAGTGATTTCCCTACCTATAAGGGGTTACCGTCTGCCAGTGTGGCTAATCTTCCGGTAGCAGGGCAGATATCGAAAGAAATTGTTTGTCTGCCAATGTATGCCAATCTTGAGTTTGAAGATGTAGAAAAGATTTGTAAAATAATAAAAGAAATCAGCCCCTCCAACCTCCCCAAAGGGGAGGCTAATTCCCCCTACGGGGGCTAGGGGGCCCTTTGTAACTATGAAAATAGGAATAATGCAGCCTTACTTTTTGCCATACATAGGATATTTTCAGTTGTTGAATGCAGTTGATAAATACGTGATATATGACAACATACAATTCACAAAAAAAGGCTGGATCAATCGCAATCGTATCCTCCAAAACGGCAAGGATGCCTTGATTACCGTTCCGGTAGAAAAAGATTCGGATTATCTGGATGTCCGGAATCGCTTGGTATCAGTTGGTTTTGACAAAAAAAAGCTACAGAACCAGATCAGGGAGTCATATCGTAAGGCGCCTTATTTCAATGATGTGATGCCATTAGCAGAAGAGATTATTAACTATGATGATAATAATCTGTTTGGTTATATTTATCATTCCATCGTGAAAATATGCGATTACCTTCATATTGGAACAGAGATAATTATTTCGTCCACAGTTGACATCGACCATTCGCTAAAGGGTCAGGATAAGGTGATCGCCATTTGCAAAGCATTAGGAGCGACAGAATATTACAATGCAATAGGCGGACAAGAATTATATTCGGTCACTGATTTCCGAAAAGAAAATATTAAATTAAATTTCGTAGTATCTAACCCGATAGAATATAAGCAGTTCGCAAATGAATTTGTACCTTGGCTGTCTATTTTAGACGTCATGATGTTCAATTCGACAGACGAAACAGATATAATGCTAAAAGGATACAACCTAAAAATTTGATTTATGGAAAGAAGTAAAGGTGAAATAGTCGTGCCGGAGGAATTAACCAATATCCTCAAAGAGGACGCTGAAGCAAAGGTCTTTTTCGAAAGTCTTTCGGATGGATACAAACGGGGATATTGCGACTGGATAGGGGGAGCCAAGCAACCAGCAACCAGAGAGGTTAGAGCCGGCAAAGCATTGATTATGCTCCGGAACAAGCAAAAAACATTAAAAACATGAAAGAAATAGGAGGCTTCTTTGAGCTTCAACTCAGAAAAGGCGAGCACTATCACAAAGGGGCTGTACATTTGAATACGGCTCGCAACTGCCTTGAATATATCCTCAGGGCAAAGAAGTATAAAAAAATATATATCCCCTATCTCGATTCGGAAGTGATTTGGGAACCGATGAAAAAACTTGGAATAGAGTATGAATTTTATTCGGTGGATTCAAAGATTGACCCAATCTTCGAAAAAGAATTAGGTAAAGATGAGGCCTTTTTCTATTCCGACATTTACGGTATAAAGTGTAATACCGTTGGGAAACTGGTAAAACGATTCGGCAAACAATTAATTGTAGACAATACACATGCCTTTTTCTCGAAACCTTTTCCGGGAATAGACACGATATATTCTCCACGCAAATTCTTCGGGCTACCCGATGGCGCATACCTTTATACAGACACCCTCCTTAACGAAGATTTTGAGAAAGACGCGGCGATTCCACATATGATACACCTGATGAAACGTATCGAAGAAGGAAGTGCAAATGCCGCTTATCAGGACTATCTCAATTACTGCAATAGCCTCATTGACCAACCAATCAAAAGAATGTCTAATCTGGGTGAAGCTTTACTAAAGAATATCGATTACGAAAACCTGAAAGAGAGGCAAATAAAGAATTTCAGATACTTGCATTCTATTTTGGGAAAAGATAATCAATTTGAGTACGATGATTTTCCGGCCGGTACCTGTCCGCTCAGCTACATGTTCTATTCGGAAGATCCCGATCTGAGAAAAAAGCTGATAGAAAACAAGATCTATGTTTCCACCTATTGGAAAGCAACATTAGATTTGGTTGAAAAGGATTCCGCGGAATATAAAATAGTAAACTACCTCCTACCCTTACCTTGCGACCATCGGTATGATGAAGAGGATATGAAGAGAATAGTAGAGATCATAACCAAATAAACTAATATAATTATGCAAAACAGTATTATTTCTAAGTTAGTTTTTATGATTGGAATTTGTTTTCTAATCATTGCTTGTTCAAATTCAGATAAAAAAGCACTACCGAAACCTAAAATTCAAGCAGGAATAGCCAAGTTATCAGGGAAAATAGAAGGCTATAAACCTGATATGACAATATTGCTATCTGTTCCCGCTCCGATAACGATGGATTTGCAGCGACAAGATATTAAAGTTGGAGATGATGGAACCTTTTCTCTGGAAATTCCTATAGAGACGAATCCTGCACTTGGATTTATATATAATGCTGACACAGGGTATGGATATACCGTCAACCTCGAAGACAATAAAGAAACGAAAATAATAATCAAGAAGGATTCCATTAAAGTTGTTTCTGGCCCCGATTTTTATACAGAATATAACACACATACATCTGAAGCCATGATAAAAGCTGCTCAAACTGCATCCCGATATGATCTTCTCAATAAAGAAGTTCTTGCCTCGTGTATTCAAAATCCTAAAAGATACATCCCAATAAACCAATATGACTTAGATAAGCGGCTTGATATATTTAAAAAGGATTCTCTTTTGTCAGAACAAAGTAAAATATATCTTACTTATTATATAAAAACACACCAAATAGCTACTCCCCTGCAATTCACGGAGGAGATAGAGCCTTTATGGCAAAATATACGAGAGAAAGGAGATACTACAAGTATAAAAGTAAATGAACCTGATTTATCATATTATACCTTCCTTAAAGATTACGACTTAGAAAATCCATATTATTTGTATAGCGAAGTC
>BNXH01000133.1 GCA_025999435.1 Bacteroidia bacterium | reverse complement strand
CAATATTCTTTAATCTTTTCAGGTCTTTTCTTCAGCGTATCCAATTCTCTCACCGCCTGTATCAAATGACTAGCAGACTCTTTCACCAGGATGGCTAAACGAATAGCGGCTTCAGGCATTGTTTTGGGACTGTAAAGCATAATGCGTTTTGCACAGCTGTTTATCAAATCCATTACATCATCCATTGTGCCTGACATGTGGTTGATGTCTTCACGGTCGAACGGAGTAATAAATGTTGAATTCAATTCTTCGAATATCTCATCCTGAATACTGTCGGCTTTATGTTCCTGCTCCTTTATTTTCTTATAAAGCTCTACAGCTGAACTATGGTCAGGGGCTTGAACACACTCTATAATAAGATCAGATGCTACAACAATGACTTCCGCCATCTGGTAAAGTAATAAGAAGAATTTATTTTCTTTAGGCTTAAACCTATCAAATAAGTTATTTTTCATAAAAATTAAATATATCCATATTCAGGAGAAAACTACAGTTATGTTTCGCGCCATTCCTTTGGTACAAAGATAGAAAAAAAACGCAATTGTAACTTTTTTTTAACATAAAAGTAACAAGCAGTATCACACTCTATTATTGAGGGTTAGCTATCACCTGTGTTTTAAGGGTTTACTCAAAATTCAGTTCTCCAAAATATTGAGGGACATGGAAATTTGGTTTTTCTGTCCGGATAGGATTCCATGACAAGAAATGAGGTATAGTCAGGTTATCTCCGCACTTATAGAAATTAGCCCGGGCTTTGACTCCGCTAAAAGTTTTAAGACCGGAGTGCCAGTATGCCGAAACAGGTATTACAAGCAACATATCCCACTTAAAGTCTCCTTGTTTTTTATCAAACGGTTCTGATCCGAGGCTGGAGTAACGCTTAATTGAGCTCATCACCTCTACACCGGCATGCTCTGCGTTTTTCTTGTCTTTTCTATATCCGAGAAGCGCCTTACCGATACAAGAAAATTCAGCATTGTAGTAAAAAGGTGAATCGGCAAAAGACAGAAAGAATTCCACGCATGAGTCTGTCCACACAGGCCCGTTATCTTCGGCAGCTTTGGCTAAGATTTCATTTTCCTCAACAAAAAAATGTAAGAAAATATGAGAACCGTCATGTGCTATTTTGAATGTCACTTTCGGAGCAGACGGATACTCGCCGGGCCAGTTAACACACGCTACTTCGTTTACTATCACATCCTGCATACACTCTACAATAGCAGAGGGGTTATTCACATCGGCTACATCGATCAATGGTACAAATAACATAGTTGTCGGGTTAGGTTAGATTTATATTTCAGGTTAAATTTCTCTACAATGTTTTATTTATTTTTTCTATATAATTCAGTATTTCATCTCCGCCCAATCGGTGTTCCGAAGAGGTATAAAAGATTGCAGGGAGTTCTTCCCATGTTTCCTGCAATTTGGAGGTATAAGCAGCGATATTATCGGCTAATCTTCCCTTGCTTATTTTATCTGTTTTGGTAAACACGATTGCAAAAGGTATACTTTCTTCTCCCAGCCAGTTCAGAAATTCCATATCTATTTTCTGAGGTTCGTGGCGACAATCGAGCAACAAGAATAAACACGTAAGCTGTGTACGCTTAAGAATATAGCTGTCGATAATTTTACGGATCTGTTCACGCCCTTCTTTTCCCCTTTGGGCATAGCCATACCCCGGCAGGTCTACCAGATACCATTCATTATTGATAACAAAATGATTGATCAATTGCGTTTTTCCGGGTTTTGAGGAAGTCATCGCCAACCCTTTGCGGTTGGTCAACATATTTATAAGAGAAGACTTCCCTACATTGGAGCGCCCGATGAAAGCATATTCAGGTTTGCCATCCTCAGGACATTTTCTGTAGTCAGTGTTACTAATAACAAACTGAGCGTCTTTTACTATCATATTTCATTTGTTTTATTTGCGATTGACAAAGATACGGGTTTTTGTCATAATGATTTGAAAAAACAGTCAGTTTGTGAAGCTAAAGTCGATTTTTAGAAATCTATCTCATATTGAAAGATAAAAATGTTAAGGGCAAACCGGTAAGTTCACCCTTAACATTATAATTTAATTCTTTAAAATTTGTAGCCGACACTAATATTAGCACAACGGTTCTTTTGGTCTCCGTCTTTGAATATTTTTGTCAAACCTTGGTCTGCACCCAAACTAACAGTTATTTTATCTGCAAATTCGGCTCCTACAGCTCCGCCAACACCAAAATCGAAACGGTTAGTATCGTCTCCAAAGAAATCTATATCCAGACTTTTATTCCCCGCTTCTCCTTTTATTTTACCGCCTATACCATATGCTAAATATGGACCAACGCGAAATACTAGTTTGACGGTAGGCGCAACTTCCAGTTTATACCCTGCATGTATTGGCAACTGCAAATACAGGGCATTTAGTTTCACATCTTTAAAAGTTACTCCTTGCAGATCAGCCAAGTTATAGCTATTCCCTTTTGCTCCTTTATTGGTCAACTCGAGTCCCGACATCAGAAAAAAGTTATCCGATAATTGCAAGTCGGCTGTTAATCCAACATTGAACCCGACCTTAATATCATCATCTAACTTCTGAATTTCAGAAAGATTCATACCTGCTTTTACTCCAAAAGAAACAGGGAGTTGAGCTGAGACATTTGTACTGATTATCATACCAACGATGACAAGAAATGAAATTTTAATTTTATTCATAATAAAATAGATTTTGTATTACTATTACGGGTATTTTATGCCATAAAGATATTAATTTATTTTATTGTTTTTTTGCTGAATCTAAATTATCTTCGTTTCTTATTAATGGAATGTAGCTTCAGGCATTGGCAGGTAAAAGTGTTTTCAGTTCATTAATAAGTAAATGATAAGATTTATTGTCGTATTTGTCATGCTGAGGAACGAAGCATCTCGTGTCTCTTTTTGGGGTCGAGATCCTTCCCTACGGTCAGGATGACATGCGACAGTAAATATTTTAGATTACTTATTGTAT
>BNXH01000132.1 GCA_025999435.1 Bacteroidia bacterium | reverse complement strand
ATAATTTCCGTTCTGTGTCAGCGTTGGCGCTTGGTTGGTACCCCCGGCTATGTATATCTTGCAGTTCAGGGTGTCATTGCCTGTTATATTGGTCTTGTAAGCTGTTTGGACAGCTTTTCCGTTGCCATTGTCCGCATTGTGCCAGTCCTGACCCGGGCCGAATTGTTTTAAGACACGGTTCAAAGGTGAGTTTTCGTAGACTGGAAGGGAATAGGGTTTCTGGTCGCTTCCGTTAGAGGCTTTAATATACCCTTTGGCTGTCTCCAATGCAACGAATGCACCGTTGTTGGCTGCTGTGACTTTTCCGGGCAACCATGTATTGGATTCCCGCCCGAAGGCGTCGTATTCCTGTATGCTTACCAAATCCTTGGCATCGGGGGTGATTCCTCGCTGAACTGTCTGTACAGGACGGCCCAGGCCGTCGAAGTATTGAATATTCATCAATATGTCATTATTATCTAAATAATTGCTTACAGTTCCATTGCTATAGTTTATCGAAGAAACTTCTTTCTGGGGAATTAATGTAAGAATATAATTCATCGGACTATTCTCCGTATTGGTATCACTTCCAATATATTGCCCTCCCCTAATTTTAATTTTAGCAATTTGTTCAGCACTCATTCCATATACCAAGTATTTATAAGTCGAATTAGGGTAACACGTATATTCGCACTCTTTATAATTAGGTTCTGTTGATCCACCTATATAATTAGGATCACCCGCACCTCTGACATAGGTGGCCGGAGTTCCGGACAGTGTACTTATAGACGCTCCCCCTAAATAACCAACTTTATCAATTCTAAAGAATACATTCGTTGTTGTTGCAAGCTTAAAAGTAAATTCTAATGATCCTGGACTACCTGTTATATATCTTAGCTCATAATCACTATAAATATCTTTTTCAACAGTACCTAAATCAATAATTTGAGGCGGATTTGTCAGTATAATCTGACTTTGCCCCCGAATTACTATACTAAGAAATAAGATCAATATGTATATATATTTTTTTTTCATAGAAGTATTATTTTGAATAGAAATAATCATACGCTTGTATTATCTTTTTTCCAGCATCGTCAATATAAGACTCTTTTAAGCGGTCAAATTTATCATAGCTATAATAAATGGTTTTTCCTGAAGAATCTGTAGCTGAAGTTATACCCACCTGAGGTTTATATGTATAGGTTGTAATTAGAATATCTTTTAGTGTAGTTGTATTGTTGCGTAAAGAATTCACAACCAACATATCTGCATCTGATGGAACAGAAGAACTTGTGACACGGTCTATTAAACTTTGCCCTAAAACACTGACGACATCGGCATAAGTTGTATTCTTAATCTCAGCTATTGGATACTGTCCATTGTAAGACCACAAATAAACGACATTCATTCCCCCATCCATACTTACTTGTATAGGATTTCCGTAGACATCATACTGATGGTATCTAATTCGAGCTTCAACAGCTCTATCTGCACCAGTATTTGTTTTAACAATAGACAATTGAGGTATATTATTAAATAGTGCATATTCATTTATTGTCTGGGAAATCTGTCCATTTATGGTTTGCTTTGTTTCTACAGGGACGTTAATACGGTTAGCCTCCGTCAGTTTATTGATAATCGAATTAGAGTTTATATCAGGAGGATATTTGTAATCAATAGATCTGAGTTCTTTAGAATTTGATTTCAAAGTTTCTTTTATAAGCTGATCTTTTAAATTATAATCATAATTTGTAATAGTTTCAACAACGCCATTTTCTTCATATAGCTTATGAATCCTTTCTTTTAGTTTGTATTGCATTGGTCTTATAGCTGGGTAAAGATATGCCCAAGCTATTGTGGAATGGGCATAACTATTGTAGGCTTCAATAGTTAAAGCATTACGCAAAACATTTAGATTATAATCGTTGATACAGGGTATAAAACTATTGGAATTTGTCCACCATGTATCTGGTTGAGTTTTCCGAACACCCCATACAATATAAGGTCCCCCTCCTAATCCTAGATATTTGTATTCTATCACCTCCTGTTCTTGGTATCTATTGTTTTTTAAAAGCATTTTGGATTCTTTCAGCAAAGTCCCATTCTCAGAGTGTTTATAACCATCAAGACCAGAAGGGTTTTCGTCTTTTGATTTTATAGCTGAATCATAGCTAATGGACTTATCTATCCATGAATAGTTTATAACCTTATCTGGTATATTTATGTATTCATAAACTGTTCTGCCTATTTGAGACCCTAATTTATTATAGTCTATAATATGAACAGTAGAATAACCAACGGAGTATCCGCCACCTCTTAACCCATTAGACCCTATTGTTTTAGAATCTCTTCTGTATCTAGGGTAAAACATCAACTTCCCAGATGTCTCTCCAATTGGAACACCGCTACCAGTTGGATTCCCTAAAACATACCGATATTCCTTTCCTGAAATATAGCGATTATCAACATCTAATAAATCTATTTTATTTATTCTTATTCCTCCACCTATTCCAATAGGATTCTTTTCGAGAAATTCATCAGGATATTCTAGACTATTAACGTTTATATTTATTGATCTTAACTGCTTGAACAATGTGCCCTCCGCCATTATCACATAGGTTCCAGGAGATAATAATATATTATCAAAAGATCTAGAAACTTCTGTATCTTTTGTTATTGGAGGGTTAGGAAGAATAAGCGAATTGAAATTATATTCCCAAAATTTCTCAGAACTATTTTGCGTTTTTTTAATACTCAATTTAAGGTTTGGATCCCCAGAATACAAATTCTTATCCAGTAAAAATAGCACATTTAGATTACACATTCTTGCAGAAGTGCCCAAAACTGTAAAAGATTCAACCATTAAAGGTATATTATTCAGTCCTCGGTTTTGATTGCCTGAAATTTCGGCGGTACTCTGTCTATACATGTAATCCTTTTTGTATGGGTCATTCTCAAAATTATTGTTTTTATATTAGACATTATATAGATTAAATTTATATTGCGTTATATTTCAATGATATACGGAAGTTATGCAAGCCACAGGCGATAAGCATAACCGTATCATCAAAACCAAATTTAGTACATCGCAAGCGT
>BNXH01000131.1 GCA_025999435.1 Bacteroidia bacterium | reverse complement strand
GTGATGCACAAATCCAAACTGCCATTTCGTTATTGGTTCATCGCTATTGATTTACTTAACCTGAGTTCCGTTTAAGAAAATCAATAAGAAAGTTGGTAAGTAAGAAATAATTTTGTATCTTTATAGTTGATAATCAATAAATTAAACAAACATATGAGCTTGCTTACCAACGATAAAATTACGGAAATTTTCTGTGTGGCAGACGAATTTTGTAAAGAATATTCACAAGTTATTAAAGAAAATCGCACTTTATCCATCACAGACGGGAAGAGAGATCGAAATCGTCAGCATGAAATGTCCGACAGTGAGATAATCACGATTCTCATTTTATACCATTTTGGCACGTTCAAAAATTTTAAACAGTATCTCAGTATCTCTAAACTTATTCTGTTTTCAGCTCCTTTAAAAAGCGAAATTTCAAATTATAAAGCTACAATGTAATAATTTTTTCTGATACTTTTTAAATCAACATTATTATTGGTTGGTAATTTATTGATAAGTGTTTTAAAAACATAATCATCGACAATCCTATCATTGTATAATGTATAAGCCCGCTTCTGTCCAGTAGATTTTACTGTTGTCAAAAGATATATTTTACCTGTTTGAGAATCTATAAATTTGGTCATACTATCTGTATTAAACTCATTTAAATCATCCGAAGGCACAGCAGCTCTGCTCAGAGTTAAATAATATTTTGGCATTCCTTCTATTTTTAGATTTGGAAAAATTTTTCCAATCCTTGTAGTTTCCTCCTTTAAATAGGTTTGTGCTTCCATTGGAAACATCGTTGCTCTTCTTAATGCAATATAGTCTCCATATCTAGTTTTCAAACTCGTCTCATAACAAGCCATTTGTTGATTATAAAAAACCATTCTTATACTTATGCATGGTTCTTGCAAATATGTAAACTCATTCGCTGATTTGTTACCAAGTTCATAATAGCGATAAAATGCCTCTTTTAAGTTGTCTTCTTCAATAAAATCAGCCAAAGGAATAAGTGATTCTTGGGGAAGTTCAACTATGGTTAATTCCTGCTTATTTGATAACGAATTACACCAATTTGTAAGATTGAAAGTGACTTCGTCAATTTCTTTTGGGGCTGTAAATTGGGTAAATCCAGGTAACCCTCCAATTGTACGCACAGAAAAACGAATCTTTTTAAACGAATTGGTTTCAAAAGAGCCTGTACCAGGTGTCCTTCCTAAATTAAATTGTTTGTAAGTTTCATTACTTCGAGTATTTTTTGTTTGACTTTCACTTTGTCCTTTATCTTTCAAGTCAATAGTAGCATTAATCTCTGTATTAAGATCTTTCTCACTCTTACTTTCTTCATTGTGAGTATTACTCTTATATTCTGCATCATACAGAGCATATGCTTGACCTCCTGTTAAAAATTTAATCAATACAAAACCTCCATAATATTTTAATATTTCATCTGTCGAATTTCTATATAATTTATCCGTAAATTCTTTATCAATATATTTTTCAAAAATATCTTCTCGAGTACTTGTTGGTACATTAAATTGATAATGTCGATCATAGAACATTACACTCAATTCGCCACTGACGTGCTTACTTTCTTGTATATCAGACCCAAGAAACACCTCTGTTCGCTTTTTCTTTGAACCTATTGAGAAAACCTTAAAGTCCAATTTAAAACCACTGCTTACAGTTTTAGTTTTGTTTATTTTTTCTTCATATCTTTCATAGCCAGCATACGATTCAAAAAATGTATTGCTGTTTTTCACCGGAGGAGTAGTTACCGCATTAGGAAAGTCGGATAGATATTTTTTCATATCTATGACAGGAAAGCCTATATTTCTTCCATCTTCATACGGATATTCATCCAGCCTGAAAGAGTGTCCAATAAAATCTTTAAAATTAGTTTCATCAGTACTACTTTTAGTTGCTTTTGTTTGTACTTTTTCCAATTTAAAAGCCGCATAATCAGAGACTGGATAATCTACACTTCTCTCTTGTAAAATTATCTTTTCATATCCATTTTCCACACTATTGCCCTCCAAGGCGTTTTCCTCATCAGCACAGCCAATGAAGTTCAAACTTAGTGCAATCATCACAACGATAAAAAAGCCTTTTCTCTTCATGATTAGTAAATTCTTTTTAGATTTAACATACAACTAATATTTTCCTCATAAGGATTTTGTTTCAAAATAAATTCATCTTCTGTCAGCTTATATATCCACCAATCTCCATTCAAGAATCCGATATCAAAGCATGAAATATGTATTATTTTACCATCTTTGTTATAACTAAAACTATCTTGTTCCTTATCTCTATCTAAAATGTAATAGCCGTTTTTCACACTGCTAAAAACTATTGTTATATCATAAACTCCATCTGCATTTTGGAAAGTACCCTTCCAGTGTGTTTGTTCTATGTTATCAATTATTTTATCACTATTATTATCTTCACTACATCCTACTATCAGTAGAAGAATATGTGATATTAATAAAATTTTAAAAATACCTTTTTTCATTTTTTTATTATTTAAACATTTAAGACTCTAAATACCAATGATAAATTGATTTTATATTCTGACTAAATGGATTATTTAAAATAGTCCATTTAGTCAGAATATAAGATTTTTTTCAATCTTTAAATCAAAAAAATGCTTTAATAGATATAGAAAATAAAAGGAGATAAAGATTAATCTTTATCAATATTTATCTGCTTTATTTTCCCGAAAGCATTCTAAATTTAATCAATCTTGGCAGGTCTTCTGACTTACTCCATCTTTGAACGTCCTTCCCATTCTTTAGCAGAACAGTGGTATTGGGTATTGTTCAAAGACTTTGGCGAAGCTTACAGCAGCGGGTCTGTTCAGGACTTTCACCTGATTCCCTTTTCATCACTCTTCCGTTAGTTATAGAATTGTGACACCAACATCTAGCCATAAAGATACGAAAATATATATAAACTTGCACTATTATCCGACTAAAATTAGAATTCATTAAAAATTCATCTGCTACTTGCTTGTAAAGGCATTTTGTATCAGATTTCAATATTAGCCCCCCATTATTTTACCAGTCGAGCTGTAGCTGACCGTGATTTGGCGGGGAA
>BNXH01000130.1 GCA_025999435.1 Bacteroidia bacterium | reverse complement strand
TTAGTTGTTTTACCTTACGTCCCATTGTCTTTCTGTTTAATCAGTGAGACTACAAAGATATAACTTATTTGGGTAATTTAATAATGTAATTTATATAATAATATAAAATCAGATTAATATGGCAGAAAAAACAAAAATTAGTACAGTTATCAACTTATGGAAAGAAGACAAAAAGCAGTATGTGAAAAAATCGAGTTATTCGGCTTATATGCTTCTAATTGAGAATCATTTATTGCCAACTTTTGGACATAAGCATGAAGTGCATGAAGCAGATGTTCAGGAGTTTGTCTTTGCTAAGTTAGATGAGGGATTAAGTCAAAAAACGATTAAGGATATCTTGATTGTACTGAAAATGATCCTAAAGTTTGGCATGAAGAATAAAGTCTTCGAGTATCAGCAATTTGATATCCAGTTTCCAACAGAAAGAGAAAATAATGGAATTGAGGTGCTTAGCAAAAGTAACCAAAGGAAAATTATGAATTATGTACAAGAGCATTTTACATTCAAAAACTTAGGAATTTATATTTGTTTGAGTGCCGGAATACGTATTGGCGAAATTTGTGCTTTGACATGGGACGAAATTGATACGGATACAGGTGTTATCCACATTCGAAAAACAATACAGCGGATCTATATTATCGAAGATTCAGACAGGCATACAGAACTTATCCTCGATAGCCCTAAAACCAAGAATTCTATTCGAGATATTCCAATGAGCCGAGACCTTTTGAAAATGCTAAAACCGATAAAGAGAATAGTGAACAACTCCTTTTACGTTTTAACCAATGACATGAAACCTACCGAACCACGTACTTACAGAAATTACTACAAACGATTGATGAAAGAGTTGGATATGCCAGAACTGAAATTTCATGGATTGCGTCATAGCTTTGCAACAAGATGCATAGAGAGTAATTGCGATTATAAAACTGTCAGTGTAATTCTAGGGCACTCGAACATCAGTACAACGCTGAATTTATACGTTCATCCTAATATGGAACAAAAAAAGAAGTGTATTGACCAAATGTTTAAAGGATTGAGATAACAGCATTTGCAAAGAGGGTATTAAAAATATCTGAACATACCCTCTTTGTTTGTCACATCAGCAATAGTTGATTAATTATTTGTCAGTCGAGAAAATACAAGGTCACGTCGTATTTTGACAGGAATTTGCAAATGAACAGAAATATTCTTTTATCTTTGTCACAAGCTAATCAATCTGCTCAAGCGGAGCAAAGCATAGAAGTTATCTCGTTACTTATCTGTTACCTATTCTGAATCTATTGTATTTTAATCAGCTGATTCAGAGAGGAGTATTTCAAAAGCATAGGCTCGTTTCTAAATCGTTACCTGTCAAAAAAAAATATAGTTGTAACTCGCTCGTTTTCAATCGAAAAGAAGAATGGGTATGCCTGGCTACATAGGTTGTTAAATTTGCTTCTATTCCAGCTATTTTAGCAATTTCTTTCAAATAGCTATTCACTTTGGCTATCGTTTTATGAATCCTGTTTATTTTCTGCTGCTCTGTGATATGTATGTCTTTATCCAATATTGGAAACACATATTTATTTGATTCTTCCTTATTATCTGCATATCTATTGATTATAGCAATAGCTTCTTGTTTTAATGGAATAGTAATTACTTTCTTGGTCTTTTTTCGGCTGTAAACAAGTTTTTCTTTAGATATCTGGCTCATTCTCAGCATTGCCATATCAGAAAAGTTTATACCACCACATAGATAGCTGAAAATGAATATATCTCTACTCAGACTAAAATAGTATCGATATTGAGATAAATCCAGATTCATTATTCTTATCATATCTTCTTTTGATATAGCCCTCTTTGCAGTCTTTGTGTTGAATTTTGATATTTTAAATTTCTTGAAAGGATTATCTACACCTTTTACCTTATTGTTTTCTACGGCTTTATTGTAAGCACTCCTTAAAGTTCTAAATTGCAAACTAATGGTAGTTTCTTTACATCGTTTTGACCTCATCCAACTTTCATAATCATTAAGCCATTCAATATCAATATCATCAAAGAAGAAATCCACTTTACCTTTCTTGAAATTCTTTATTGAACTTAGAGAATCCTTATAGATGCTGGCATTACCTCTCCTGTTGTTATTTGTAAAATAACTTATTAGTTCCAAATAATATTCCTCTACTGTGCTGAGAGAAACATTTTTCTTTGGTTTTAATAAAGATGCTGCTGTATATTCCTTTTGAAATGCTGCTAATTCTACAATCTTATTCTGAAATTCTGCTTCTTTATCAAGAATCAGTTTCATTATAAAGTCCCTGTTAGGACAATCTGGTTTAGGTCTGTTCCTGTTAAAATCCCAATGGTCAGGATTTATAGAGATTCCTAAACTTTGATACTTGGTTTTATAGTCTTTACTTATTCTTATCATTAATGGATGCTCTCCATTAGCCAATTTCTTTGACTTGTAACATACAATACTAACTGTTGCATTCATTAGTTTTGGTTTAAGAATTGGTTTTTTAGAAACCGTCAAAAACCTTATTAGTACACAGTTTTTACTATTTTAGTAATTTGAATAAAATCTTACATCTCCAAATCATTATTAGAGATAAACATCATCATTCTCATTAGATATTTAAAGATTATATAGTACTTATCTTAATCCCTATCCCTCTAAAAGCCTTTTCCACACGTCATTTATAAACTTTTTCACTAAAGAGTTTGAGATTAACGTTCATTCCATTATCTTTGCACTCGCTAAAAAGCAAAAAGGATGGTCCGGTAGCTCAGCTGGATAGAGCAACAGCCTTCTAAGCTGTGGGTCGTGGGTTCGAATCCCGCTCGGATCACTAACTAATAATCAGGGAAGTAGCTAAAACAGTTGCTTCCCTTTTATTTTTAAGCATTTACAACCATTTATTTATTTTTAATTTTACATGCTCTTTGGCGTCTTTTTTTACGTCATGGGGGTTTCATAATCTTTAGAGCACCTCCTATTGTTAAGCGTCCACGCTATGGTTCTCTCCACAATCCAACGTTTCTCATGGATTTCGACATTTCCCTTTTTAGCAATGGGTACTTTTGGTATTTCCACCTC
>BNXH01000129.1 GCA_025999435.1 Bacteroidia bacterium | reverse complement strand
ATCTTTCTCAATTTAATACTGGAAATTATCATATCAATATCCAATCGCGGCCTGAATTTAGATTAGTCTGTTGCTTTTAATTGTTTTGCTGGATCATTTGGGGCATTGTAAGAATATTCGAGGTAGCTTTTCTTTTTACAATATTTTAAAAATGCAAAGAAGAAAAACAATTCTAAAAAAGGCTTACCCTGAATGTAAAAAACGAGTTTTATCTCCATGAAAAATATTTAAAGGGCGTTTTTCCGGATACGGCAGGCGCCCTATAATTGAAGAAAAATCTATATCACAAAACCTTTATTTAAACATATACTATTTACTGTCAGGTGTTTAAATAATTCGGTTTTAAAAAAAATCTATATGCCCGGTATTTCCTATTGTTATATTCATGTAAAATACATTCCTTTGAGTTATATTTTAACCATATGTATCTTTTTTTAAGGTTATCGCTTAAATCTGTCTCTAATGGAAAGCAAAATATCCGGGCACTCTTTATTAAACTAAATAATTCTTGACAAACTGACATAATTCATTCAATTAATAAATCCATACTATGAGGACATTCGTTGTATCCCTTATTGTATCTGTATTATTCATATTGCCTGGTTATGGGCAGTTAAATACAGTGCATAACCATCTCCGGACCGGAGATGTATTAATCAAGCAGCAGGTAGAGTTTGCCGATCCGGGCGAAGCAGGAATAAACAAGTTATGGGACTTCAGCAAGGTGAAGACCGTCAATGACGAGTATACCCTGGCTTACAGCCTTCCCCCACTGTTGGATGATTCCATTTACATCATGGGAGACATGCATTTCTTAAAGAAAGCTGTCCATGAGAATGAACTGGTGGTAGGCACAGAACATAATACGATGTACTATTACCGCCTGACAAACGACAGCCTTCTACAATTAGGGCATGAGAACCCGACCATCAAACTGGAGTACACTTCCCCGATGACTTTGATGAACTTCCCGTTGAATTACGGGCAGACAGTCGTATCCGACTACAAGTCCAAAGGGCTTTATTCCTCGACAGTGGATATGCAGTCCCAGGGACAGATGCTTACTTCGGCTGATGCTTACGGAAAGATGATCCTTCCCACAGGAGACACCCTTAGCCCTGTCCTTCGGGTAAAGACTATCCAGACAATTTTGGATAAGTCGGCATACACACTGAATCCGGAGAATATAGAAACAACAACAGAACCTCAAAATACAGGCATCCAGTTGGAGACCTGCCGTTGGTACAGTAAAGGCTATCGTTATCCTGTCTTTGAGACAGTGAGAAGCACAAAGCAAAGTGACAACAGCGAGATTTTTTCGACAGCTTTCTTCTTTCCGCCGCAGGACCACCTGTACCTGGATACCGATCCTGATAACCAGGCCTTACTGGATGAGCTTTGGAAAGAAACTGAAACACCAAAAGAAGATCCTACAGCCAAGACAGTGACATTGGAAAACATAATGACCTGTAAGATCTACCCAAACCCGGTTGAATCGCAGATGAATCTGGCGTATGACCTGAAGCAGGATGCCAAAGTCAGTTTCGAGCTATACTCTATCGAAGGCTTGCCAATCAAAAAGATCAAGGCACAGCAGAAGCCGGCAGGCATATATACCGAAACACTGGATTGTTCATCCCTCAGACCGAATAACTACATCCTGAGAATTACTGCCAATAATCTTTTTGTGAATGAAATAATTATTAAAAAGTAAAAACGATATATGATAAAAAGTACCATTAAGAACCTTTGGTTATAGAAATACTAATCTTTAAAGCCGAATTATTATCAACAGTATTGATCTTACCTGTCTTCTTTAATCGATGAGTTAAACCACAATAAAAATATAATAATAAACTACTTAGCATTATGAAAATAATCAAATTTCTTTTCCTGTTATATTTTTATTCAGTTACAGCTGATATCAATTTCCGCACAAATTCAGGCTCCAGTATTCAATATTCCTACTCCTGATGTAGCGAATCTTGGCGTTTATGGAGAAATACCAGTGAGTTTGTACACCGGTATCCCCGATATATCGGTACCATTGTATGAAATAAAATTAGAAAATATATCCGTACCAATTTCTGCTAATTATCATCTTGCCTCAGTAAAGCCAAATGTTACTATTGGAAGTTTGGGCTTGGGTTGGACATTAATATCCGGAGGTTGTATTACCCGAACTGTTCGAGGGGTGTACGATGAAAAATGTTATGCTAATGGCTCTGCGCCGGGTTATTATGCTAATTCGAGTAAAATGAAAGGAATCACACCTGAGAAATTTGAAATATATACAAACAGTATACAAACTTCAATAGATAGTCCTTTTTTTGAACTTACTGCTGATGAATTTTCTTTCAACTTTTGCGGTTATTCCGGAAATTTTTATTACAATGAAGATGGGGGATGGACTGTAGTCTCTGAGCAGGATATTAAAGTGATTTTCAACCCCCAAGACGGTTTTATCAATTTATCACAACTTGGTCAACAGCGTCCATCTTTCAATTTTAACTTATGGAATCAGAAAAATGAAAACAATCGCTTCTTCAATAAATTCACGCTGGTTACGCCTGACGGATGTAAATATACATTTGGAGGAAATAATGCCACAGAGTATAGCATATCCTATTATAATAGAGATTGTAGCGATTTGATTCCTACGACATGGTATTTAACAAAGATTGTTGCACCAAATGGGAGAGAGGTTAATTATACTTACAATATTTCCGATCCTATTTGTGATATACGGTATTCACCCCAACAAACAATATTATATAATTTACCTTACGCCAATAGTAACAACCCAAATAAGATTACTACCGGACGTGCAGCTTTAACAGGTTTTTTATTATTTCCGGTGACTCTAAAACAAATTGTTACCCCAAATGAAATTATAGATTTCCATTTTACAGAAGATCTTTGGCATATTAATAAATATTCAGACGTTTATTTGGCATGGAAAACTGTAAATGCGTATGACCGTGGCTCTCTTTTTTATTATTTTTCCATTGCTGGGCACTTATTCCCATCTGATTTTCAGCTGTTTATAATTTAGTTCTTTGGCGTTTTTGTAATCGTGTTCAGTAAGCATCTCATTTACAGATGCTTTATCTAGTAGGGATATTCCAAGAACCTGTAAGATTTCGTAGATC
>BNXH01000128.1 GCA_025999435.1 Bacteroidia bacterium | reverse complement strand
TTTTTCTCAAAGTTTACGCTGAATGTATAGTCTTCTTTGAGCGGACGATTTTCAAAGTTTTTCAGCTCTTTGAATATTTTCAGGTTTGTACTTGTTCCACGAGTGGTTTTATCCAGATATATCCGGATACAAAACTAACCCCTGTTATAAAAATGCCGGATGAACTCCGTCCTGAAAAAGAATTTAGCGTAGCCATTTCTGAAAAAGACAAAAAAGAAATGACTTATACACTAGCTATTGTTGACGAAGGGCTTCTCGACCTGACAGCATTTAAGACACCGAATGCATGGACAGATTTTTATGCCCGTCAGGCATTAGGCGTTCGCACATGGGATATGTTCGACATGGTAGTAGGAGCCGAAACCGGAAAACTTGGACCATTATTAAGCATCGGAGGCGACGAAGCCCTGAAACCTGCGAACAGCGCCATGAGCCGCTTCAAACCGGTGGTAAAATATATAGGGCCGTTCACTTTGGGCGCAGGCAAAACAGACAACCATAAGATTACACTCCCATCCTATTTCGGATCGGTACGCGTGATGGTTGTTGCCGGAAGTAAAAAGGGAGCATACGGCAATGCTGAAAAGACTGTTCCTGTACGAAATCCGTTGATGATATTGTCTACCTTGCCACGTGTTGCAGGGCCTGACGAAGAAATACTTCTTCCTATCAATGTCTTTGCGATGGATAAGAAAGTGAAGAATGTAAACCTGACCGTACAATCCAACGGCTTATTCCAATTTACTGACGGCACTTCCAAATCGGTAGCATTTAGCGAAATAGGAGACAAGATGGTTTACTTCAAAGTAAAAGTGGGTAAGAAAACCGGATATGAAAAAGTAGTCATCAAAGCCAGCGGTGGCGGAGAATCGGCTACCGAAACCATCGATATAGAAGTACGAAACCCAAATCCTCCGGTACTGATGACCTCAGAAGCATTTGTCGCACCAAACGATACGTCACATCTAAGCCTGACATTCGATGACATAAAAGACGGCGATTGGGCTAAATTGGAAATTTCACGTATGCCGGGCGTAGACCTCAGCAAGAATCTGGAATATCTGCGCTACTATCCTCACGGATGTACCGAGCAGGTAACTTCAAGAGGATTCCCTCTACTCTATGTCGAGAACTTCCGTCCATTTACCGACAAAGAAAAAGAAAGGATGGGCGAGATAGTGAAACAAGCTATACAAATGATTTCTTCACGTCAACTTGGCGACGGCGGCATCGCATACTGGCCGGGCGACCGCTATCCGAACGAATGGGCCACCAGCTACGCGGGACATTTCCTCGTAGAAGCCAAGCGCGCGGGATGGGACGTTCCTACATCGGTACTGAACAAGTGGAAGCAATTCCAGAAAAAGACAGCACAAACATGGAACCGGGCTAATATTTATAGTTCATATTACAGCTATTCGATGTACGACTTGCAGCAAGCATACCGTCTGTACACGCTCGCTCTGGCCGAAGAACCGGAACTGGGAGCAATGAACCGTTTGAAAGAGATGGCAGGATTGGATGTACAGGCACGTTGGAGACTGGCTGCGGCTTATGCGGTAGCAGGAAAGAAAGACGCCGCGATACAGCTGACAAATAATGCAAATGACGTGGTAGATAACTATTCGTTCAATAATAATACATTCGGAAGCCCGGCTCGCGATATGGCGATGATTATGGAAACATATCTATTGTTAGGCAAAACCGAGAAAGCGTTGAAACTATCGTTTAAAGTATCCGAAGCTCTTAGCGACAGCTATGTTTCTACGCAGACTGCCGCGTTCGGGCTATACGCGATGTCGAAACTTGCTAAAACAATGGGCAAAGGAGTAATTTCCTTCGACTGGTCGCTGAACGATACGCCTCAAAAAGCCAATAATTCGGGTGACGTATTCCAAGAGATACAACTGAAACCACAGGATAAAGTCAATATTACCCTGAAGAATAAGGGGCAAGGTGATATATATGTCCGACTGTTGGGACGCACACAACCGTTGGTGGACAATACTCCGGCCGTCAACAACGGGGTACATCTGTATGTACGCTATGTAGACGAAAACGGTAAAGAGATGGATGTAACTTCTCTGAAACAAGGAACCGAGTTCTACGCAAATGTTATAGCACAGAACGTATCGGGTCAGTATCTGACCGATATGGCACTGAACCAGATATTTGCTTCGGGATGGGAGATTTTCAATCAACGATTGTTTAACGAAGCAGATACCAGCACAGCCGGTTCGTATAACTATCAGGATATACGCGACGACAGGGTTTATACCTATTTCAATATAGGCACAGGTTATTCGATGTCGTTCCGCATCAGGTTGCAAGCTGCCTATTGTGGTAAATTCTATTTACCTGCCGTTGCCTGTGAAGCCATGTACGAACCGGGCGAACAAAGCCGGACAACCGGAAAATGGGTAGAAGTAAAACAATAAAGTAATTTGAAAATGTGGGAATTTGGGAATTTGAAAATGTGAAAATGAACTGGTATACAAGCAGGCATATTGGCATATTGGCATATTGGCATATTGGCACATTCTCAAATTTCCACATTTCCAAATTGATATATTTTCAAATTAATAATAATGTCATTAGATAAAGACCAAAACATAGAGAATTATATTCTTTCTCACATCGACGCCGAAGGGGAACTTCTGCGACAACTGAATCGGGATGCGCATGTAAACCTCCTGAAACCCCGTATGCTTTCGGGGCATTTGCAAGGTAAAATGCTGAAAATGTTCTGCCGGATGGTACAACCGAAATATATCTTGGAAATAGGCACTTATACAGCTTACGCAACCCTTTGTATGGCCGAGGGTGCGGCAGATGACGCGGAGATACATACCATAGAAGTAAATGACGAACTCGAAGATTTTATCCTCAGGTATCTTCATAAGACAAAGTTGAAAGACAAAATACATTTGCATATCGGCGACGCGGAAAAAATTATCCCCTCTCTGGATTGTACATTCGACCTCGTTTTTATCGATGCTAATAAGCGACATTATATCGAATATTACGAACTCATATTTGATAAAGTCCGCCCGGGTGGGTTGATCATAGCAGATAATACATTGTGGGACGGGCATGTGCTGGAAACGCCGAAACCGTCCGACAAGCAAACTATCGGTATACAAAAATTCAACGAAATGATTGCCAAAGATGACCGGGTGGAAAAAGTTATCCTGCCTGTAAGGGACGGATTGACGTTGATCTGGAAGAAGTAGAAGCCGAGCAAGACACGGACTAGAAGTCCGCGCCAGCAGGGGGGTAAAT
>BNXH01000127.1 GCA_025999435.1 Bacteroidia bacterium | reverse complement strand
ACCTGTCGGATGTCTTACAACATATCGAGCAGTTCAAATACAGGTAAAGCCTTTGTCCGGCCTTCTATCCCTGTAGTGTTCCTCCATAAAACGCCCGATATCGCCTGCCCGGTAGAGTATTTTCCCGCCGATACGGTAAAAGGGGATTTTGCCTTGTGTCCGGTAATCCTGCAAGCAGCCACGGGCTTATCCATACAAAATAGACAGAGCCGCCCGGAGCATGATGACCGGACTGCTCTTCTTTATACGAGTGTCGGGCGGCGAACGTCGCCGCCCTTTAGGGATTTATATCAAGGTTGGCCCGTCGGTTGCCAGGCTCCGGGAAGCTAGAGGTGCAGGTCCCCGAACTATTACTTTTTATCAGGTTACCAAATATTTAAAAATGTAAAACGCAAAAAATGATGGAACGGTTTATTTCGATGAGGCTGTTCCCCGCACTGCGGGAGGCCATGCAAACGGGCATCGACGCCCGACCGGAGGTATTGGAAAATATATATGTGGAATTCGCCGGGCAAGTGCTTACCGGAGATATTGCATATACAAACAGAAAAACGTACCGTCATGCGCTTGTTTATACCCGCGCTGAACTTGCAGGATTGACAAGCGTACCGGGAAAAAAATGCAGGAATTTATCTGTACAAGGCCATTGAACTTGTTGATAAGCAAATAGAATGGACAGAAACACAAATTTTGGCGGAACATGATTCCGCCTGCCCTTTCCGGAAACAGGCCTTGCCCCAAGCGCTCCTCCGGTGGACTGCCAATAAAACCGATTTGATAGAACTGCTCTATGCGCTGCATACGGCAGGCTGCTTCAATAACGGAAAAACTTCACTTAACCGGATAGCGCAATATTTCGGGGAGGTATTCGGTATAGACCTTTCCTGTTTCCCGCGCGACTTTTATGAAATGCGTATCCGGAACGACCGGACGCCCTTTATGGACAAGCTCAAAAAACTGCTCCTTACAAGGATGGACGACCCGAAGAAGCCATACAATAAGGGATGATACGGTATTATTCCGGTAGAAAGCCTGTTATCTACTGTCAACAGCCGGATAGCAGGTTTTTATCATATTGATAATCAGCGTTCAGGAAAATATCTTCAAAAAAAACATACCGTAGTACGTGATAACGGATGATAATAAGCCGGAACTTTACAGTGCCAATACAAAAAGCATGAAAATATGAAATACATAGAAACCCTGCTGGAAGAGCTGAAGAAGCTGGTTGCCTCGGTTGTTTCCCGCCTTGACGGTTTGGAGAAGAAGCTCGACCGCCTGAACAGGATAAAGGAGGCGATGGAAGGAGATAAATTACTCGACAACCAGGACCTGTGCCTGCTGCTGGGCATTACCAAGCGCTCACTGGCTTTTCCGGGAATGATACCCCGCCGCCGTCCAGGCTTTCCTTCAGCAGCTTTTCAATTACAGCCTCGTTTTCCGCCTGGGCTGCAAGGAAGTTAAACACATCGCTGCCCTCGATTTCGTAGAGGATACGGGCGGCAGCCGCCTTGCCTGCATCATCCGTCTGCCTGCCCTGTACCACGTCCAATGCCTGCGATATCTGCCCGAAGGTCATGCCGGTAGATACCATCCCGCCGTCCGGCTCCGTGTCCAGCGGGATAAACCGCTCTTCCCGTGAAAGGATTTCCTCGTCTGGGTTGTCGTTCAAGCTGTCGTCCACATCGCCGGTCCTTATATCCGGCTCTTCCTCATAGGCCGGGGCTTGCGGCAAATCTTCACTGAAAGCGGGTTCGACTGCTTTTACTTCCGCTTTGGGCGGCTCTTCCAGATAGACGGTTTGGGATTTGCCTACAACGGAATAAGCCTCCGGCTCTGCTTTCATTTGCGGGGCCGCCTGTTTTTCCCTTTCCTTAGCCTCCGGTATGATATATTGCCAGAAACCCGCCGCCCGTTTCCCGGAAAGGAAGCGGTACGCCTTATATAATATGTATGCGGCGCACGCGCCTTTTACTGTCAGGTAAATAAGTTGTTCCATATTTTTAAAATTCGCATATTCCTAAAATGGCTTTTGAGATTTTTTTTCGTATAACTCGTTAATATCCTCTTTATATTGCTCCAGGTGGAGCGTCAGGATATTGTCGATGTATCCGGTGATGCTCAGTCCGCCCGCGATAACCGGAAGGAAGCTGTTTATCTTCTCGTACAGGCTCGCGCTGATATAGGTTTGCCTGCGGGGAACGCCCGCCTTACGCTGTAAGAAAACCGCCTCGTAATCCCCTGCTTCTTTCCTTTTGCGGGCAGGCTTTGCCGGTTCCTTCGCTTCAACCGTTTCTACAGGATGTGTTTCAATATCCTTTTCTTCTTTCACGGGTGGTTCCGTCTGTGGCGGGGATGCCTGCTGTTCCCCTTGTTCCGCTTTCGTACCGGGCTGCGCCTTTTCCCTCTTTGGCAGGACGGCGCCGCCCGCCATCACTTCCTTTAAATAATCCTCGTCCACTTCTATTGTCGGTCGCTTTGCCATAGCATGTGTAATTATGAATTATGAATTATGAATGATAAGTTGTGTAACCGGCTGATACATTCAGAGCTTAATGATTTGCATGATTTCCCCGGCGAGCAAATCCAGCTTGCTGTCTTTCAGCATCTTTGCCGGAGGCGGGAGCAGCGTGCAGCGGAAAAAGGTCTTTCCAGCGAGGGTCAGTTCCTTTTCGTAGCGGTTGGTATCCGGTATCTTCGTTTCCAGCACGCGCAGCTTCAGCTGCCTCATAATCTTGTCGTATATGTTCACCAGGTCGGCGGGGACGCGCCTGTTCACCCTGTTCCAGAATACA
This sequence comes from Bacteroidia bacterium, assembly GCA_025999435.1. GTDB lineage: Bacteria > Bacteroidota > Bacteroidia > Bacteroidales > Dysgonomonadaceae > Dysgonomonas. The sequence continues at coordinate 494 of BNXH01000127.1, read as the reverse complement.
TGGATTTCCTTCAGGGGGGCTTTGGGATTCAGGCCGATATAGTCCTGCACGGTCGCTACAAAGGACATGCTGCTCTGCATGGCCATCCGGTCGGGCATTATCGGGGTAAAGATGTAATCCATATTGATAATGGACCTGAAAATGCCTTTGGCGTTGACTGTTCCGGGCAGGTCGAAGAATACGACGTCTATGGCTGTTTCCGCCGTCTCAAGGAAACTGTCCGCTACATCCTTCGCTTCTTCGGGATTAGCCGTTATGACCGGGTAGGCTTTCTTTTGCAGCCGCGAGAACTGCGAGACGATCAGCTGCTTGTAGCCGTCGTTCCTGGCGACGGTCTGCCTGTCCCGTTTCCGCAGGCTGTGGATGCTGAACTGAGGGTAGTCGCAATCCACGACCAGCACATTCTTTCCCTTTACATAATGAAAATAACCGGCCAGTAATACCGTGAACGCCGATTTGCCCACGCCGCCCTTCTGGTTGGAGATGGCTACGAA
>BNXH01000126.1 GCA_025999435.1 Bacteroidia bacterium | reverse complement strand
AAACAATATAATATATAACATAATTAAATGGAAACAATTTTAATCAAGGCACTACAATTAATTCTGAGTTTATCGATACTGGTTGTAGTACATGAGTTCGGCCATTTCCTTTTTGCCCGGATTTTCAAGATAAGAGTAGAAAAATTTTATCTTTTCTTCAACCCATGGTTTTCCCTGTTTAAGTTTAAACCTAAAAACAGCGAAACCGAATACGGTATAGGATGGCTCCCTCTTGGCGGCTACGTAAAAATATCGGGAATGATAGACGAATCGATGGATAAAGAACAAATGGCTCAGCCTGCCCAACCGTGGGAATTCCGTTCCAAACCGGCATGGCAACGCCTGTTGGTGATGGTAGGAGGCGTTTTGTTCAACTTTATCCTTGCTATTTTCATTTTTGCAATGATATTGTTTGCATGGGGCGACAGCTATATACCGTTCAAAGCCGTGAAAACGGGTATGGAATTTCCTGCTGTAGCCAAAGAAGCCGGATTTCAGGACAAAGACATACTCATCAGCGCCGACGGCAAAGAACTTGCTCATCGCGCAGGCGTGGTGTATATGAACACTGTTATGCACTTTATCGATGCGAAAGAGGTAGTAGTAGAACGCGACGGTAAACCGGTAACAATAACACTTCCCGAAGATTTTGCGGAGAAAGTGATCGCAGACAAAGAAGTTCCGCCATATTCGTTTTGGGTGTCGCCTGTTGTAGATTCAGTCATTGCAAACAGTGGCGCCGGCAAAATAGGGCTGATGAAAGGCGACAGCATTGTAGCTATTAATAATGTCAGTGTGGCATCCAATAACCAGACTATACGCGAGTTGAAGAAAACAAACAAAGACTCGCTTGCTCATATATCGTTTTACAGAGACACCACTCTGATCACTGCTGTGGCAAAACTGGACAGCACAGGCGCTTTAGGTTATTATCCTAAATTCGATTTGAAATCGTTAATAAAAGAAGACGAATACGGATTCTTTGCCTCACTGCCCGCCGGAGCCGCCTTGGGCGTAAACACCCTGAAAGGCTATGTAGCGCAGGCTCGCTTTGTATTTAGTAAGCAGGGAGTCAAAAACCTCAGCGGATTTGCCGGAATAGGAAACATGTTCCCTCCTGTTTGGGACTGGCATGCATTCTGGGCTATGACGGCTTTCCTGTCCATCATTCTGGCGTTTATGAACATCCTGCCCATTCCGGCATTGGACGGAGGCCACATCATGTTCCTGCTCTACGAGGTCATTACCAAGCGGCAACCAAGTATGAAGTTTATGGAATATGCGCAGATGGCAGGGATGGTGTTCATCTTGCTACTGCTCATAGTAGCCAACGGAAACGATATACTAAGGATATTTTTTAAGTAGAAAGTAAAGAAGTTAAAAGTAGTAAGTTAAAAGTGATAAGCCAAAGCACTTAAAACTCATTACTCAAAACTTATAACTTATAATTATGACAGTAACGGAACTTATAAATAAAAATGATAAAACAGCTTTTTCTTTCGAGATTTTGCCCCCGTTGAAAGGCAACAATATAGAAAAAGTTTACAATATAATAGATAAGCTGATCGAATTCGATCCGCAATACATCAATATAACCACGCACCACAGCGAGTATATCGATCAGGTTATGCCAGACGGTACTACCAAAAGGGCAAATATCCGCAAACGTCCGGGATCGGTAGCTATTGCGGCAGCCATTCAACACAAATACGGGGTAACAGCCATACCGCATATGATCTGTAAGGGATTTTCGAGGGAAGAGTCAGAATATGCGATGATCGATTTAAATTTTCTGGGTGTCCATAATTTATTACTTTTGCAAGGAGACGGCAAGCGGCTGGCTCCTGAACAGATATACCCCAACCGGAACGAATATGCGACCGAGCTTCAGCAGCAGGTCAACGATTTCAATGAGGGTATATCCGAAGACGGTTCTACTTTCGAAAAGAACGCTACGCCTTTTGCATACGGAATGGCGTGCTATCCGGAAGTGCATGAAGATGCTGAAAGCGCGGAATCGGACTTGTTTTACATGAAGAAAAAAGCGGACAACGGAGCTGAGTATTTTGTTACCCAGATGTTCTTCGATAACCGGAAATATTTCTCCTTCGTGGATAAATGCCGCAAGGCTGGAATCACACAACCGATCATACCGGGAGTGAAGCCAATTGTATTGATGAGCCAATTAGAAGTTCTTCCCCGTATTTTCCGTTCCGGTATTCCCGAAGAACTGGCATCCGAACTGCGTAAGTGCAAAACGGACGATGAAGCCAAAGAAGTAGGCGTGGAATGGGGTATCAAACAATCGAAGGAGCTAATCGCACACGGTGTACCAAGCTTGCACTTCTACTCGCTGCTGGCAACAGAAAGCGTGAGAAGGATAGCAAAGGAAATATACTAAACAATTAGTAGAATATGGATACAGTAGAGAGAACAGCTCATAAAGTGCAGTTTAAAAAGGAACTTGATGCTTTTGCAGAAAGGCTGGAAAAATATGTTTCCACCGAAGATCGAGACTGGGCAATAAAAGGCTTTATCGATATATATAAAAACGTTTACACGATTTCGTCAGATACGAAGATTGTTTCTAAAATTTTAGAGATTCATATTTTCCCTCTAATCTTACAGTTTGCAAACGATGCTGGCTATAAAGTTATTCTCGCTGAAAAACAAAACTGGTACCCTGATCTAACTTTTGTAAAAACAGATGATGAAAATGTAAAATTTGCGGTTGATATTAAGACAACATTCAGAAGGAATCATAATTTAGCCGGTTTTACATTGGGTAGCCATGGTGGATATTTTAAAGAAAGAGATAAAAATAAGAATATCCAATTTCCATACAACCAATATTTAGGACATTATTGCTTGGGCATAATCTATACAAGAACAGATTTTTCAGAGGGATTAAATGAAACCGAAATTTATCAAGTTGAAGACCTTTTAGAAGAAGCTGACACCAAAAACGAAAAAATTGGGGAAAGAGTTGTTACAAATGTGAAAAATCTTAAATCCATTACTTCTGTAATAAAGGATTTCGATTTTTTTGTTGCAGAGAAATGGAAAATAGCCAGTGACAAACAAGGCTCAGGCAATACAGCAAATATTGGATCAATCTTTAATATTGAAGATTTAAAGACAGAAAATGGTATTTTTAGTAAACTTGGAGAAGACTGGTTTGATGAATATTGGATAAATTATGGTACAGCGACCATGATTAAAGATGGGAAAACAGTAAAAATAACATCATTAAAAGATTTTTTAGAGTTTAAAGGAAGACCTGATTTAATGTAAAAATGTAACCCACACTAAATATTGAGCAGATTG
>BNXH01000125.1 GCA_025999435.1 Bacteroidia bacterium | reverse complement strand
ATAAAGTATTCATAACAATAGGACATGACTCTGATAATAATTGTAATTTTTCTTGCTCTTATTTTTGATTTTATCAACGGATTTCATGATGCAGCTAACTCTATAGCTACAATTGTTTCCACAAAAGTATTAACACCTTTTCAAGCTGTTGTATGGGCTGCATTCTTTAATTTTGTGGCCTACTTCATAGCAGTTCACTTTTTAGGTGGATTTGGCGACAGTATCGCTAACACAGTAGCAAAAACCGTACATAGCGACTTTATTACGCCATTTGTCGTTATAGCAGGCCTCATTGCCGCAATAACATGGAACTTGACGACATGGTGGTTGGGGATTCCCTCATCGTCTTCCCATACGTTGATAGGTGGTTTTGCCGGCGCTGCGATCGCGCATGGCGGATTCGCTGCTATCCATTCTTCCGTGATAATAAAGATAGCGGCATTCATATTTCTGGCCCCTATCATCGGTATGATAATGGCTACGCTTCTGACATTGCTTATAATACATATATGTAAAAATGTAAAACCTCACAAAGCCGAAACATGGTTTCGCCATTTACAGCTGGTGTCTTCTGCCTTGTTCAGTATCGGGCACGGATTGAATGACTCACAAAAAATCATGGGCATCATCGGGGCTACATTGATTGCGAGTTATGGTATAGTGGAAATGCCGCATTGGATGGAAATGCAGTCGATGGCAGAAATACATGACTGGATTCCACTAGCTTGCTTTACAGCTATAGCATTGGGCACAATGTCCGGCGGCTGGCGTATTGTGAAAACAATGGGAACAAGAATAACAAAAGTCACACCGCTGGAAGGTGTTGTAGCCGAAACGGCAGGTGCGTTAACCCTATACCTTACCGAAATACTCAAGATACCGGTAAGTACTACCCATACTATCACCGGTGCAATCATGGGAGTAGGTGCGGTCAAACGCCTGTCGGCTGTTCGCTGGGGAGTAACCAAAGATCTGCTTATAGCATGGATATTGACCATTCCCGTCAGCGCATTGGTTGCAATGATATTCTATCGTATTTTGGGCTTGATCGTTAAGTAAGATAATATAGAAATAAAAATAAAACAGGCTGGATATCCTTTTATGGATATTTAGCCTGTTTCGTTTGTATGTATATGAAAATTCAGAAGTGTATTGGAAATTTTCTTCCGGTATTTATTGCTTTATTCATTGAAAAACAATATATTTGCACCGCTTTTTAGCAAAATATGTTTAACTTTTTTAACGGTACTGATCAGGACTGGAGCCAGATCGATTTTGAATGATTGATAATTTAAAAAATGTACAGCCGGTTGCAGAATTTGACTGGGATGCGTACGAACAAGGCGATTCTTACATTGGTAAGAGCAAAGAAGAATTAATAGAAACCTACGACCAATCGTTGAACAAAGTAAACGATAAAGAAGTGGTAATGGGTAAAGTAACCTCTATGAACAAACGCGAAGTTGTTGTTAATATCGGTTACAAATCGGATGGTATTGTATCGATGAACGAATTCCGTTACAATCCTGATCTTAAAATTGGTGACGAAGTAGAGGTTTACATCGAAAGCCAGGAAGACAAAAAAGGACAATTGATCCTGTCTCACAAGAAAGCACGCGCTACACGCTCTTGGGATCGTGTTAACGAAGCTCTTGAAAAAGACGAAATCATCAAAGGATTTATCAAATGTCGCACTAAGGGCGGTATGATCGTTGATGTATTTGGTATCGAAGCATTCTTGCCTGGATCTCAAATCGACGTGAAGCCAATCCGCGACTATGATGTATTCGTTGGTAAAACTATGGAATTCAAGGTTGTGAAAATTAACCACGAATTCAAAAACGTTGTTGTTTCACACAAAGCTCTTATCGAAGCTGAACTTGAACAACAGAAGAAAGACATTATCTCGAAACTTGAAAAAGGCCAGGTACTTGAAGGTACAGTTAAGAACATCACTTCTTACGGTGTGTTCATCGACCTGGGTGGCGTAGACGGATTGATCCACATTACAGACCTTTCTTGGGGACGTGTTCAACATCCGGAAGAAGTGGTTAAACTGGACGAGAAAATCAACGTTGTTATCCTTGATTTCGACGACGATAAAAAACGTATCGCTCTCGGCTTGAAACAATTGACTCCTCATCCATGGGATGCTCTTAGCGCTGAACTTAAAGTTGGCGATAAGGTGAAAGGTAAAGTTGTGGTTATGGCTGACTACGGTGCATTCATCGAAATAGCTCCGGGTGTGGAAGGTTTGATCCACGTATCGGAAATGAGTTGGGCTCAACACCTGCGCAGTGCACAAGACTTTATGAAAGTTGGAGACGAAGTAGAAGCCGTAGTGCTTACACTCGATCGCGACGAACGCAAAATGTCTCTTGGTATCAAACAATTGAAACCGGACCCATGGGAAAATATCGAAGAAAAATATCCTATCGGAAGCAAGCATACTGCTAAGGTTCGCAACTTCACTAACTTCGGCGTATTTGCCGAAATAGAAGAAGGAGTAGACGGATTGATCCATATTTCAGATCTTTCTTGGACTAAGAAAATCAAACACCCTAGCGAAGTAACTGCTATCGGCGCCGATATCGACGTACAAGTTCTTGAAATTGACAAAGAAAACCGTCGTTTGAGCTTAGGCCACAAACAACTTGAAGAAAATCCTTGGGATGTATTCGAAACTATCTTTACAGTAGGTTCGGTACACGAAGGAACAGTTGTAGAAATGGTTGACAAAGGCGCGGTTATCTCTCTTCCTTACGGTGTAGAAGGTTTTGCAACTCCAAAACACTTGGTGAAAGAAGACGGGTCTCAAGCTAAAGCTGAAGAAAAACTGGATTTCAAAGTGATCGAGTTTAACAAAGACTCTAAGCGTATCATCGTATCACACAGCCGTGTGTTCGAAGATGAGAGACCTGAAGCTAAAGAAGCTGCTGCTGAAAAGAAACAAAAAAGAGCTTCAGCGAAGAAAGAAGAAACTCTTCCTCAATCTAATGTAGAAAAAACTACTTTAGGTGATATCGAAGAGTTGGCTGCTTTGAAAGAAAAACTTTCAGGAGACAATAAATAAGATTTGTCTTATTTTATATAGAAAAGGTTCACTCAAAAAGTGAACCTTTTTTGTTTTAGTCATCAAATTGATTATATATTTCTTTTAAGTTAATAATGATGTTATCACCTGTTTTTTTTCTCCTTTTTTCTCCTAAATAAACAATCGGAATCGTCACAATCAGTGAGATGAATAAAGAGATGAAAAATGTTGAAGAGACTATCATTTCGCTAAAAGTGGAGCTGTTTAAATATACTAGTGTTGATATATTGGTCATTA
>BNXH01000124.1 GCA_025999435.1 Bacteroidia bacterium | reverse complement strand
CTGGTGCAGTTATCACGGGCATGATATAGCTGTGGACGATCCTCACCTGCTGGTTACGAATTACCGGGACAACCACGCATCCTGTCCTGAATTTGAAGATGAACCGGCAGGGACAACCTACGATATATTTTCCAGCCAAAGTATTGCATACGGTTTTCCCGGTGCGGAAAAGTACGCGCCGGAAATATTCAATGATAATTACAATTAACAATTACAGCCATGCGGATAGGATTCTCCGGTTCGGATATATGCTTCGGGCATAAGCTGATTGAATCGCACTATGTGACACTGGTATGCAAAGACTGGCGAAGGGCAAATATAACGACTCACTGATTTAACACATAAAGGGATGTCGAATAAAGGAAATAAACACGGAAAAGTAGCCGTAAGGCTGCTCTTCTTTCATTTTACAACAGTTAAACAGATAAAAACGATGGATACACAAAAAGAAATTGATATGAATATGGTAACCGGATTAATGGATGAAAGCTATTCACTGGCCTATGTCGGTTATGACGAAAACCTTGAGAAAAAAACCGGGACCATTGCAAAATGCCTCGAGGCAAAAAACGGCGATGCGCTTATTGAAGATGTGGACGAATGGTATTTCCCGCAAATGGAAGAATCGGTACTGGATATTATGGAAGGCCTCAAAAGAGACCTGGCTGACATGGGCTATAAGAAATGGGAAGCCGAAAAATTCTTTGAGGAGAACGCAGAAGGGATCAAAGAGGCTATCTACGGCCGGGACGATTCGAATCCACTGAAAGACCTTTTGGGGAATACAGGTAAAATACCTGTCCGTGTAGAGCTGTTATCCAATTACGACTGTATCAACTCGCACCGGCTGGAATCGTCCGGCGGGTACAGCTACGAAGGTTCCTACTTCGGGGATATGGTCGATGCCCTGAACCTTAACCCGGCGAAAGTGAAAGAAGTATTAACAGGGCGCGGAGAGAAAACGACCGGCAAATTTCCTGACAAATGTTCAAGAAACGGAAAAGAGCAGGTTTCCTATGAACAGTTTTATATAGAGCTGGAAAACTCATGCTGCGGGGCGAACCTGCTGACCTATGCCGCGACAATAGATTTGCAAAAACTATATGAAGCGGATTTCAACCTGCCGGAAGTAATAATACCCAAAGGTAATGCCTGCGGCCTGTTCAGTTCCATGCAGGGGGGCGGCAGCCTGATGGAAATGGAGTTGAAAGACGATGTAAGATTACATCTCACAGGCGGATATCCCTGTTTCCGGCTAAGGGTGGAAGAGGACGGTAAAGGCTACGATTATTCCATCAGGCAGGTGTACGGCGTAATTGACTCATTCTATGGTAAACCGTTAAGTATAATTAGTCAACCCCAAATACCTTAAACAGTATGAAACGATACGAAGTAAAAACAAGGTTCGTCTTTGAAGGAATATTCCGGGTGAACGCGGAGACCCCGGAAGAAGCTCGCAGAAATATCGAGCAAAATTGCGGCCTGTATTCTTTCAGGTGGTTCTCCAATACATTATCAATAAAATTAGGGACGCTGATGTCTTTGGCGACAATACTGAGAATTTTTGAAATCTTATCGTATAAATCCGCATTGACATAAGTCTGCCTCTTTGTCCCGGTATTCTTTTTTAAGAACAGGGACATATAATCCTTCGGTTCACGCCTGCGCCTTGCTTTGGATTGTACGGCCTCTTTCTCAGGTTCTTCTTCAATATTTCCTGCCGGAACATCTCTTTCCGTATCTACCGGTTTTTCCTTTGCAGGCTCACTGCCCAGGCGGGGAATATCTCCCGTCATCATGGATTTGATAAGCTCTTCGTCCACATCCACTTCTTTTCTTTTTGCCATACCGTTATAAGTTTAGTATTTTACACAGTTCTTCCGCTAAATCATCGATACAGCTGCCTTTCAATAATTTGGGGGGAGGCGGGAAAAGGGTACTCCTGAAAAATGGTTTCCCTTTCACCGATAGTTCCTTATCGAAGCGCCTCGATTCGGGGAGTACCGTTTCCATGACTTTCAGGTTAAGCCGTTCCATTATTTTGCGGTAGGCGTCATATACCTCCGTACTGGCACGCCGGTCTACCTTATTCCAGAAAAAGAGGAAATCTTTCAGGGGTATCCCGGGCTTTCCTTTCAGGTAATCGAGAACGGCCGTAGCGAACGACATGGCGCTTTGCATAACGATCCTGTCCGCTACAACCGGCGTCAGGACATAGTCCATATTGACAATGGTCTTGAATACACCGTCCGAGGAAAGGCTTCCCGGAAGGTCCACAAGGATAATATCGAGATCAGGATCGGCCTCCAGCAATTCTCCTATCTTATCCCTCGCGCCCGCAGGAGAGGAATCGACAACGGCATAAGCCTTTTTCCGGATATGTTCCCATTGAACCATCATCAATTGCTTGTACTCGTCTGTCTTCCCGACCGTCTGCATATCCCTCTTACGCATGATTACTTTATAGCCCTGCGGCATAATTCTGTTATTGCCCTGATGCACGTTTGCATTATTGCCGCAAATAAAAGCCGGATTCTCCTTTTTACCTCCCTTTTTTTCTTCACTGACGATATATGACACCGTATGTCGTCTTGTTACATAATACGATCTATTTTATACGCAGATGATCGGGTCTAACTTTGCTTTTGAAATGATATACAGTTACGACAATGGCGAAATCACCCCACAAAACAGGAAGATATATGCGGCGGCCAATAATTTGCAGCAGGCAAATTTATGTTCAAGCGAACATGGCAAGTTGTGTTTCTTGCTGCAAGAAATACTTCTTGCAGCGCGAAACAACTTGCCGCTCGCCTTCCGGCTCGGGGCGATTTACTCCAAAGTCGTAATTCGTGTATGAATGATTATCAGTAACTAAATATTGCCGGTATGACAGACGATAATAAGAGCAGGAAAAATAAAACAGTGGGCCGGAAGCCTAAAAAGGATCCATCAAAATACAGGTATACAGTCAACCTGAACGATGAAGAAAACGACAAATTCCGCCTCCTTCTGGAACAATCGGAAGTAGAAAACATTAGCCGCTTTATCCATCATGCCCTCTTTTCAAAGGAAATTAAAATAGTAAAAGTGGATAAGGCGACGATGGATTATTACATCCGGCTGACTAATTTCTACCACCAGTTCCAAATGATAGGGAACAATTATAACCAGACGGTGAAGGCTTTGAAGACCAATTTCAGTGAAAAAAGAGCGCTCGCTTTGCTCTATAAACTGGAAAAAGCGACCAATCAGACAGGAGAACAAAGAAAAGCATAAGCATATAAATTACTTAGCTAGAAATCAGAAGCTTCATTAATACATAAAGATTT
>BNXH01000123.1 GCA_025999435.1 Bacteroidia bacterium | reverse complement strand
ACCTTCAGTTAACTTACAGGTGACACCAATACAGTATAATAGTAATTTTATTAAGAGGTATGATTATAATGAAAATATAGAAGTATATAGACAGCAACAATCTATATATTCATCAGGAGGATTATCTGTTAATCAAAACTTTGACTTAACCGGCGGAACATTTACTTTAGAAACAAGCCTGGACTATATGAAGAACTTTGGAGATAATGATTATTCACAATTCTCGAGTGTACCTGTACGAATAGGATACTCACAATCATTATTCGGGTTTAATAGTTTTAAGTGGGAGAAAAAAATAGAGCCTCTTAAATATGAAAAAGCTAAACAACAATATATATATTCGAGAGAGAATATTTCGGAAAAGACTGTCCAATATTTCTTTAGTTTAGCTATGACTCAAGAGGAATATACATTGGCTATAGAAAATGTTTCATCTGCTGATTCACTATACATTGCAGGAAAAGCAAAAGATAAAATTTCTGCAATATCACAATCGGATCTACAAACTTTACATCTTGACTTGATAAATGCACAGAATTCACAAGAAACCGCATCAATAAATCTAGAAAAAACATCTTTTACACTCCTCTCCTTTCTGGGGATGGATAAGGAACAAAAAATACATATTGAATTGCCACAAAAGCCGAATTATACCTATATATCCTTAGAGGAAGCCCTACAATATACAAAAAATAATAATCCGGATATATTATCATACAGACAACAAATCTTACAGGCTGAAAAAGAGGTCGATCAGGCCCGGAAATCATCCAGTTTTGATGCTAATATTTCTGCTAGTGTTGGATTTAACCAGATAGGTGATAATTTTGGTGATGCATATAGTAACCCCTTGCGTCAGGATATTATCAGAGTAGGTATAACAATCCCTATACTGGACTGGGGTGTAAGAAAAGGACGTGTTAATATGGCAAAAAATAATCTGAATATAACACAGCTAACAGTGCATCAGAATGAAGAAAATCTTGAGCAAGAAGTATTAATCTCAGTAAGAGAATTTAACCTCTATCAAGACTTAATAGTACGCGCCAAACAAGCTATGGAAATTGCTAATTCTGCCTATAATATAACTAAGCAACGATTTATCTTGGGAAAAGCAGATGTTAACAGCATAACTATTTCCTTAAGTCGAAAGATGGAGGCACAAAGAAATTATATAACCACATTATTTAACTACTGGGTTAGTTATTACAAAATACGCAAATTGACACTATTCGATTTTGAACGTCAGGAATCACTTACTGTCCAGTTTGATAAATTATTGAATGTTAAATAAATATTGTGCATATTTAATATTTCCCCCAATGTCGCAAATCTTAAATTTGACTAAATTTAAGATTATTGTCCGCAATTAATTCCAACTTTTTATTCAAAACTCCCCAAAAGAACTGGAAAGTATCGTTTGGTGTGATTGTTTCTTCTTTTTCTAGTTCTACCATAGCCTTATACAACTTCAATAATATCTTATTATTATCAATATTCTCAAGTAAGTAACTAAGAATTTCCTTTTTTATAACAATGGTTTGCTCTGATATCGACTCTTTCTTTATAAAAGAAACCTGCGTGTCTGAGATTCTGAAATTCAATAAATACTGAGGCTCTACATACAATCTCCCTCCACATTTTACTATCTCAAACCATAATTTGTAGCTTTCTGTCTGTGGATAATTTCTATATTTTAGCTTATGTTCATCCAAAAACATTTTTCGCATCATTACAGATGGATGTACTAAAATATTACCTCTTAGCAACTGTAGTGTAGCATGCTCTATATATCCATTTCCAAACTGAAAAGGTGGATGTAAAGATCCGTCATCTTTAAACGACTTTGCCCAAGTGGAACATACAGCTATATCTGGGTTATATTCCATCCTTTTGTGTTGGATACGAAGCCGTTCACTATGCATAATATCATCAGCATCCATTCGTGCAATATATTTTCCTTTAGCTAAGGATAATCCTTTATTTAGAGCTTTTATGAAATCAGATTTTTGTTCTAAAAGATGTATGCGAGGGTCTCCATAAGATTTAATTATAGAAACAGTTCTATCAGTAGATCCATTATCTATTATAATAAATTCAAAGTCTTTAAACGATTGTAACAGGACACTGTCTATAGCTTCTCTTATATATTTCCACCCATTTTTTACAGGCATAAGTACGGTTATTTCAGGCATATTTATTTTTTCAATTCTCCACTTTTTCAGTCTTCCTTAAACCGTACCACTCCCTCCAATTGCTTCAGATACCTGTCCAGATTTGCTTTCGCTTTCTCCGTATAGAAACAGTAAATGATAAAAAAGCCCTTGTCCCTCTTCTGTACCATTATAGCCTGACTGCCGGTATACTTCCCCCGGTAAGACTTGTTCTCGAAACTCGGCCAGAAATAGTAAGTGGCAACTGAATCGGCATTGTAGACCTCCTTGGCATAGGACGGGGAAAAGTAGCCGACATAATTGTCGAAATCTTCTTTTTGGATATCGCTCCTGCGTAGGGTATAGCCCAAATTGTTTCTCATTGCAGATCTGTGCTTAGAGTTCCGGTCAGGGTACCGGGTGTTCTTCCATTTCGCCACTGGCATGCGGTCTACTGCCGGAGCCATTTGCTGCATAAACTTGGTCATGCGTACAGAATCTTCTACCGAAGGGAATGGCGGAGTATAATAAAGAACGATCACTTCCTCGTCTTCCGACAACAATCCCGCCATAATACAATGTAATGCCGATTTTAAACAAGGATATCCATCGAAACATTCACCAGTTATATATTCCTTATATCCCTTCGGTACGGTGTATTCCAGTACATCGCGCCTTTCATGTTTCAGGGGCGGCAGCTGGCCGGATATATATAGGGATATGGAAATGGCTAAAAATAAGCCAGAAAATCTTTTATTTATCATAACCTTTATTATTTAGGTATATCAAACATCAAACGGAAAAAGTCATCTTTATGTGCAGTGTCGTGCCGCCTACCAGTTGTCGGGTCGTAATATGTATATTTTCCTGTTTGCATATTGTAGCTTTCCAATATAACGGCATGGGTCTCATCGTGGTTCGTATTATTGTTATGCACTACTAAAAAAGCCATTATGTTACTGTTGCCGCCAGCCAACGACGAAACAGCCTGTGTGGAGGTTATTACATTGGCATTATAGAGGCTTTGCATATAGTTTGCAGCCTGGCTGAAAAAGACACCCTTCTCGGTAAAGAACCCGTTATCTATTATAATAAATTCAAAGTCTTTAAACGATTGTAACAGGACACTGTCTATAGCTTCTCTTATATATTTCCGCCCATTTTTTACAGGCATAAGTACGGTTATTTCAGGCATATTTATTTTTTCAATTCTCCACTTTTTCAGTCTTCCTTAAACCGTACCACTCCCTCCAATTGCTTCAGATACCTGTCCAGATTTGCTT
>BNXH01000122.1 GCA_025999435.1 Bacteroidia bacterium | reverse complement strand
CTCGAAATTAGATATTTACCCGCATATTCTCCCGACCTCAATCCGGTAGAAAGAGTATGGTGGTATATGCGAAAAAGCATTACTCACAATCGTTATTTATCATCTCTCAAAGAACGCATTGCCAAATTCTGACGACTATTTTCATCGGCGGACAGGCCGAATGAATTCATTAAAAATATTTGTGTAATTAATTTTTAGATATTATATAAAACTAAATCAGTTAAAGCAAAAACCTTCTTTTTGAATAGGGAAAGTGTGACTTCCAGAATAGAAAATATACCGTAATCCGGTCCGTAACATTAATACTTTTTATGTAACGCTATTTCAGGACAAGACATATAATCGAGATAAAAAAGTATCTGTCATTCAGAATATATCTGTTTCGGAGTATGCTATTGAATAAAAAGTTAAGATGAATTCTATATTTTTTGCAAAAAAAGTATTAAATATAGAAATATAATATTTACTTTGCTATCGTTATGACTACATAAACTAGCGCAAGACAAGCGGGGCCGATAACGGACAGGAAAGTTGCTGACAAGTTCATCAATTGCTGAGTTTTCTCTCCCATGCTTCTTATTTTTCAAAATATAGGGCAAATTAGCCGCGGGCTATGTTAATAGTAGTTTATAGCGTTTTAACTCTGTATACCTATAAAAGTAACTTAAATTCTATTTTGTAAAATGAAGTATCCGAATTCAGTTGTGGTCTTTATGGTATCTGCTTTTACCATTTGTTGCGAGGCGAATACTATAAAGGGATATAATACATCTTCGTTTACAGGACAGCCTTATATTCATTATGCAAATCCTGTTACCGGATGGCTTGTCATGAACGAGACGGATGATGATATTGATATCCGCCTCAATATAGCATTGAATTCTGGCCTGCAAGAACATACCTTGCAGCAGTTATCCGGAAGTAATGACTGGAATGTCCGCTATGGTGTAGCTCGTAACCAGAACACATCTCAAGATATATTAAGTAAACTTTCCGCAGACCCCGATTATCGTGTCCGTAAAGGTGTTGCCGAAAACAAAAATACTTCCGGCCAAATACAGGAAATCCTGTTGAAGGATAACAACCTGTATGTCCGTTGGGCTGTAAACCGAACCATGAATGGGACAATAGACTCCTTTGGATTCGAAGATTTTTATCCAGATAAAAATATAGGTAAAAATTATGATAGCAGGGATGATATTGTTATCCGCCTCAATATAGCATTGAATTCCGGCCTGCAGGAACATACCCTGCGGCAGCTATCCGGAAGTGATGACTGGAATGTCCGCTACGGTGTAGCTCGTAACCAGAATACGTCTCAAGATATATTAAGTAAACTTTCCGCAGACCCCGATTATCGTGTCCGTAAAGGAGTTGCCGAAAACAAAAATACTCCCGGCCAAATACTGGAAATCCTGTTGAAGGATAACAACCTGTATGTCCGTTGGGGAGTGTTCCGTACTATGACCGGGACGATCGATACCAATGGTTTCTCTTCTGAATATAAAGATATAGATAAAGCTCAAAAAATCACTGAAAATTATAACAAGAATATTAAGGATATATCGAAAACGAGAGAAATATTGAAGAGGCTATCGGATGAAGATAATAATTTTACCGAATGGGAAGTAGCAAAAGATGTAAATACTCCAAAAGACGTATTGGCTATATTGGCTAAAAACGAAGATAGCGAGGTTCGTTGGAGTGTAGCTGAAAATCCGAGTACACCTCAGAATGTATTAAGAGTTTTATCAATGGATAGAAATGATAATGTACGCTGGATTGTATCCGAAAATCCGAATACCCCTTGGGATATACTGGCTGTATTAGCTGAAGACGCAAATACGGATGTTCGCTGGGGTGTAGCAAACAATCCAAACACCCCCAAGGAGATATTAAAAAAACTGTCTGAAGACAATGAACAGAATGTCCGTGTCGATGCAGTTAAAAACTTAAAGAAATAAACTATTATAAAACAACATATAAAAAATAATAACAATGTCAATTATCGAGTATTTTTCAGGAAGAAACATTTTTATTGTATCGCTATTTATACTTAATTTCAGTTACAGTACATATTCAGTAGCTTCACCCGGAGACGACGATCCAAGAAAGTATAAAAAAGAATATATCTGGACCTTAGAACGCTTGTCCAGAGATAAAAATGTTGAAGTGGTTTCAAAGGTTGCACAAAATCCTGCTTGTCCGAACGATTTGCTTTTACTGTTTTCAGAAAACACAGATGATTTAATCCGTTTGAGTGTCGCTCTGAATCCCAACACACCCAAAGAGCTTTTGCGCAAACTGGCATTAGATGCTCCTTATTTTAGCGTTGCAGTTGCTTCTAATCCTAGCTGTCCGAAAGAATTGTTTGATGAGTTTTATGCCTCCGGATCGTTGGACATCCTCTGTGCCATGGCTTCTAATCCAATTTGTCCGAAAGATTACTTATCAAGTCTCTATGAAAATAACAATCTGAAGGTCTGTACAGGAATAGCTTCTAACCCTAGTTGTCCCGAAAAATTACTCGAATTACTTTCGCGGTCAAAGGTATTTAATATACGCGGAGCCGTAGCATCTAACCCTTCTACCAATAAGGAAATATTAGATAAACTCTCCAGAGACGAAAATGTGATAGTTCGTTTGAGTGTGGCATCCAATCCGAACTGTCCCGAAAAACTGTTACAAAAGCTTTCAGGCGACAAATCCATTGAAATTCATCACGCTGTTGCATCAAATATAAACTGTCCGAAAAAAATACTGAACAAGTTTGCCAGTTATGAAGACGTTAATATGCAGCTATCCATAACCCGGAACCCTAATTGTCCTGAGACATTATTGGAAAGTTTATCCGTATCTGGAAATAATGCAGTACGTTCTTCTGTGGGAGCGAATCCCAATTTACATAAAAATATTATGGATGCCTTATCTAAAGATAAGGACTTTATGGTTCGTGCTGCACTTGCCAGAAATCCGCAATGCCCCGAATATTTATTGGAAGAATTGTCAAGAGATGAAGCTATGGAGGTTAGAGCAGCAGTGGCTTCGAATGGAATTCAATTAAAGAATTTTACGGCAAAAGAATTGATAGAATCTGTAATTATTAAAAAGTCCGATAAATAAATAGAGAAAAAGAAAGATGTGTTTAACAGATGAGGTTATACATACTTGTATCATCGATCTGTACCAACGTAAGAAGTCCCCCTACCTTTCGGTACGAGGACTTCTCTTTTAAAACGGCGGTAACTTCACCAAATATCATAAGTGAGGAAGCGGATAATTCTGTTTACAAAAGCTTTTATTTTTTCAATCATACAAATGTATTTCTATCCGAAATATAGGTGGTTCTTTGATAGGAAACGTTTTTAGATGACATTTTGTTTCAAAGTATTTTAACAGAACAACTTAATCTTCTCTCTATTCAAATAATTCAATTCCAGGAAGATACCCCCTCAACGCAAGAAGTCCCCATACATTATCTGTACGAGGACTTCCCTT
>BNXH01000121.1 GCA_025999435.1 Bacteroidia bacterium | reverse complement strand
CAAATAAGTTCATTGTATTTTGGCTTTAATTATTATATAAATTCTATTTCAAGATTTAAAGTTTAAAGATTTAAATTTCCACATTTGCTAATTTCTATTAAACAAATCTCCCTGTCTTTTCGCATCCGGTTTATAATCTCCGGGATTGAATTTTTCATCGCGTTTAAATACCGGCGTATTTTCCAGTGCATCTACAATTTTATCATCATCCAATTCTTCTGTCGATAGAATAACCGGCTTAGGGCTAAAGAAAGATGTTTTTACAGCCATTGTTTGCACCCCGTCTTTTCCGTAATGTTTTTCAATCATTTCATTGATACGGCGTTTTTCCTCCTCCTCTTGTCTCAGGCGTTCTTCTTCCAGAAACTCCTCTTCTTCCGTCAATTCACGATAGTGCTCATCTATACCCGGAATACTGGACATGCCGAATCCTGTGGCAAGTAAAGTAATCTTCACTTTCTCTCCCAGTTTCTTATCTGTAGCTGTTCCCCAGATAACCTCTATCTCCGGGCCAAAGCGCTTCATGAAGTTAGCTACGGCTTCCATCTCTTCCACAATAAGAGGGGCTTCTTCACTCGAATATATATTGAACAATATTTTCTTCGCTTCGAAGACATCGTTGTTATTCAGCAACGGCGAGTGCAGCGCATTTACGATTGCATCTTCCACTCTGTTTTCACCTTCACCGTATCCACTACTCATGATGGCGACACCTCCGTCTTTCAGGATAGTTTTTACATCGGCAAAGTCGAGATTGATATGCCCGTGTACAGTGATGATTTCCGCGATACCTTTGGCGGCAACAGTCAATGTATCGTCAGCTTTGGCAAAGGCATTAGGGATAGTAAGGTCGGCGTATATATCTATCAGGCGTTCATTATTGATAACCAACAGGGCATCCACGCTGTTTGCTATATCTTCAACACCTTTCAATGCCTGGATAATTTTTTTCCTTCCTTCGAATACAAATGGAATGGTTACAATACCTACAGTAAGGATTCCCATATTTTTGGCTATGCGAGCCACAACCGGAGCTGCACCGGTTCCGGTGCCTCCTCCCATACCGGCTGTGATAAAGACCATTCTGGTGCCATCATTCAGCAGTCGTTCGATATCTTCACGGCTTTCTTCGGCAGCAGCCTTTGCTACTTCGGGGCGATTTCCTGCTCCAAGTCCTTCTGTTGTTTTCTTTCCAAGTTGTACGCGTGTTTCAACAGGAGATTGCTCAAGAGCCTGGTTGTCTGTATTGCACAGGGCAAAAGAAACATCGTGTATCCCTTCGTTGTACATATGGTTTACGGCATTACCACCGCCACCTCCTACACCTATCACCTTAATGATTGTCTGAGTTTTTCTAGGAAATTGAAAATCCAGTATTTTTTCATCCATATCTTTAATATTTAGCTGTTAGCTATTAGCTGATAGCCGTTAGCTGATATTCATTTCACTTATAACTTTTTACTTAAAACTCACTGCTTATTTTTTACTCTTCGTCGTTGAACATTGTTCCTCCAAAGTTCTGTATCTTTTCAAAGAACCCGAAAAGTGTTGTTTGTTTTCCGTCCTTCTGTTTTTTGTCCTTTTTCTTAGTTTGTTTTTTCTCTTCTACAGATTCTGATTCTGTTTTAGGTTCAGTAACCGGGATAGGAGGGGTGTAAACCGGCGCTGCTTTTGGGGCTTCTTCTTTTTTCTCGCAATTCTCATTGGCGAACAGCAATAGGCCCAAAGCTTGTGTGTAAAGAGGGTTTTGTAGCAACTCGGCGGCGTTGTTTATATAAACGCGTTTAGCTACACCGCGTTTTGCAGGGAGTTGAGCTTTTTCGGATAAATAATCTACTAAGCCATTCATCTGTGATGCTCCTCCAATCATAACGATACCCGCATTTAGTTGATCTCCGTAACCGGACAGTTTTATCTGGTTGATGACATTCAGTATGATTTCGTCCTGACGAAGCTGAATAACTTTATTCAACTCTCTAAGGTCAACATCGGGAGAGACATTTCCTTCTGCTTTATTCTTGTCTTTACCCACTTTTCCGTAACGGATTTTATAGGTTTCGGCAGAATCGTGAACGAATCCTAAAGCCTGTACGTCTTTTGTTATTGTACGTCCTCCGAATGGTATGGCAGACATATAACGGAGTAGCCCGTCTTTGTATATGGAAAGGGTGGTTGTTCCCGCGCCAAAGTCAATAAGCGCACAACCTGCTTGCCTGTCTGCTTCGTCAAGAACCAATGCTCCGGCGGCAACAGGCCCTACAAGGTATCCGGCTATCTCTATCTGCGCCTTATCGGTTATACTTCTTACCAGATTGTTTTTTATATTTGGACGCCCTATTACCAGACGGTAACGGCCTTCTATCGTAGATGCTGTTTTTTCAATGGGGTCTTCTTCGTATTTTCCATCCAAATAATACTCCGGAGCAAGTACACTGTAGTTGGTAAAAAAGTCAGGTTTATTTAATTTCGCCTGCTGCTCCATACTGTCGAGCATGGCAAAAGTAATGGGTGTAGTTCCATCCGACAGTTTGGTTTCATTGTGCTCTATGGCCCGTAACGATTTGCCGGCTACAGATACATATACTTTTCCTATCTTCTTCCCGGTTTTATTTTCCAACAGGCTGATGAGCTTTTTGATTTTCCCCGCCGCTTCATCTATATTATAAATGACTCCGTACTTTACACAAGAATCGGAAGGTATACTTTCAGAAGCAAGAATCGATATAACCCCCTGCTCATTTTTACGCCCTAATACTCCGACTATTTTTGATGTACCCAGATCGATACCTACAATAAAACCTGCCTGTTCCATATCTTTTTATTTTTAGAAACCGCTTTTTCTCAGACGGCTAAAAAACTGTTTTTATTTTAACGCTTTGTACAAACAACTTGTTTGTTAAACTTTAGATTTATAACGGAATACTTATTCCAGCCTGTTTCATTCAACCCATTCCGGTAAAATGTCATCAATTTGTCCAGCCGTTCCTTGTATCCGTTTAAGTCTCCCAATATTATCTGATGATCGCCAACCCGTGGTATTAGCTTTATATCTTGGTTTGGTAGGACAACTATTTGTTCAATTTGTGCGTTCCAAAATTTATCATCATGCAAAAATAGTGCAAATTTATATAAATCCGTCTTTGCAAAGCTTTCTTTTATTGATCCTGTGGCTATTGGCAGATAAGCAGTAAAACGTTTAGATAAAGGCATTTTATTGCCTTCATTGTCTATATAATAATTATCTCCACTATCGCTGATAATCCGGATCAAAGGCTTCCTTTCTTCTATGGATGCTTTGATAGAGCCATTGTTAGTGACAAATACATCTGCTTTTTTTATCAGCTGATTCGTCAATATGGCTTCTTCTATGGCATTCGTATTAATATCTTTGAGCTGTTTCCCTGTCGGGTCAAGTCCTTTTTCCTTCACATATTTTTTTATATCCTCAGTGTTTACAAACTGCTCTTCATCCGCTCCGTTTTTTCCAGCTACTTCAAATTGTTTGCATACATCTTCTTTTGGCTTTTCCTGAAAATAGAAAAGCGAAAACAAAAGGTATCCAACGAGAA
>BNXH01000120.1 GCA_025999435.1 Bacteroidia bacterium | reverse complement strand
ATCTCTTACAATTGATGAAAAAACTAAAAAAAAAATTGAAAAAGCCACTGATGAAATGACTTTCTGCATAAGAAATGCAAATTGTAACTATTTTTTTTCGTCGAATATACTGCCATAGCGGTGATATTCGTTTGCTATACTTTGCTCTTTCAGATAGTGAAGCAATTCTATCCGTCCTTCTACCAATGGTTTATCGGATGCGATATGTTTACCCAGTTTCGCCGCCTTTTTGTAAATAGCATCAGAAAGATCAGTAGAGCAGGCTCTTATGCGTTCATAACGGCTATCCATATCTTCTATAAATTTATCCTCATCCTGCACACGAATATACTCACCCAATGTGGATATTGCTTTCTCTACAGCTTGCAGTTTTCTATCTGTAGGAGAGATGCTAACTGTTATCGGTGCTTTCGCAGCTTTAGACGCACTTAAAATCAATAGCACATCATCGAGACTGTCTTGTTCTTGTACACGGAATCCTATGCACGAAAGCGGCAAATAACGGAAATGGTTCGATTCTCCATACAGGTTATTAATATCTTTTTCTTGTGAGAATACCTCGTCCCATGCTTTGGAATAGCTTTCATGTGCGAAGTTCAATCGATTCCTTCCCTTTTCATCAGATAATAAATCACTTAATATAGACTTGGTATTAACCGCAGGAACTTCTTTTTCGGTAAATTCAACAAAACAAGAAACATAATTGGGTCCTCCGGCTTTGATGCCTCCACCGAAAGCAGACCGTTTCATTCCACCGAATGGCTGACGACTTACAATAGCTCCGGTTATTCCCCTGTTGATATATAAGTTGCCTGCTTCGATGCGGTTTTTCCATATTTCTTGTTCTTCTTCATCCAGACTTTGCAATCCGGCTGTAAGTCCGTATTCGGAAGAGTTAGCATATTTGATGCCTTGCTCTAAGTCCTCGATGCATACAACTGACAATAGCGGAGCAAACAACTCATTGGTAAATGTAAAGCTACCCGGTTTAACTCCCCATTTTACTGTTGGCCTCAGAATATATTTCTTCTCGTCGGTAAATTCAGGAGCGACAAGCCACGATTCGCCCGGCTCAAGGTTTTCGATAGCATGCTTCAGTTTGTCGTTGTCGTTGGTTATCATCGGGCCAACCATGTTCATGGTATCCCATACACTGCCTGTTCGCATGCTGATTACAGCGTCTTTCAGTTTTGTTTTAAAAGCCTCGTCATTATACGTTTTCTTGTCAAGTAGCAAAAGTGAACATGCAGAGCATTTTTGTCCGGCGTTACCAAATGCAGATGCTACAACATTCAGAATCGCATGATCCTGATCTCCGTTCGCAGTAAGGATAATCGCATTCTTTCCACCGGTCTCGGCTGATAAAGGAGTGCGAGGGCTATTTTCCAACAAACGGAACGCTGTATCGGTACCGCCTGTCAGTATCACGTGCTTGATAGATGGATGAGACGTCAGATAGTTAAGCGACGAGCGGTCGGCACTGCATACCACCTGCAAGGTATCTTTAGGTACACCCGCGTCCCAGAAACATTTCGCAAATTCCCATGCAATCGGTAAAGCGACTGTCGCGGGCTTCAAGATTACCGTATTTCCTCCTGCTAATGCCGAAGCAACGCCGCCAACAGGTATTGCCAGAGGGAAATTCCAAGGCGGAATAACTAAAATAATTCCTTTAGGCGCATACGAAACAGTATCCAGTTGGGCAAAATGTTTCATCGCGATAGGGTAGAAGCGGCAGAAGTCGATAGCCTCAGACACTTCCACATCGCCCTCCGTAAAGGTTTTGCCCGTAATGGCAGCCATGCACCCGATCAGGTCGCCACGCTTGGCGCTCAGGTTGTCAGCTACCTGATGAAGTATCTCATTGCGCTTGTTTACGTCGGTTTTTCTCCATTCCGGTTTATCTTCTCCGGCGATGGAAATAATCTCTTTTATTTGGTCGAATGTCGATAAATTCGCTTCGCAGAAGCATACTTCATCGTTACGGCTGCGATCGTAATATTTTTTCTTATGATCGGTGGTAACTTCTTTATCTCCGATTTGTACAGGAACAATAAAGTTTTTATCATTTACCATAGTTCCCCACTTGCGTAATGATTCCAGTGCCCATTGACGGTTTTGGTCGAGGTCGAGATCTGTATCCGGTTCGTTCCTGAATACATTAATATCTTTAACCGGAACAGGTGATTTTGTTCTGTCTTGTGTCCTCTTCGGAGCCAGATTCATACTGTCTTTCAATTTGTATGCTTCCTCAAACTGGTTAGCCAGGAAGTTCCATTGAGGGCTACCCAGTTTTAAGTTGAACGAATAGCTAAGGAAGTTTTCTTTCCCTGTATTTTCATCCAAACGGCGAACCAGATAGGAGACAGCATTCAGGAAGTGTTCTTTCCGTACTACCGGAGTGTATAGTATAATTTGTTTATTAAGTTTCCTGATTACGCGAGGAAGGTTATTGGCCATACCTTCGAGCATTTCGAATGTCACATAATCCGACACGCCATTTCTTTCGCACAACAAGTAAGCATAACCGATACTAAAGAAGTTATGCGACGCCACTCCCACGTGCAGGGCTTTGGCATTTTCAGGTTGCAAGGCTATATCGAGAATGTGCATATAATTGGCATCTACTTCTATTTTGGTAGACAAAACCGGATTAGCCCATCCTTTCAGAGAAGATATAATGCTTTCCATTTGCAAATTGGCTCCTTTCACCAATCGCATTTTTAATGGAGCTCCGCCATCAGCGTAACGTTCTTTCGCAAACTTGAGTAAATGCTCTTGCAAATATCCTGCATCAGGAAGATAAGCCTGTACCACGATTCCGGCTGTATAGTTTTTAAACTCCGGCATGCTCAGAACAGAAATAAACACATCGAGAGTTAATTCCATGTCCTTGTATTCTTCCATGTCGAGGTTTACAAACTTATGTTTTTCTGTTCCGTCCTGATCGGTATAGGTATATTTCATTGCCTGCCTGTATACGGCGGCTACCAGTTCGCAAAGATCTTTCTTGTTTTGCTCGTAGCTTAACGAATGTATTTGTGCATAAATACCCGATAGTTTTATAGATATATAATTAATATCCGGCTCTTTCAATGCTTCCAGATAATGTACATACCTGTTGTTTGCTTCACTGTCGCCCAGTACTACTTCTCCCAGCAGATTTACATTCTGTCCTATGCGGGAATTCCATCTACCGGATAAATGACCTGTAAGCGCCGGACGTTCTTCCGATATTATTATCTTGTCGGTCTCTTTACGCAGCCTTGCTTTAAACAAGGGGATAGATATTTTGTCGAACATATAACCAAACGAAGTAAATAGCTTCAATTGGAATTGGTCGAACGAGTTGAAAAAATCGGGCACTCCATATTCTTTTATAAGGAGCTTCATTCGTTTTGCCAGTTTTCGGCTGTCTCTTACCTGCGACGATTCGTCGAGCATTTTAGATAATAATATTTTATTTGCCGGTGTTTGAATCAGCGAAGCAAATTTCTTTTGCTCTTTTACTTCTTCGGGAGTCAATTCCTCATCGGCCTTGGCTAAAAATTCTTTAGCCCACTCCAGGACTTCCCAGTTTGTGATCTTCTCCATATGTGGTTATTTAGATAGGTTAATTAA
>BNXH01000119.1 GCA_025999435.1 Bacteroidia bacterium | reverse complement strand
CCAACTTTCTTATTGATTTTCTTAAACGGAACTCAGGTTAAGTAAATCAATAGCGATGAACCAATAACGAAATGGCAGTTTGGATTTGTGCATCACTGTACCGCTTTTAAGGGTTATGCGCGTAGACAACCCTTGCACTCATATTGCTCCTTGTCCTGCTTCCAATAATGGTCATCCCCACCACATTCGGGGCAAATAACACCAGATTGGTCTCGATACTCTTTGAATTTTTGCTTACAACTCTCTTCGTCCGGAAATTGAGAGAAAAAATCGATTAAGGTCATAGAACTTAGATTTTTCTTTGTAAAGATAATCATTTTAGGTAAATATGCGGGTATACATTTAATTTTAACATTATGAAAACCACTTTACACTACACCTTTAGCTTTCTTATGACATTAATCTTCTTTAGTTGTACATAAGAGCAAATCACAGAAGATCAGACAGATATAAATATAGCCTCCAATATAGACCCATTGCTACTGGCAAGGGTATTCAATGCGGAAAACACAATCGGTAAAGATAAGGCATTAGAAATAGCGCTATCTCTGGACAATGGACAGAAAAAATCGTCTACTACACAAGTAATAGAAAGCATAGAAGTATTGCGTTCGGCAGACTTCCCCAACCTGAGCAACAGCAAGCTGAAAGATATGCCGGATACAGTAGCTTATATTGTTAATTATGCAGATAACCGGGGCTATACCATCGTTGCTGCCGACCGCCAGATAAAAGACGACGTTATCAGCAGTACTCCCGACGGAAACCTGCATATGCAGGATGCATATGAAAGTGTGGAAGCAGCTACGGTATTCGACTATGTAGAAGACTATCTGGTATCGACCCTCCGCGAAGCCGAGTACCTGAAAGATTCGCTGCAACTTGCCATAAACAAAGAGATAAAAAGCGCACGTATAGGGGTACCTATGGAAGAAGTACCTATGCATCTGGAGGAAGTGTACAGGACAGACAAAACACCTTACTACACCATATACCGCCATGGCCCGCTATCCTATGTGGAATGGGGCCAACGAAAGGTTTTTGACGATAGTGTGAAATACCATAATTGTGGGAAAGGTGATACTCCTGTCGGCTGTGTGCCTGTGATGATTGCACAAGTGATGTCGTACTACAAATACCCCGGCAGCTTATACTATTATAAAGGCTGGCCTGGAAGAAGAATAGATGTAAACCTCGACTGGGACCAATTAAATCAATATTCAGGAGCTTACAACAGGTTTTATAAACCCAAAATGAAATCTGCACCACTTAATATAAAAAAGACGGCGGCTCTATTGATGGAAGGTATCGGCTTTAAGATCGGGGTCGACTATGACTGCGACGAAACCGGAGCAGATTATGAAGATGACGGGTTAAAATACCTGAAGGATTTGGGTTTTAAAGTAGATAAACCTACAGGATATGATGCAGCATATATAAAAAGTTCATTGGATAACGGTAGAATTGTGACCGCCAATGGCAAAAGCGAAAAAACGAACTGGATACTTTTTAATACATATGGTGGTGGCCATGCGTGGGTTATAGACGGCTATGCTATACAAGAAAAAGAGGTATTGGTAGAGATAGTAAGCTATGACTACTATCTCAGCAGAGACGAAAAGGTAATAACCGGCCATTCGTCACATATAGTCAAAGAACAGAGAACCCTCTTTGGAATGAACTGGGGATGGAATGGCGATAGAAATGGATATTTTACACTTGGAAGTTTTGATGCGGATTCTCCCGTTTTATTAAAATCAGATACAGATCTAAACTTCCAACATAAAAAGAAAGTAGCGGCAGTGTATAGGTAAATAACCGTACAAAATGAATATACAGGGCTGGGGTTCGGTACAATCCCAGCCTTGTATTTAAGTTGTTTACTTAATCAAACATTTTTCTGAAATGATTAAATATCTTTTCTTTCATAGACTTACTTGGCTGGAAATTCGGAGAATTTTCCAGTCCTGTCAATGTTGTTTTTTCGGAATCACTCAGATTTTCCGGAATATATACGCTTATATTAACAAGCAAATCTCCTGTACCATATCTATTTACGCTAGGAAGCCCTTTGTTTTTCAAACGAAGAACTTTTCCGGGTTGCGTCCCCGGCTCTATCGTAACTTTCACTTTACCATCTATGGTAGGAACAACAACATTACCTCCCAGAGCTGCCGTGGAAACACTCAATAATAAGTTGTAAACAACATCGTTGTCATCCCTGAATAATTCCGGATGCTGTTCTTCTTCCACCACAATGAGCAGGTCTCCATTTACTCCTCCATGACGGGCCGCATTTCCTTTTCCGCTCATCGACAGTTGCATTCCTTCAGCAACCCCTGCCGGAATATTTATTGTTATAACCTCTTCTTCGCGGACGATTCCTTCCCCGGCGCAATGAGGACATTTTTTCGTGATAGTCTTACCTTCACCGTTACATGTCGGGCATGTAGATTGGGTCTGCATCTGACCGAGAATCGTATTCATCACACGGGTAACAACCCCCGAACCTTTACATGTAGAACAGGTTTCGTAAGCAGTTCCTCCGTCAGCGCCGGTACCCCTGCAATGTGAGCATGCAACAAATTTATTTACTTTGATTTTTTTCTCTACGCCTGAAGCAATATCCTTCAATGACAATTTAACCTTCACCCTCAAATCCGATCCACGGTTAGTTCTAGGGCCGCGTTGTCCGCCGAAACCAAAACCGCCGAAGCCGCCAAAACTCGAAAACATATCGAATGGATCGGAAAAGCCGCCAAAGCCACCGAAGCCACCCGGAGCCTCATGTCCGAACTGGTCGTATTTAGCACGTTTTTGTTCGTCACTTAACACTTCATATGCTTCCGCGACTTCCTTAAATTTGTCTTCCGCGGATTTATCTCCGGGGTTTTTATCGGGATGATATTGGACAGCTTTCTTTCGATAAGCTTTTTTAATCTCCTCTACAGTTGCTGTTTTAGACACCTCTAATACTTCGTAGTAGTCTCTTTTTGTTGCCATTGGTATGTCTTCTTCTATTTTATTTTGCAACAATTACTTTTGGGTATCGTATCACCTTATCATCAAGCATATAACCCTTTTGTATACTGTCTACTATTTTATCTTTATCATCTTCCGATTGAGCCGGAACTGTAGTTATGGCTTCGTGCTTATCCAAATCGAAAGGATGGCCTATAGTTTCCATCTCCTTCACTCCATGTTTAGTTAGAAAACCTGTAAATTTATTGTATATCAATTCTATACCTTCTTTCACAGCCTCTATATCTTCTGTTTTAGAAATATTTTCCAAAGCACGCTCAAAGTCATCGACAACAGCTATAACATCTACTAAGACACGTTCGCTTCCCGACTTCAACAAATCAGCTTTTTCTTTCAAAGTACGTTTACGATAGTTATCAAATTCAGCATTTAAACGTAAATAAGAATTGTTCAATTCATTATATTTCGATTCCCAATCAGTCACATTGTCATTAGCTTCCGTATTTTCAGTTTCTTCAGCCTGATTATTTGTCACATTTTCAGAATCGACAAAATCGTCTTCTTGCAAATCATGTTCAAAACTTTTCTCACTCATATCTCAATATTTATATCATTTTCAAATAATTACATATAAGAATAAGC
>BNXH01000118.1 GCA_025999435.1 Bacteroidia bacterium | reverse complement strand
AAAAACCCCTGCCGGCTAATATGTCGACAGGGGTCATTTTTATTTTGGCACAAGGGGGCAGTCATATTTTGGTCAAAGGGGTCAACTTCGACCGGCGCACGGGGTCAACGCGCGCTGGATTTTCCAGCAGGTTCATCTACAAAACTTACTGCTGTCATACCTAAATCATCATCTGATAATATGACATCATAGATTGGTAGTTTCTTCATCTTATTCACCTTTTCTAATAAAGATTTGATTAAGATGGTTTTGCTGAAATAATTATTAAATAATTGGGTGTAGAATGTTAAAAGTGACTGCTTTTATAGAAGGAGTGACTGATATCCTTGGTGGAGTGACTGATTATAATTATCTTTGATTCAGATAATTAAATGAGTTCTTTATATTTTTAATATTTTAAAAATTGCCCTTTTAATGCAGTTTTTTGTAATACAGTTATAAAAAGGTCACTTTCTTGGTAGAAAACCCAACGCTTGAAAACCGTTGAACTGCGAGGTTCAGGGAGGTGAGAATATTTTATAATCAATTATAAATCAACGCTTTTAAAAATGTATGGACATAAAAAAAAGCATCCTATTGGATGCTTATAAATTGTCTAATTTTTAATAAAAAGCGGAGAGAAAGGGATTCGAACCCCTGGAACCTCTCAGTTCAACGGTTTTCAAGACCGCCGCAATCGACCACTCTGCCATCTCTCCAATGTACTTTAAACACAACACTTTGCTTCAAAAGCGATGCAAATGTAGATGTTTTTTTTGTTTCCACAAACAATTTCATCAACTTTTATTTACAATTTTTATAACAAGCTATCTATCAATAACTATTTTTTAGTAAACTAAAATTCTTATTCACCGAAAAGATACGAATCTTATATGCACAAACAAGCTATTCATATCTTTTTCGTATATTTGCAAACCCACCTCAAAAAAAGCACCCCAGAGAGAAACAAGGTAATCCAATAGAAATCAGCAAATTTGACTTTGGTTGGCATCCGCTGCCGGATAGCTAAAAAGCCGTTTCCGGCATAAAAAAGCAAACGTTCCGTTTCTTATCCGTTACCCATTCGGGACGGCGCAGAATCCGGCAAAACGGTGTCATTCGTTGGCTTTTTATAACACTGTTTGTCTGCACTTTACATTGTTCGAATAACTCACAAATCAAGTAATTTTGTAACTTAAAAAATGTGAGTTTATGAACGTAGATTTAAAGGTGTCGTTTTATATCAAACGAGAACGCAAAAGTAAAAAATCGGATATTTCCATTTATCCGGTAGTTGGAAAAATCATTATCGGCAAGAGCATCGCCCAATTCAGTTCCAAGCTGAAAGCCGATGAAAGACTGTGGAATGTCAAATCGGGGCGAGCCATTGGAAAAAGCCATTCGGCAATCATGTTAAACCGTGAGATTAACAAAATTAATCTCAATATCCACCGTCATTATTCGGAAATCCTCAAGCGTACCGGAAAAGTTTCCGCATTGGAAGTGAAGAATGCCTTTCAGGGTATTGCAAGTACGCAGAAAACATTGCTTGTCCTGTTCGATGAAATCATGCAGGAGTTCCAATTACGCATCGGCATTGACCGGAAACAGTCAAGCTACCTGCAATACGTCAATACCCGCAAACACCTCAAACGCTTTCTGAGTGAGAAGCATAACGTTAAAGACATCCCGCTTTCACAGTTAAATTTGCCGTTTATCGAAGATTCTGATTTCTATTTGCGGATAAAAAGAAAATTGAAACCGGTATCGGTTAATAGTGTTATTGTCCAATTGTTATCCGCAGCAGGAAAGGCATTACACAAGAATTTAATCAGTCACCCGCCGTTTTTCGGTTATAAACTGACACGACCGGAGTTTAGCATCCGGTCATTGGGTTCAGGTGAGTTTGAACGGCTTATTTCTACCCCGGTTGAATCCCCAAGTTTGAATTTTGTCCGCGATATGTTTGTTTTCGCCTCATTTACAGGTATATCCTATATTGACCTAAAAAATCTGACTTGGAAAGAAGTTATTACCGAAGAAGACGGCGGCCTGTGGATTTCCAAATCGCGCCAAAAGACAGGCATACCGTTCAATGTCAAGCTGCTGGATATCCCATTACGGATTATTGACAGGTATAAGGATTTTTCAAAGGATGATTTAGTTTTCAACGTCTATTGCCAAGTGAAAATCAATAAACTGTTGAAAGAAGTAGCCAAGCTTTGCGGGATAATCCGCCCCCTGTCATTCCATGTAGCAAGACACAATAAAATACTTTATCGGCTATTAATCAATAAATTACGTATGTATTATTTTTCAATAGGTAACGATTTAGAAACCAGCGAACCTCTACACTTTACCCCATTTTGCACAAATACAAAGACCGCTTTTCGATTACAGACTGCAAAAATAATCGAATATTAGAGTTTATATTTAATAGTTTATTAAAGCGTTCTTTTACATACTTTTGCGATTCATTAATCACAAATGAAATACGACAAGATTCGAAAAAATCCGAAGCAATTATTATCATTAACAGGTTTTAGTTTATCGGAGTTTGAAGCATTTTTGCCAACCTTTAAGTATCATTGGGAAGAATATCATTCTCATTTTACGTTAAAAGGTCAGCCTCGCATACGGGTTTCTTATGGGAGAAAAAGCAGTCAATTACCCTGTATAACAGATAAATTGCTGTTTATTCTATCCTATATGAAGAATAACCCCTCACAGGATTATCATGCAACGATGTTCGATATGACTCAACCCCAATGCAATGAATGGATACATCGCTTATCTGATATTTTGTATAAAACCTTGAAAACGTTGGGTGAACTACCTGACAGGAATCATTTAAGGGTAAAATATCTGGCAGGCCAAAGTGAAAATATATTGCTTGATGGAACAGAAAGGCCAATAGAACGTCCGCAGGATTCTGACAGGCAAAAATCATGTTATAGTGGTAAAAAAAACGCATAACGTGAAGAATGACCTGCTTTGTACTGCTAACAAACGGATTCTTTGGCTTTCCCAGACCTATGATGGTAGTACCCATGACAAGAAGATAGTTGATGAACAGCCTTTGAATTTACCCACGGGAATTACGATTTGGCAGGATACCGATTTTCTTGGGCATAAGCCTGTAAACGCAACGGTTATGATGCCGACAAAGAAACCTAAGGGAAGGCAATTGTCAGATGTTCAAAAAGAAGAAAACAGGAAAATATCCAGCTTTCGCATTCTTGTTGAACATGCCATCGGCGGAGTCAAAAAATGTCGCAACAGTCAAAGAGCGTTTCAGATGCCGCAAGTTTGGCTTTGACGATTTAGTCATGCTTATTGCTTGCGGTCTGCATAATTTCAGAATTTCATTTTACTGATTTTGAACCATATATAACTTTATTGAATATAATGTCTAGTGTTTTAGATGTTGGATATTATTTTCCGTTTATAAAGAATAATTCTTTTATAACTGTTTCACTTTTACCGGTAATAAAAAGTCCGGAATTTCGGATTTTTTATAATAGAGTTTATATTGAATAAGAGTTTATTTTAATTGATTATCAAGTATTTACAAAATAATATATTTTTTAATATACTGAAAATAAGCAGTTTGAAATTTTTTAATTATAACTAATTGATAATCATTAG
>BNXH01000117.1 GCA_025999435.1 Bacteroidia bacterium | reverse complement strand
ACTAATCACAATTCCTACCTTTATGTTCCGAAACTGACCAAACAGAAATTATGAGGATACTTGTACAACGTGTTACTAAAGCGTCTGTTACAATAGATAACAATATAAAATCGAAGATAGGCAAAGGAATACTTATCTTTGTGGGAATAGAAGAGACTGATAATAAGGAAGATATAGAGTGGCTCACAAATAAAATCGTAAATCTGCGTATATTTGACGACGAAAACGGAGTGATGAATAAACCGGCAATAGAAATAAATGCCGAAATGTTGGTAGTATCGCAATTTACACTGCACGCCTCTACAAAAAAGGGAAACCGCCCTTCGTACATCAAAGCAGCTAAACCCGATATCTCTATTCCGCTTTACGAGGAATTTTGTCATACATTGAGTTATAGAATGGGAAAACCGGTACAAACCGGAGAGTTCGGAGCCGATATGAAAGTAGAGCTTATAAACGACGGGCCTGTTACCATTTGGATAGACTCGAAAGTAAAAGAATAAAAAAATATGACTATACAAGAAGCACAAAATGAAGTCGATAACTGGATAAAAACAATCGGAGTCCGCTATTTCAGCGAGCTTACCAATATGACCATCCTCACCGAAGAGGTTGGTGAGCTTGCCCGGATTATGGCTCGCACGTATGGAGATCAATCATTTAAGAAGTCGGATCTAGGCAAAGACCTGGGAGATGAAATGGCTGATGTGCTTTGGGTTCTGATATGCCTGGCAAACCAAACAGGAGTAGATTTGACCGAAGCATTTAAGAAAAATCTGGAAAAGAAAACAAACAGAGATAAAGACAGACACATAAATAACGAAAAATTGAAATAAACACTTTTTCAAAGAAAATTTGTAACTTTATAATCCGGCTTTTTAATAATATAATATGAGTAAAATAAAAATAAAAAATTTTGGTCCTATCAAAGATGGTTTAGGAAACAATGAATGGCTTGATATAAATAAAGTTACGGTATTCATTGGTAATCAAGGATCCGGAAAAAGTACGATAGCTAAAGTTATTTCTACACTGACATGGTTAGAAAAAGCTTTAAACAGAGGTGATATAAAATCGAACTTATCAAAAGATGATTTTTTTGAATTATTTAAATATCAAAGAATTAACAACTATTTTAAAGTAGATACCCTGATTGAGTATGAGGGAGAGATTCTTTCTCTTAAATTTGATAACAGAAGATCTACCCTTAAATTGAAAGATAAATTAAATTCAACATATCAAAAATGTAGCGATTTAGCATTCTGTCATATACACATTGTGCCCAAAAAATTGGGTTCCGACTCGCAATGACGGATGAAGGATCTTTTACTTTCGGGACAGCCCCTTGTCTATATATTATTCCATAAAATCTAAAGAAACCCTGTTCAAAAAAGCAACAGTTTTATGGATTTCTTTATACATTACTATATCATCTTTCACAAAAGGCACTTCTTTACGGTATTCTTTTAAGAACTCTTCAAGAAAAGGTGATGTTTTTACCGGATAGCGGAAGTCGATCCCTTGCGCTGCATTCATCAATTCTATTGCAAGAATATGGTTTAAGTTATCCATGATCTTGAAAAGCTTGACAGCTGCATTCGCCCCCATGCTCACATGGTCTTCCTGTCCGTTGGAAGAAACAATCGAATCACTGGAAGCCGCATAGCAGTACATTTTGTTCTGACTGACCATTGACGCCGATGTATACTGGGGAATCATGAACCCGGAATTCACCCCCGGATTGGCAACCAGAAATTCAGGCAACCCCCGCAAGCCCATAATCAACTGGGACACACGCCGCTCCGAAATATTGCCTAGCTCTGCCAAAGCGATAGCCAGAAAATCGTAAGTAATAGCAAGTGGTTGTCCGTGAAAATTACCCCCTGAAACAATTTTATCCTCATCGGGGAAAATCGTCGGATTGTCTGTCACCGAATTTATCTCTGTCAGTAAAACAGATGAGACATAGTTGATAGCATCCTTAGTTGCGCCATGCACTTGCGGAATGCATCGGAAAGAATATGGATCTTGCACATGATCTTTCTTTCGGGAAATAAGCTCGCTTCCCTGGAGTAATTTTCTAAAAGTTTCAGCAGTTCTGATCTGTCCCTGATGAGGCCTCATTTGGTGCAGTCCTTCATAAAAAGGATCGATACAGCCATCGAACGCTTCGAGCGACAATGCGGCAATCAAATCTGCTTTTTTAGAAAGTTTGAAAGCTCTCAACATGGCAAATACGCCGTTAGCACTCATAAACTGAGTGCCGTTCAGCAGAGCCAGCCCTTCTTTACTCATCAGGCGGATAGGCTTCCAGCCGAATTCATCGAGAACGCCCATTGCTTCACGTTTCTTTCCCTGATAATATACATCGCCTACACCTATAAGCGGGAGGAATAGATTTGCCAAAGGGGCTAAATCACCGGATGCACCCAACGAACCACGATCGCATACGATGGGTATAATGTCATTGTTAAAGAAATCGATGATACGTTCTACAGTTATTATCTGGACTCCGCTATATCCCAACGAAAGGGCATGAGCTTTGAGCAACATCATCAACTTAACAATCACCGGCGATATTTCTGAACCCACACTGCAAGCATGTGATTTTATAAGATTTTCCTGTAAACGAGTAAGCTCGTCTGGTGATATATTCTTATTGCACAACGACCCAAAACCCGTCGTAATCCCATACAGCGGAGTGGTCTGCGATGCCACCTTCAAATCAAGATAGTCCCTGCATTTTTGGATACGCTCTTTCGCCTGAGGCGCTAGTTCCAGTTTCAGGTTTTTATTAATTATATTTTCTATTAATTCGAAAGTCAAATCTCCCGAACCAATATAGTAGACATTCTTCATAAGGTTACAGTATTTTATTTACCCTGTCCAGCAACTCCTTTTCTTTTGCAATAGCCTCTTGTTCCAGATAATTTGCCTCCTGCGTCATAAGGGCGACATATTCAATATCTTTGATAGAAGAAAGATTTATTTTTACGTTCAACAATGCACCCAACACCGCTGTTCTGGCAGTCATCATACTCACGCAAGCATCAGTAATCGCATTCTGATTTCCATTCTCTGCTACCGTTGCAATAATATCCATCATATCGAGGGCTTTACGCGCAACCTCCATCGGAATTTCGGCAGCTTGCTTAGTCGCAGCTTGGATTTCTTTTGTGCGTTCGGCTTTCTCTTCATCGGTTTCTTTCGGTAATTTGAATGCTTCAAAGACTTTATTGTAGGCCTCGGAGTCAGCATCTATGTCGCGTACAAAGCTAGCCATATAATTACTGGCCGAGGAAGCTATTCTTCGCATAAGATCTTCCTTTTCTTCATACTTTTTCTTACCAATCGTAAGATTTGCAACCATTTCGGTTAATGCCGATGCTAGAGCCGCATTCAATGCCGCCACGCTACCTCCTCCGGGAACGGGATCACTGCCTGCCGTTTTTGCCAAGAAATCTTTTAGTGATAATTTTGCTAACATGATATTATAATTTATAATTTAAAGTTTAAAGATTTAAAGATTCAAAGTTTAAAGATTTTCTTTTCGATATTTCATGCCATCTAGTTCTGATTTTCTTAAATATTTAATAAAATTGGATAACGATTGAGATATTATAGTTGCCTTCTGATCACTTTGCTCAAAAC
>BNXH01000116.1 GCA_025999435.1 Bacteroidia bacterium | reverse complement strand
TTGCAACAGTGCCCTGCCGTAAAAATAATAATAGTCGGTACTCACCAGCCTCCTTTTACAAACAGTAAAAAGATTAAGCCGGACAAAGAAGTGCAGCAATTACTAATCCCGGGTTATTTATCCACACCAAAAGCAATACTGTTCATTAGCGGGCATTCGCATAATCTGGAACATTTTATAAAAGAAAAAGATTTTTTAGTTATCGGCGGTGGAGGCGGCCTACATCAAGGTATTCTGAAAGAAAGCGAACGAAGATATGAAAACCAAACATGGCCGGATTTTCATATCCGCTTTTTCTATCTTTTGATAGAACGCAATAAAGATAAATTGACAGTAACAATCAAAGGCTTGAAATTTGGCGATACCGAAAAATGGATAGAACGAAGTATTGTTTTATGAGTAATGCCACAGAAAAGGAAAGAAAACCGATAAAAAGAGCCGAAATCTTACATATTCAATAAATTTATACTAAATTTGCACACTTATAATACTTGTGTGCATTTTTATAGATGGCTATAAACAAAACCAGAAATATACTGATTGACGTCGCCCGTCAGCTATTTGCAAAATTGGGAGTAGAAAACACTACCATGAACGATATAGCTGTTGCTTCACATAAAGGGCGCAGGACGCTATATACATATTTCAACAATAAAAATGAAGTATATCAGGCTGTACTCGAAACAGAACTCGACCAGATGTACCATGCACTGCAAACCGTAGCCAACAAGAAACTGCCGGCAGATGAAAAACTACTACTCTTTTTTTATACCCGGTTCGATGCAATAAAAAATGCTGTGGTAAGGAATGGGACATTAAAGGCCGATTTCTTCAGAGACATATGGCGTGTACAGAATGTCCGCAAATCCTTCGATTTAAAAGAGATACAGGTATTAAAAGACATTCTAAACAAAGGCGTGGAGGAAGGAACATTTGAAATGCCCGACACACAGGCCACTGCCGAAATTCTGCATCATGCGTTAAAGGGACTGGAAGTACCTTATATAAGAGGACAAATCAGAGCCGAAAGCCTGAAAACAGAATCGCAAAGAGAGAATATAGCTTATCTGAACTTTGAAGGAATCAAAAAGAAGAAATAGTAAACTGAATATATTAATTTATACTTTAAATTATGAAAATGAGTATGAATTTAAAATTCTTCAAAACTAATGATAATTTGGTCATGCGAATTTCCATACAACCTTTAAAAACAAAATTGTCGTATGAAATTACTGGAAGGTAAAACCGCTATTATTACAGGTGCTGCTCGTGGCATTGGTAAAGCCATTGCACTTAAATTCGCAGAACATGGAGCAAATATCGCATTCACCGATTTGGCTATCGATGATAACGCGAAAGCAACGGAAACTGAAATCGCTAAATTCGGGGTTAAAGCTAAAGGATATGCTTCTAATGCCGCAAACTTCGATGATACACATAAAGTAGTAGAAGAGATTGTTAAAGATTTCGGTCAGGTAGATATCCTTATCAACAATGCAGGTATCACTCGTGACGGATTAATGATGCGTATGAACGAACAGCAATGGGATATGGTGATCAATATCAACCTGAAATCAGCATTCAACTTCATCCACGCACTTACTCCGGTATTCATGAAGCAAAAGAGCGGAAACATCATCAACATGAGTTCTATCGTAGGGCTTAACGGTAATGCCGGACAAGCTAACTATTCTGCATCTAAAGCAGGTATGATCGGTTTGGCTAAATCTGTAGCAAAAGAACTTGGTTCGAGAAATATCCGTGCAAACTGTATCTGTCCGGGATTCATTATCACAGAAATGACAGGTGTTCTGTCTGACGATGTTAAGAAAAAGTGGGCTGAACAGATTCCGTTACGCCGTGGCGGTACTCCCGAAGATGTGGCTAATGTTGCGGTATTCTTAGCATCTGATTTGTCGGCATATGTAACAGGAGAGGTTATTCCGGTTACAGGAGGTATGTAATTAATGTGTCAATATGCAGATGTACCAATATGCCAATGGTGCAAAGCAATCTAACTAAAAAAAATAATGAAAGCGGCTTCAATCTATTGAGGCCTCTTTGTTTTTCTATATTGACTTGGAATATTTCTTTTCGCTGTTCAGCATCAATTTATCTAAAGATGCCGCGACATTACGAACAAACGGCGCAGCCTCAGGCAATACGGTAATATGACCTTCATCAAACTCAATAATGCCATCTTTTGCAAAATCGGCTAAAGCAAGTTCGTTATAATTCAACGCATCTTTTACCGACTCAACAGGAATATTCATTCTCTCAGCGATCTGCTCCCAATTAACGGTGTAATTACACATCAGTTCCGAGATAACTTCGCGTGTTACCTGCTCTTCTTCGCTTAGTATATACCCTTTCGCTATCGGAAGATTCCCTTTATTTACCTGTTCAATATACATATCCAGATCTTTTGTATTTTGACTATAAGCCGATGCTAACTGGCTTATGCCTGTAATGCCAAAAGCGTATACCTGTCCTGTTGTCCGGCGGGTACAATATCCCTGAAAATTTCGATGTAAAGATTTCGATTCCAAAGCCTTATAAAGTTCATCACCGGAAAGGACAAAATGATCGAGCCCGATAGTTTTATATCCGGCATCCAGTAACAAGCCTTTTGCTGTTTCGTATATCCGGCTCTTTGTTTCAACAGAGGGCAAGCCTGTCTTTTCCAGATTTTCCTGCAATTTATTCACCCAAGGCACATGAGCATAAGAGAATGTGACAATACGGTCAGGCTTTAAAGATATAGCCTTATTGATTGTCTCAGCAAAAGATTCCGGCGTTTGTAACGGAAGTCCGTATATAAAATCCATATTCAGGGACAATCCGTTATCTCTTATAATTTTCACAATATCTTCTATCGGCATACGGGAAGCCTTTCTGTTGGAAGTCTTCAAAACATCCTCATTGAAATCCTGCACACCAATGCTGATACGGTTAAATCCTGCCTGAATCAGATCAAGCCAATATTGCTCATTCATATATCCCGGGTGGCATTCAATAGCTATTTCCGGATTTTCGATACACTCAAATTCCGAAAGGATCATTTGGTTTATCTCTTTCAAAACAGCCACGGGCTGGGAAGTCGGCGTACCTCCCCCATAATGTATCTGCGATATTTTCCGGCTATGATCCAAAAGAGGTAACACCATCCGTATTTCTTTTTTCAATGCGTCTATATAATTCACGATTGCCGTCTTTTCTCTCATTAACTGTGAATTACAACCGCAATAGTAACACATTTGATAACAAAACGGAATATGGATATATATGGAAATATGTTCCGGCTTTCGCTTATTTGATTCAACTACAACATTTCTATGCAAATCGGCTGTAAACGATTCATTAAAGAAGTTTGCAGGAGGATAGCTTGTATAGCGTGGTACAGGTATACTGTACTTATTCAGTAATTCTTGTTTCATCTTTATTTTGCCCCTCCAACCTCCCCAAAGGGAGGCTACAAAGAGGGTAATTTTTAATTATAATATTTCATTTTCTTTCGTGACGTTGACTTAAGCCTCCTCGTCGGGGCAGGGCTGTTAAGTTCTCCATATTTTTGGTTACCCTGAGTACCCATTGAGAAGACTCTGAGGTATATTTTAACTAAAATGTAACAAACTCCACACTCATTTTTTAGCCGATAGCTTTTAGCCGTTAGCCCCTTGCTTGCGCGGCTACCCTCTTTGTCATCCTGACCGCAGGGAAGGATCCCGATCCCCGGGAGACAGGAGATGCTTCCTATCGTCAGCATGACAAACCGGAATTTAACTAAAATGTAACAAACCTCTACAGTCAACAGTAAACAGTAGTTAGTAGTCAGTGAACAATTAGCAGTCAACAACTTGTACCTCGTATCTCGTCTACTCGTAACTGTTTAACTAAAAAGTAACAAACCTC
>BNXH01000115.1 GCA_025999435.1 Bacteroidia bacterium | reverse complement strand
AAGTAAACCATTCTTTATAGCAGATCAGGAGAAAATATACACTGCCGGTGAAGGAATTACCCGTCAATTCATAGGCTACGACAACAATATAATGATGGTCAAGGTAATGTTTCAAAAAGGAGCGATAGGTTATAAGCATCAACATGCGCATGTACAAACTACTTACGTGGTATCCGGAAGATTTGAAATGACTATCGGGGACGAAACTAAAATATTGCAAGCCGGAGACGGATTTTATACAGAACCGGATATTTTACATGGATGTGTTTGTATCGAAGAAGGAGTTTTAATAGATGTATTCAGTCCTATAAGAGAAGATTTCTACGAAACAATATAGTTAAAAAGTAATACACCCGCTTATGAAAATTAAAGGATTGCGGTGGTGGGTAATTATTCTCATTGTAATGGTGACAAATAGGACGGCTCATCTTTTTTGTCATAAATCTGATCAGCAC
Source organism: Bacteroidia bacterium (assembly GCA_025999435.1). GTDB lineage: Bacteria > Bacteroidota > Bacteroidia > Bacteroidales > Dysgonomonadaceae > Dysgonomonas. The sequence goes on along the minus strand of BNXH01000115.1, from coordinate 3,466 downwards.
TTAATGTTCAGTTCTACCAAAACGTTTCTAATCTGCTCATAAGTGGTAATTCGCGTAGGCACCAAAGGTAGGCGAAGTTTGTTTTCTATATAGCCCATCATGTTCAGCATACATTTAACGCCTGCCGGATTTCCATCTACAAACAAAAGGTTGAATAATTCATTGAAACTGTGATGGATAGTGAGTGCGCTGGCATAATCACCCTCCAAAGCTAAACGTGTCATACGGCTAAACTCTTTAGGGAAAGCATTTCCAATAACCGATATAACACCTATGGCCCCTAATGTAATTAATGGAAAGGTGACACCATCATCTCCCGATATAACCTCAAAATGTTCGGGTTTTCGCTTGATAATCTCATCCATCTGAGTCATATTGCCTGAAGCTTCCTTTACTGCAACAATATTAGTGAAATCATTCGCAATGCGCAGTGTCGTATCCGGAGCCATATTCACACCTGTGCGCCCCGGTACATTATAAGATATAACAGGTAATGAAGAAGCCTCAGATATCGCTTTATAATGTTGATATATACCTTCTTGGGATGGTTTATTGTAATATGGAACAACGGAAAGTATTCCGTCGATTCCGGCATAATCATTTTTTTTCAGTTTGTCTACAATTGCCCGTGTATTATTGCCTCCCTCTCCTATTATGATCGGAATCCGCCCATTCACTCTGCTGACTACCAATTCTACAATCTTTTTCTTTTCATATTCGGTCAGAGTTGGAGTTTCAGCTGTAGTACCCAACACAACCAAATAATCAGTCCCATTTTGCAGTTGATAATCAACAAGTCTGAGCAAAGCATCATAATCGACACTTTCATCATTTTTGAAAGGAGTTATAAGAGCAACTCCCATTCCTCTTAGATTTATTCTAGACATAAGAAAAAGTTCAAGCTTTCAGAAAGATATTTGTGCAAAATTACGAATAAATTTATACCCTAACATATATTGTTCAGGTAAAATTTTATTTGATCGTAAGTTTCCCTTAATGTTTCGTTTTCCTTTTTGAGGATAATAAAATCATATATTTTTCGATCCGGTTCAGATATACCTACGCAGAACTCAGAAGTATTTTGCGCTAAAAGGTATGTAAATGCATTGCTATGTGTTGTAGTTAAGTCAATCAGAGTATCATACGGCAAAGATTTAAATTCATCTATCACCGGAGATGATAATATTTTCAGAAGCGACATTTCATCCTGTCTAATTACTTTTACGTTAATAGGAAAAATAGTAATATCTGCATCTTTTTTCTGTGGATAGATTGTCCACATATTCACTTTCTTCCCTTTCTTTTCCAGGTCCTGAGCAATCTGGCTGATAATTTCCCAATCAGAATATGAAAAGAATATCAGGACATTATGCATACTCTTCATGTTCTTCAGAGCATGCTTTCTTTTATTATTTTTAAAAGCAGAATTTATTTTCCTCTTTATCAAAAAATCAAACATAGATGCAAATCAATATTTTACAAATTTTATTATGAAGTTGTCTAGACTTTTCAACTTTTACCCTCTTTTGTCATTTTGAGGAACGAAAAATCTCCTTTTCGAGATGTTTCACTATCGTTCAACATGACAAAGAGGATGAGAAATGAGTAAAAAAGTCTAGTTTACAAAAAGTCTAGACGACTTCTATTGTATTTTTCTTTCAGAAAATAAATTCTGCCTCCTTCGTTATTATGCTTATAATTTTCTGGCTCCGTCTTTAATTATAACATCATATACTTTAGGTTTGATCCTGAATTTCTGTTCATAGCTTTCTGTTGCCCGTTTAATGAACCCATCGTACAATTCATTTTTCACAAGGTTGATTGTACAACCGCCAAAGCCACCGCCCATTACACGAGATCCGGATACTCCACATTCGCGGGCTATGTCATTCAGAAAATCCAGTTCCTCGCAACTTACTTCATATTTTCGGCTTAGTCCTATGTGCGTTTCGTACATTTTTTTACCTACTGTTTCGTAGTCACCTGTTTCCAAAGCGGCACAAGCATCGAGCAAGCGTTGTATTTCTTCTATGACAAACTCTGCGCGGATATAGTCTTCAGCACTCACTTCATTAGCCACTTCTTTCAGCATATCGAGGTTTGCGTCACGAAGCAGTTCCACTTCAGGATGGCGTTTTTTGATGGCTGCCGCTACATTTTCACACGAATGACGACGTTTGTTATAAGCTCCTTCTGCCAAATTGTGGGAAACACATGTATTTACCAAAACTAAACGGTAGCCTGCCGGATTGAATGGTACATATTGATATTCTAACGAACGGCAATCCAGACGAATCAATGAGCCTTCTTTTCCAAAGCAAGACGCGAACTGATCCATAATACCACATTTTACGCCCACATAATTATGCTCGGTAGCTTGACCTATCAAAGCCAGTTCGAAGCGATCCAAACCTAAGTTGTAAGTATCATTGATCGCAAAACCAAAACAGCTTTCCAGAGCAGCGGAAGAAGACATTCCTGCGCCAAGAGGTACATCCCCGGCAAATACGCAATCGAATCCCGGTACAGATTTACCTTTCTTGATTATTTCGCGACAAACTCCGTAAATGTACTTAGCCCATTGTTTTGCGGGAAGATCATTTTCTCCTAAACCAAACTCAGCGGATTCTTCCAAATCAAGAGCAAAAGCCTTAACTTTATCTGTTCCGTTAGGTTTGATTTCGCAATACATAGCCTTATCTATAGCTCCCGGCAATACGAAGCCACCATTGTAGTCGGTGTGCTCTCCAATCAGGTTAATACGTCCCGGCGAAGTATATACAACGCCTTCTGTTCCATACAAGGATTTAAATTTTTCTTGAATTGTCTTTAATTCCATGGTTAATTTTTATTATTCTAGTTATTAAAAGGTTTATCTCATGTTTTTAACTAAAAAGTAACAAACTTCTACAGTTATCAGTAGTCGGTAGTCAGTAGTCAGTAGTGAGCGCTCAGAACTTAAAACTTAAAACTCATAACTCATAACTTTTTAACTCCTGCTTTTTTTTAACTAAAAAGTAACAAACTCCACACTCAATTAGCCATTAGCTGTTAGCCGTTAGCTTATAGCCTTTGTCGCTTCGCGCCATTGTTGACTGTTGACTGATAACTGTTGACTGTTATTGTCGCTTCGCGCCATTTTCAAATTTTCAAATTCGCTAATTTTCAAATTAAAAACCGTAGTCATCAGTCAACAACTCGTACCTCGTAACTTTTTAACTAAAAAGTAACAAACTCCCATAGTACATGATAAAAAATATTTTACATACATTTAAAAGACTTATTATGTTGCCCTTACAGGGCACGATTCCCTAGTCTGTCATCTCACCGGGGTGTTACCCCCGGGCTGGAATATATCAGGCCTTCAGCCTGTTTATTTCCTTGATGCCCTGAAGGGGCTACATAATATAGCCCAATGGCAACGCCTTGGGTGGGAAAACGAAATCCCCTGAAACCGCGCCCTGTA
>BNXH01000114.1 GCA_025999435.1 Bacteroidia bacterium | reverse complement strand
TTTCCGGCTCACTTCCTGCCACTCAGCCCTTTTTCTGAAATAGGTACGCACACCATACATAGCCGGAGGCGATAACTCTGCCGTCAGAGAAAGCGCTGCCGCCGCCTACAACAAATATCAGAAATGCGGGATAAAAGCTGCAAGACGTCTTTTAGTTACAGGATTTTAACGACAAAGACAAATTTTCTCTTAAAAAACATTACCTTTGCGTTAATCTAATCTTAAAACCTTATAAACAATGAAAAAGATAATCTACACCCTTATCCTTTTTTTATTTTCTATCAATTTAATACATGGGCAGTCTAATATGAATACAAATGACAACAATCGTAAGAAATGGTTTGAGGACGCTCGCTTCGGATTATTTGTACACTTTGGCCCTTATAGTGTATTAGCTAATGGGGAATGGATTATGAACAATCGACCCATAAAAACAACTGATTACAAACGTTTATTGGATTTCTTCAATCCACAACAATTCGATGCAAAGGAATTGGTACAAATTGCTAAGAATGCCGGTATGAAATATATTACATTTACCTCGCGCCACCATGATAGTTTTAGCAATTGGGCAACAAAACAATCTGACTGGAATATTATGAATACTCCATACGGAAAGGATTTGATAAAACAACTGGCAGACGAATGTCACAAAGAGGAGATCAAACTTGTGCTTTATTATTCCTTATTAGACTGGATGCGAAACGACTATCAATATGAGACCGGACGAACAGGAAAAGGTACAGGGCGAACCGAAAAAGGGAACTGGAGCGATTATATAAACTTTATGAAAGCCCAATTAACCGAATTGCTTACCAACTACGGCCCTATTGCCGGAATATGGTTCGACGGGCATTGGGATCAGACAGAAGATAAAAACCGGACAAATCCTAAAACTTTTGTAGACTGGCATTATGATGATATATATAAGTTGATACATACGCTACAACCCGAATGTCTGGTCGCAAACAATCATCACTTGCCTCCTTTCGCGGGCGAAGATTACCAAATATTTGAACGCGATGTACCGGGAGAAAACACTGCGGGGCACAGTGGACAAGAGATATCACAACAATTACCGCTCGAAACATGCCAAACGATAAATGCTACATGGGGTTTCAGTATAACAGATGATAAGTATAAATCGGAAAAGGAACTGTTACATCTACTCATCCGCACAGCCGGAACAGGAGCTAATTTATTGCTCAACGTAGGCCCTATGCCAAATGGAAAAATACAACCGGAATGCGTGGAACGCCTGGAACAGATGGGTGCTTGGCTAAAAAAATACGGTTATACTATATATGAAACCAAACAGGGCTTTGTTTCACCTCAATCATGGGGAGCTTCTACTCAAAAAGGGAAAACCTACTATATCCATATTTTAGACAAAAACACTCCATCCGTTACGCTAAATATACCAAACATCAAATCAGCAAAATGGATAAATGTAGATTCTGAATTAATCTGGAAAAAAGATAAAAAAAGCGGAGATGTAACATTTTCTATAAATGGTAATCTGGATGATATAGATTCTATTATTGAAGTTACTGTAAAATAAAACTATTGATTTCTTCTAAAATAGAAAAGATCCCAGAGTTTTTCCTTTGGGATCTTTTCTGTTTGTTTTAATCTTTCATTCTTCCCATTCTGCTATAATAGTCATCTCATCGACTGTAGCGGCACAAAAATAGCCTAAAGCTCCGCCAGTGATATTTGAAGTAGGATTATTCTTTGAGTCCTCTATACGGCTCAATGTATAAAAGAAAGTGTATGCCCCTTTATCAATACACTGTAATTCAATCCGTATATCATCTCCTTGCTTGATAGGATCAACATCTTCATCGTTTGTAAATATAGGCAGGAATTGATGTATCGGGCTACCATCCATAAGCTGCGCGCTCAACGCCAGTTCGTTGACATCAGGCAATTGCTTTCCGTTAATAAAGACTAGACACCGGTAATACTGATTGATCTCCCCTTTTGGATCGGTAAAATGAATCATCGGTATTGCATAGTCCATAATCGGAGCCTTATACATAGACAGGGAATCCAGTTTTACCAAAGGCGGCATTTTAGATATAGAAGTATATTCTTTATCCTCATATTTCACAGATAGGTTATACGTACAGCCGATTACCCCTTTGATATTCTCGGCAACGTACCACCCGGAATTATCTTGTTTCAGTGTCTCGGTATTTCCGGCATTATCCGATATTACCACAATGGCATCCTTGAGAAACGGATAACCGCTGTTATCATTAAAATCGAGTGTATGACTTACCCTTACTCTGGCTAATTGGTTTTGTTTTACAATGCCCTCTATCTGTATCCGTGGAGGAACAGAACGAAGATCGACATCGATTTCCTTTTCACACGAACTGACAATAAGTAATAAAGCCAAAGCCGAAAGTACTGTAATATATTTATTCTTTAAATTTTTCATAAGATTCATGCTTTTATATTTTAAAACTTGAAGTTCCACGAAACAGACGGAACGAACGTAAACAGCGAGTACTGATAAGCGGTTGTTTTGCCCGGATCTTTCGTGTTGGTACGGAACTGGATCATATACGCATTCTCGCGTCCATAAGCATTATATAGACCTAAAACAAGCTCCGACTGAAACTTCGCGGTTTTCTTCAACAAACAAGTCGCACCCAGGTCAAGGCGATGATAATCAGGCATCCTGTATCCGTTCCTTTCAGCATAATACATCACATCTTTTCCATTGATCTGATATTTTCCGCTCGGATAAGTAATCGCATTTCCTGTATAGAATACCCATGTGGCAGAAAGCGTCCATTTAGGATTCAGCTCATACATTCCCACTATAGAGAAATCATGCGTTCTGTCCTGAAAAGCATTATACCATCTATCTTCATTGATGCCATCAATCTTCTTTTCCGACTTAGAAAGTGTATAGCCTATCCACCCGGTAAGTCGCCCCAGACGTTTCTTTAGCGTAAGTTCGACTCCATAAGCCCTACCTTTACCCGATAATAATTCAGTTTCTATTACATCATAACCCTCAATATTTGCATTGTCCTTAAAATCCAGCTGATTTTTCATGCCTTTATAATAACCTTCGATACTAAATTCGAACATATTATCACTGAAATTCCGGAAATAACCCAGCGATACCTGATCTGCAATCTGTGGTTTTATATTATTCGAACTGGATGTCCATCTATCGAAAGGTGTACCCTGAGCCGAATAAGATAATAAATGCATATTCTGGGTGGTACGGGCGTAAGCAGCTTTTATTGAAGATACATCATTTAATTTATATACTGCTGACAAACGTGGTTCTAGATTTATATAAGTCTTAACCACTTTTCCTGATTTGTACCATGTACTATCAACTACTTCATTATTATTATTATTATTATTCAGAGTGTAATACTGTCCTTTACCCAATGCCATGAAAGCAGAAGCACGAAGACCGTAAATTACTTCCAAATTATCTGTTATCTTCAGCTGATTCGATATATAAGCGGCATTTTCAGATGAATAGCGGTGATACAGGTCAACTGAATTCTTTTGTTCCGAATCGAGATTGTAGTTCCCCGGAGCCAGATCGTGATATGTGGAAGTAAGTCCTACACGCCATTGGCTGTTCTTTCCCTGCTGATACTGAAATTCCTGTTTAAAGCCATAATCCTTTATTTTAGAGGTTCCATTCAGGTTCATTCCTATTTCCATCCCGAAATAATAATCGTATTGATTGTAAGACAACGATGTCCGGGAAGTCCACTTGCGATTGAATGTATGGCTCCACGTCGATGTCAGGAACGTATTTCCCCAATTGAGTTCTGCGGCATCTTTCAATACCATTTTATCTCTTCCCAAATATCCTGAAACCGAAATCTGGTCTATATCCGATAAAGCAAAATTTAGTTTCATATTCAAGTCATAGAAGTAGAGATAAGCGTTTTGGGCATCTTTTGCCCCTGACAACCTGGCAATAGCATCGGCATAAGTCCGTCTTCCCCCGATAATA
>BNXH01000113.1 GCA_025999435.1 Bacteroidia bacterium | reverse complement strand
GTATATATCATTCGTTTAATTATAAATTACAAATTTATGAGTCAATCTCTCCATTTTCTTCAATCGTATCATTAATCTTTTCCACGTTCAAACTGCGGGCTGAAGCATCGAAAATTTCCTTGTATGTACCGCCCTGACGGTATACCTCTTCGTGCGTACCGCTTTCTACTACGCATCCTTGTTTCATCGCGAAAATCATATCCGAGTCGATTATTTGCGAGATAGAGTGCGAGATAATAATAACCGTACGGTTTTTCTTGATGGCGTCGAGCGAGTTTTTAATCTGCTCGGTGGCGATGGCATCAAGCGAAGCAGTGGGCTCGTCAAGGAAAATAATCGGAGGATTTTTCAGGAACATCCGTGCAATGGCAATACGTTGCTGTTGCCCGCCCGAAAGCGCGAGAGCCGAACTTTCGTAACCATTCGGCAGAGCGATAATCTGGTCGTGAATATATGCTTTTTTTGCTGCCTCTTCCATTTGTTCCCGTGTAGCATTAACATTTCCGTAAAAGATATTTTCGGCAATAGAGCCTGAAAAAATATGATTTTTCTGCAAAACCATACCAATATTCTCACGCAGGAAATGAGTATCGTAATCGCGTAACGGGACACCGTCGAGCAAAATTTGTCCACGCGTTGGTTCGTAAAATTTGTCCAAAAGGTTTATAATAGTACTTTTCCCTGCACCCGAAAGCCCTACAAGAGCTGAAATTTTGTTTGTCTCAATTTTCATGTTTACGTTGAACAACGCCTGCGTACCATTAGGATATGAAAAATCGATATTGTGCAACTCGAATTCGCCACGGATTTTTTCAGGCCGGTAATTGCCCGATGGCTCTTTCTGGTGGTCGGCATTCATGATATCAAAAAATCCTTCAGCATAAATCAATGCGTCGTTTATATCATCGTAAATACGGTGTAGTTGCCGGATAGGCGCCGTAACATTATTGAACAACATTATATGCAACATTATCGCACCAATTAGCATTTGACCTGTCAGCACAAGGTAAGCTGTTAATATGATGATAATTACCACTCCTATTTGTTCGGTAAAAGATTTTAGCCCGTCAAAAATAAAATTTGTCCGGCGTGTACGCATTTGCGTGTCGGTAAGCGCGGTTTGCAATTCGAGTTGTTTTTTTGCCTCGATATTTTCGCGGTTAAACGACTTTATTACGTTTATCGACTCTAAAATATTGATAATTCCGCCCGACTTATTTTCCCGGTAAGTACGGATATTACGCCGCCAGCCTTTAAGTTTTCCTGCCTGCTTCTGACTTATAAAGAAGTAAATGGGCACAATACACAGCCCTACCAGCCCCACATAGAAATTGGCGTTGAACATACCTATCAATGCCACGATGGCTGAAGTGAAAAGCGGAAAAATGTCGATAAAAAAACTTTGTACTGTGCGTGTCAGAGAAGAAACGCCTTGATCGATACGGGTTTGAAGTTTACCCGAACCGCTCTCATCGGCTGTAAAAAATGCCATCCGGTAGGTCAGGATCTTTTCAACAATACGTTGGGCAAGATCCTGCGAAATCATAATGCGGATTTTTTCACCGAAGAATTTTTGTCCAAAAGTGATAACGACATTAACTAATTCTTTACTTAACAGCACTATGGAAATAATAGCCACAATGTACAGCCCTTCGTTCAACGGTTTACGTTGCTCTAGCAGCTCGGTAATGGAATTGACGGTGTATTGCAGTACATATGCGTTGACCTGCGCAGTGAGTGCGCCTATGAAAGTAAGTACCAACGCCAGAACAATCAGCCATTTGTATGGCTTGATATAGGGAAGAATCTGCTTGAAAAGTTGAATTAAGCTCATCTAAATACGTTGTTATTAATGAGTTATAACTATTCTGTTTCTAGATTTATAATCTATAATTCATCTCCTATAATTATTATTATTTTATTGCTTTTGACAATTCCAGCATTTTATTGATCGGACGCAATGCCTTTAACCGGACTTCCTCATCCATCAATATTTCCGGAAGTTCATATTTCATACATAAATAAAGCTTTTCCATTGTGTTAAGCTTCATAAAGCGGCACTCGCTGCAATTGCATTTTTCATCGATTGTAAGAGCCGGAATAAGACTCTTACCCGGTGCGCGTTTGCGCATTTCATGTAATATGCCTTCCTCCGTAGCCACAATAAATTCCCGGCTGTCATTATCGACTACATAATTAAGCAAATTTGCCGTAGAGCCAATATAGTCTGCTACTTGTAAAACAGGCTTTTGGGCTTCCGGATGAGCTATCAGCTTTGCCTTAGGGTATTTCAGCATTTGTTCTGCGATTCGCTCTAAAGAGAAAGCCTCATGCACGATACAGGCTCCATCCCACAATATCATATTGCGTCCTGTTACCTGATTAATATAACGTCCTAAGTTCCTATCGGGAGCGAAGATAATTTCCTGTTTTTCCGGTAGCGAATTTATAATGTGCCCGGCATTTGAAGACGTAACTATTATATCACTTTCAGCTTTTACGCCGGAATCACAATTTATATAGCTTACCACAATTGCATTTGGATGCTGTTTCTTCAGATCACGCAAACCTTCTCCTGAACAGGAATCTGCCAAAGAACATCCGGCTAATAAGTCAGGTAAAACTACTTTCTTTGTAGGGTTTAATATTTTAGCTGTCTCGGCCATGAAGTGCACACCACAAAATACAATCATATCAGCATCCGTCTTTTCGGCAGCACGGGCTAATTGTAAACTGTCGCCAAGAAAATCGGATATATCCTGAATATCGCCTGTCTGATAGTAATGAGCCAGAATAATCGCGTTTTTCTCTTTACGCATGTGGTTTATTTCATCGACAAGATTTAGTCCTTTTGGAATATCCATATTTAGATAACCTTTGGTTGGTAATAAGGCTATAGCTTTTTCAAGAGTTGTCATGACTATTTGTTCTAGTTAATCTGAAACAAAATTACTGATAAAAACTTTCATAAATGAGTTTTATCAATAAAACCTCATTTACGGCCAAAATCAGCAGGTATTTCCCCCCACTCGTCCGTTTTCCATTTTATGATCTGTGTTGTATAAGTATTTTCCTTTAGCCACTTTTCAGCTCGTTCTATCATATAAAAGAGAGATTTATTTTCAGGAACTTGCTCTAGCTTTGTTTTGCACTTTTTTCCTTTTACCCATTTTATAGCATTTACACTATCAGAATATATGGGAATCGAATAATTTTTCTGTTTCAACAAAGCCAAACCGTGTACCAATGCAAGAAACTCACCTATATTATTCGTTCCTTGCTCAAATGGCCCTTGTTTAAAAACCTCTTCACCTGTTTTTACATACACTCCGCGATATTCCAATAAGCCCGGATTTCCGCTACAGGCTGCATCTACGGATAAGCTGTCTTTTATAATTTCCGGAATGTTGTGAATAGATGCTTTTTTCTTTTTCTCAGCTTGCTTGCCGACATATAACCACGGACTGTCATTGAACGCTTTTCCGGCTTCCTCCCGTGTCGGGAAAGACTTATATATTGCCCCTTCGTACCCTTCTACCTGAGCTTTACACTCATTCCAGGTGGAATATACTCCGGGAGTTACACCATTCCATACTACATAGAAGTTTTTCTTTGCCATTGCTGTAACAATAATTTGACATGCAAAGATAGTATTTATGAATAAAAACATGTCTAAAAACATATTTATAATCGTTTACTCATGATACCTTCATTTTATTTCTTTACATATAGTTCAAATCAATTACAGGTTTCTTCATACGGGCATAATTCACGTCCTTCAATCTGAATGGTAACGTGTTTTATCCCGTATTTTTCTTGCATAATATGTTTTGCCTGCTCTAATATAAGGTCTCTATCAATATTTTCCTTTACATGTAAATGTACAGTCATAGATGTGAATTCCGAAGTTATCATCCATATATGTAAATCATGTATATCTTCTACCCCGTCTATCGACTTCAACAACTCCGTAACCCTTTCGGAGTTTATATTTGCAGGTTTGGCTTCCATCAGGATATTTATTGATTCTTTAAGCACATTCCATCCACTGTATAAGACTAATACAGATACTATTATGCTGGCTATAG